>NZ_JBEWCD010000002.1:645512-968268 GCF_040530035.1 Roseibium sp. HPY-6
CCGAGAAGTAGAAGATTTCGCGGCGCGGACCTGCATCTGTTTCACCGAGCAGGTGAGGAAGGAAGTTATAGCCGTCCAGGTGAACCTTGTACTCACGCCCGATCGCCTGGACGCCGCCTTCTATCAGCTGTTCCTTGATGTCTGGGACACCTGCAGCTGCAAGATAGGTTGGCAACCAGTCCATGTGGTGCATGATCTCGTTCGAAACGGCACCGGCTTCGATCTGGCCGGGCCAGCGCACCATGGATGGTACCCGCCAGCCGCCTTCCCAGTTGGTGTTCTTCTCGCCAAAGAACGGCGTCGCGGCAGCATCCGGCCAGGTGTTGTAGTGCGGGCCATTGTCGGTCGAGTAGTGAACGATGGTGTTGTCGGCGATCCCGAGTTCATCAAGAAGATCGAGAAGCTGGCCGACATGCAGGTCGTGTTCGATCATGCCTGCCGTATATTCATCGACGTTATGGCCGGTGATCTCCTTGGCCTGGTCCATCATTTCAGGCTTCACGTGGGTCCTGAAATGCATACGCGTTCCGTTCCACCAGACATAGAAGGGCTGGTTCTGGTCATGCGCACGGCGAATGAAATCGATCGCCGCGGCAACCGTTTCCTCGTCAACCGTTTCCATGCGCTTTTTGGTCAGCGGTCCCGTGTCCTCGATGGAACCGTCCGCAGACGATTTGATGACGCCACGGGGCCCATATGTCTCCCGGAACGTCCTGCCGTCCGGCATCACGGTATCGCCGGGATAGTCGGCGTTTTCCGGTTCTTCTTCCGCGTTGAGGTGGTAGAGATTTCCGAAAAACTCATCGAAGCCGTGATTGGTCGGCAGGTGTTCGTCCTTGTCGCCAAGATGGTTCTTGCCGAACTGGCCCGTGACGTATCCCTGGGCCTTCAGCAATCCGGCAATTGTCGGATCTTCTTCCTGCATGCCCAGATCAGCGCCCGGCAGTCCGACTTTGGACAATCCTGTCCGGAAGACGCTTTGGCCCATGATGTAGGACGAACGGCCTGCGGTGCATGATTGTTCACCGTAATAGTCTGTGAAAATCATGCCTTCATTGGCGACACGGTCGATGTTCGGCGTCCGGTAACCCATCAGGCCCATCGTGTAGGCGGAGATGTTCGATTGTCCGACGTCATCTCCCCAAATCACAAGGATATTGGGTTTTTCGCCGGTTTGCGCAAAAGCCGGCATCGCACTCGCCAGTGCAAGCGCTCCGATTGCGCCAACGGCGAGCTTTCGCACAGAGAATCTTAATCCAAATGTCATGGCTTTGTTCGTCCCAGATTATTTAGGCGCATACCAAAAGGTAAAGCATCCCAATAGTTTGGTTAGAGGCGTCTCAATCAGAGGACGAATTTACCGCAGCGTCAACAGCCCTAACTGGCTTTTTTGACATGGGGTCAGCTTTTTGTTTGCTGAAAATACCAGTGCGTTCGTATTAAGCCAAATTCGAATAAATTTTCATTGTAATTACTACTGACTAAACTGACGTTTTAGTTGAAGTAATTCCGGATTGTCGGGAATATTGTTAAGCGCTTTTTGCAGTGTGAATTCAGCAGATGCGTAGTCGTTTGCAGCCAGATGTAAGCGCACCTGCATGACCCAGGCTTCGGCGAGTTGGGGGTCGAGATTTGTGGCTTCCTGAAACGCGTTCACGGCCGCGCGGGGATTTCTCAGCGTCAGCGCAGTTCCGCCAATGACCATATGGGTCTCCGGAAAATCGAGCCTCGCGGACAGCGACCGTTGCCACTCCTGCATTCCCCGTTGCACGTGTTGACTCAGCGTCTCATCCTGAACCGGCACGCCAAGCATCACCCGGGCAGCTGAAAGCCGGACGGACTTCACCGGATCTGTGAGTGTTTTTTCCAGCGCTTCGGCGCGATCCGGCGCCGGGCGGAACGCCTGCAGGCGCACTGCGGCGGCACGCACAAGCGGGTCCGGGTCGCTTAAAAGAACCGTGATCCTGTCGAGGTCTTCCATTGAGGCACGGCTTCGCAGCAGGTCGAGCGCCGAGGCCCGGACAATTCCTGGAAAGTCCTTGTGGAGCCCAATTTTTGCCAGATCGGCACCAAGACCGCTACCGCCGGTTCTCGCCCTTTCAAACACCTCGGAAAAATGCGGCTTGCGGTGCGCGCTCTGCGGGAATGCGCTTTCCAGCACGTCTGCGGCCCAGTCAGGGGCCTTGTCGATATGGCAATCGTTGCAGGCGTTTGGTGTTTCGATTCGAGCAGTAAGATCTGGCCGTGGAATACGAAAGGAATGGTCCCGCCGACCGTCAACCCCCATGTAAGTGCGCTCAATCATGTGGCAGGCCACACATGATGCTCCTTCCGTGCCCTGTGCATGGAAATGGTGCGCAGGATCGTCATATGTCTTGAGTGCAAGCGAGGGGAAGCGCGGGTTTCCGGCCTCGGAGTGGCATTGCGTGCAAACGGCGTTGCCCTCGGAAATCAGATTACCACTGTGCGGTTCGTGGCAATCGGAACACCGAACACCCTTTTCGTGCATCTTCGACTGCAAAAAGGACCCGTATACGTAGACCTCGTCCAGGATCTGGCCGTCGGCGTGGTAAAGTCCCTCACGCAGCAACGCGAGGCGATAGGCATCATGAAAACCGGTCCCAGGAACCGGATTGCCGTCCTGGAAGGGCTCGCGCCGTGAATGGCAGCCGGCGCATTGCTGAATTTCCGTTTGAGCGCCCGCAGGAGAAAAACGAAACAGAAACCCGTTTTCATCCGTTCCGGCATAGGCGTTGGGGTCATAAGTCTCCGGAGTACTGTGCCTACCGACATGTGCTTCCGACGGGCCATGGCATGCCTCGCATCCGACGCCTATTTCGGCATGCACGCTGCTATAGGATCGTGTGCGGGGATCATAGTTCTTTTCAAATCCGGTCGCGTGACATTCCGCACAGCGCGCGTTCCAGTTTTTGTAAGGACCGGTCCAGTGGAAACCATCTCCTGGAGGGAGGTCCTGTTCCGGATAAAGGTGATACCAGCGTTCTTTTTGCCGGTCCCAAACGACATCAAAAGATTGAACATGCCCGCTGCCGGTATCAACCAGATACTGCTGCAGAGGTTCGATGCCGGCGACACCGATGACCTCCAGAACCTTCGTCCCGTCGGAGATGTCGGTTGTTTCAATGAAATAGCCGTCGCCTTCACGAAAGAACCTGGTTGTTCTGCCTTGGTGTGCGAACTCCGCATTCTCGAAATCACCTTTGACGGTGTCCTGCGTGGGCAGCGTCCAGGCCTTGGCATGGTGACTCGACTGCCAGTTCGAGAATTCTTGACTGTGACAGGCCTTGCAGGCTTGAGAGCCGGCATAACCGGGCGCTGTCTGCGCAAAAGGATGCTGCTGCGTACCAAAGGTGAGGAAACAAGCGAAAGCGAAAAGCAGCAAGTGTCTGTGCATCCGCGCCCGCCCTTTCTTGTGCGCGGCAGCTTCCAAAGCAGCGCGCGCAAACAAGCTTCACTTGGTAAGCGTACTCAACGCGGCCCGGTCGAGCAAGATTGCATTTGGGCCCTGGCGTTTGAGGCCTGCTAGTGAGCGACGGATTTCGAGAACATGTTGATAATCACAACACCGGCGACAATCAGGCCAAGACCTAGAATGGCCGGCAAATCGAGTTTCTGGTCGAAGGCGAGCCAGGCGACCATTGTGATCAGCACGATACCGGCACCTGACCAGATGGCGTAGACGATCCCGGTCGGCAGGACCCGGATCGGAAAGGACAGCAGCCAGAAGGAGACGGCATATCCGACCACGGTAATCAGTGAGGGTACAAGACGGGTAAAGTTCTCCGTCTTTGCAAGCGCTGACGTTGCAACAACCTCGGCAACAATTGCAGCCCCCAGGAAAAAATATGTAGCCATCGGGCTTGTTGTCATGGTCGGCTCTTTAAAGGGTCTTTATTAATGCGTTTTGCGCTTTCGAACACGCTCCAGAGGGGACTGATTTGCAGCTCGTGTCAAACCTTCCTGGGGCCTGTGTTCAATGTTCAGAAGAAGCAGATGTGGGTCAAGAACGCGAAGTTGAAGTCTCAAACACTTGAAGAGGTCATTAATTTGCCGTTTACCATAATAATGTTGGCTTGAGTCGGGTTGTGCCGGATCTGATCCGCGCTGACGGCGCGCAGCCGGGTTGGTTGCAGCGGCGGCTTGGGCACATTTTGAAACATAATTGATTGAGCAAATTGCAGGGGATCGGGAAATGAAGACAGGACTGAGCCGGCGGTATCTGGTTTTCGGAGCGCCACTGCTTCTGGCCGCCTGTCAGGGGCAGCAGAAGTCGACGGTTCAGGCAGGTTTGACCCCGCTTGCCGACGGAACCCCCAACTACGCATCAGCTTACGCACCCGTTCGGGACGGTGGGTTTTCCCTTCCCGGGATCGATTATCAGGCGTTCGACCCGAAATATCTGCGTCAGACAGTTTTTTACCCGACCCGCTATCCGGCTGGAACGATCGTTGTCGATCCGCGGAAAAAGTTCCTCTACCTGGTCCAGCCCGGCGGACGGGCGATCCGCTATGGAATCGGTGTCGGCAGGGCCGGTTTTGCCTGGAGCGGCGAGGCGGTCATACGCTTCAAGCGCGAGTGGCCGAAGTGGTTCCCGCCCGACGAAATGATCGAGCGGGATCCGAGCCTGGAAAAATACCGGGATGGCCAGGAGGGTGGACCACGCAATCCGATCGGCGCGCGCGGCCTCTATCTGTGGCAGGGCAACAAGGATACGCTCTACCGAATTCACAGCACCAACCAGCCGAGCAGCATCGGGACCAATGCCTCGAGCGGATGTATCCGCATGTGGCACCAGGACATCATCGATCTTTATGACCGCGTGCCGCTCGGTACGACGGTGGTCGTGCTGAGCTGATCGCCTCAGAGGCTATCCGAGCTGTTTTTCAAAAAACGCTTCCGGCGTTTCGACTTCGTGCAGTTTCTTGTCTTCGACGAGCCAGAAACGCGAACCGACATTGCGCACGAACGTCCGGTCGTGACTGACAAGCAGCGCGGTTGTCTCTTTACGGAGGAGTTCGTGTTCAAGGGCTTCCTGGCCGTCGATGTCGAGATGGTTGGTTGGTTCGTCCAGAATGTAGAGGTTGGGCTTTTTAAGCCGCAACAATAGCATGGCGAGACGGCTGCGCTGGCCCCCGGAGAGAACGGTCATCGGTCTTTCCTGGAGGTCAATGTGAAGACCGGCCTCCGCCAGCAACGCGCGCGCCCTCTGGTCGCCGACGTTCGACGAGTGTGTCACGGCATGCAATGGGGTCTTGAACGTGTCGAGCTGGGACAGCGACTGATCGGAGACCCCTGGTATGGCCGAAAGTGCAACACGAATGCTGTCCAAGTCCTCTTGCAGTGACGAAATGACCTGCGACAGCAGTCTGGATTTGCCGGCGCCATTTGCACCCAGAACGACAACCCGGTCACCGGGGTTGATCCAGAGCCTGGGGAGACGAAACAAGGAATGTCCGTTCGGGAGGCCGACACCGCCTTCGGCGATCGTGACCAGCGCTTTGGCATGTGCCGTGGATGTGTCCAAACGGATTTTCCCTGCAGAGCGCTGCGCTTCGGCGGGCCGGGCTGCGTCTTCGATTTTCTGGGCTCTTTCCTTCAGCTGTTTGGTTTTGTTGAGCAGCAGATCGGAGCCGGAATTGGTGCCGATGTTTTTCAGCTTTGCGGCCTTCCGGCGGAGCTGATTTGCCTTCGCAAGCTCGTTCTCAAAACGCCTGGCGGTTGCACTGTCCTGCTCTGCAAGAGATTGCCGCGCACTGGAATAGGGAAGGTCGAACAAAACCGGCTGTTCACGCCGCAGAAAAAGCGTTCGGGTCGTAACGGTATCGAGAAATGCCCGGTCGTGGCTGGCGACAATCATCGGCGTTCCGCGTGCAACGATCGAGAGCCAGTTTTGAAGCACGCCGATGCGGTTCAGGTCGAGGTGGTTCGTCGGTTCATCCATCAGGAGAACATCCGGGTCTCCGACCCATGCGCGCGCCAGCAGCGCCACTCTTTGCCAGCCGCCCGAAAGATTGCGCAATGGCCGCTGCCAGAGATCTTCGGGAACCTGGAGGTCATGAAGAACAATGTCGACACGCCAGCTTTCGCTGTCAGCCTGCTCGCTATCCAGTGCGGACAGAACCGCCTCATAGAACGTGAGCTGCATTAGGCCGTCCGGAACATCCTGGCTGACTAATGCTGTCTTAAGGCCGCGCATGGTTGTGATGTCGCCATGGGTTGGCTCGGCCTCGCCGGCGATAACGCGCAACAGCGTGGATTTGCCGGTGCCGTTGGCGGCGACAAGGCCAATCCGGTCGGTCTTTCCAAGGGAAAGATTCAGGTTTTCAAACAGGGGTGCAGAGAGAAAAACGCCAAGATTGCGCAGATTGATCAAAGACATGTGGCACAACTTTCAAACCGGGAGACGCAGCCGTTTTGGCTGCCTTCTGGGCAGATCGTCGTGACTTGTTGGTGTCCTACGATCAGCCCTACAAACGCGTTTGCAGGGCCTGGACGGGACCGCGGGTTCGATCATGATATCTAAAAAACGTCATTTTGATCCTCCCTCGGTACATGTGAAATTGATGCCGAATGCTAGTCTGCGCGCTTCACCAAGTCAATCGCTTCGAAAAGCGATTGGGGTTGATGATACCGTTGGACGCGCGGACTGATCGCCGATCAAGCCAGCGCGAACATATCCTTGTAGGCGTCTCTCAGGACATTTTTCTGCACCTTGCCCATTGTGTTGCGAGGCAATTCATCAAGGACGATGAGTTTTCTCGGATGCTTGAACCGGGCAAGATGGGCCTTCACAGCATCCTGGATTGTATCAAGATCCGGTGCCGCTTCCTTTTCCGGCACCAGAACGCCAAGGACAGTTTCACCGAAATCCGGATGCGGAACGCCGATTACGGCACTTTCCAGAACGCCCGGCTGGTCATCGAGCACAAGCTCGATCTCCTTGGGATAAATGTTATAGCCGCCGGAGATGATGAGATCCTTGTTGCGCCCGACAATGTGGACGTAGCCGTCTTCGTCTATTCGGCCCAGATCCCCGGTAATGAAGAACCCGTCTGCACGCAGCTCTGCAGCGGTTTTTTCCGGCATTTGCCAATACCCCTTGAAGACATTGGGGCCGCGCACTTCGATCTGGCCGATATCACCTTGAGGCAATGTTGCCCCGCTTTCCGGGTCCGTGATTTTGAGTTCGACACCCGGCAAGGGAAAGCCGACTGTTCCGGCACGCCGTTCGCCGTCATAGGGATTGGACGTGTTCATGTTGGTTTCGGTCATGCCGTAACGTTCGAGGATCCGGTGACCTGTGCGTTCTTCGAACTGAACATGCGTTTCCGCCAGGAGCGGTGCAGATCCGGAAACGAAAAGACGCATGTGCGAAGCTAGTTCTTCCGTGAACCTCGGATCATGGAGAAGGCGCGAATAGAATGTCGGGACACCCATCATCGACGTAGCTTGAGGCATATGCTCAATGAGTTCGTCCAGATCGAACTTCGGCAAAAAGATCATGCTTCCACCGGCGGCCAGCGTCACATTGGTCGCAACAAAAAGCCCGTGGGTGTGGAAGATGGGCAGCGCGTGCAGGAGAACGTCCTGTTCGGTAAAACGCCATTCATTCACAAGGGTTTCGGCATTCGACAACAGGTTGTTTTGCGTCAGCATGGCGCCCTTGGAACGGCCCGTGGTGCCGGACGTATAAAGAAACGCGGCAAGGTCTTCACCGGTCCTGTCCACGGTCGAAAAAACCGTTGGCATACCGGCCGCCTTTTCGCTCAAGGAGCCGCCACCGTCAGCATTTTGTGTTTCAAGCTTTGCGCCCAGATGCTCTGCTACCGGAGCAAGCTCTTCGACGCTTCTGGCGTCGCAGACCACAAGCGAAGCACCGCTGTTTTCGATGAAATAGGTCAGTTCATCGACCGTATAGGCCGTGTTGAGCGGCAAGAACACGAGACCTGCCTGTGCACAGGCTGCATAGAGAGCGAGGGTCTCGGGAGACTTCTCCACCTGGGCGGCCACGCGGTCACCCGCCACCAGCCCGAAAGAGCTCAGGGCATTTGCGATCCGTGCCGTTTTCGCCAGGAAGTCCTGAAACGTGACTATCTGACCATCTAAAAGACGGAGAAATGGCAATGTTTTGCCAGCATGAACGCCGAAAAGCTTGTCGAAAAGCGGGTTAGGCATCTGTGTTACCTTTTCTTATCTGATCGAGCGCAGCGGGCCTGGCAAGTGATTTGACCGCGTCTGTGGCCACCACTTCCTGTGTCGTTGCAAAATTTTCGTGGTTCTGGGCGACTTTTGTAAGGTCGTAAAGGTAATTCACCATCGCTCCACCGGATTGTTCGCGCCCCTTGTCCGATACATCGGCGTTCGCGTGGACTGCATGGACAATTGCGCCGTTACCGAGATGAAACCGGGCAACCGGGTCGAACGGCTGGCCGCCAAGTGATTTAGCGGTCAGGAGATAGTGCGCAGCTACCGCTTTCATCTCCTCCGGTGTGGCGGGGCCCCAATCAATACCTTCCAGGTCAAGCCATTTCGCCAGTCCCGGAATTGGCGACAGGGTTGCGAAAGTCTTCAGCCGGGCAAGTTCTGCGGACAGATCCGAGGCGACCTGCTTTATCAGTGAATTTCCAAAGGAGATGCTCGCCAATCCCGCCTGACAATTGGAGATCGAATAGAATATAGCTGTATCCGCGTCTTCAGCCGCATGCGCATCGCGGTCTTCGGCCAGGAGCGTTTGGATGGAACTTGCGATACCTTTCATCAAGGCGACCTCGACAAAGATCAACGGTTCATCCGGCATGGATGGATGAAAGAACGCAAAACAGCGCCTGTCCGCCGGTTCCAGGCGCCGTCGAAGATCGTCCCAGCTGTGAATGGCATGGACGGCTTCATAGGCGATGATTTTTTCAAGGATATGAGCCGGGCTTTCCCAGTTGATCGGCCTTAGAACCAGAAATCCCCTGTTGAACCAGGACGAAAATAGGTGTCGCAAGTCGAGATCGAGTGCATCAAGTTCCGGGTCGGCATTGCCGAGCCGCAAAAGGTCCGCCCTCATGTTGACCAGGGTTCCGGTTGCGCCCGGCACCTTGTTCAAACGCCGGAAAAGCTCCTGCCTGCGTGGTTCTGCGGCAATCATGAAATCCCGGTATGTTGCCTTGGAAGGGCGTCCCTCATAGGCGTCCAGAGCACTTCTTACCTTCTCCGGGTTGATATTGAGCCGGCCGGCAATGTTGCGGAAGAAGGTGAGCTTTTCCTCATCGTCCAGGTTTTCGTAACCCGACAGGATATCCTGTGCGAGTGCGAGCCCTGTGGTTTCGCCCGCAGAGCCGACCAGATCGCTCGCCAGTTCCTCAAGCGGCCTGTCGTTTCGCAGATGACGGGCCGGTTGCCGGTAACGGCGCTCGAAGACGGTGGCAAGCAGGTCGGCGAGCAGGGTCATACGGCTCGGCCCATGACAACGTCTGGAAGCCAGGTCGCCAGCTCTGGAAAGATGCAAAGTAGAATGATCGCAAGCACCATGCATCCAACGAATGGCAAGGATCCAGTCAGGATCGTTTTCAGGGAGATGTCCGGGGCTATACCGTTGATGACATAAAGGTTCAGCCCGACTGGTGGAGATATCAGCCCGATTTCCATATTGATCGTCAAAACGACGGCAAACCAGATGGGGTCGAAACCGGCTGTCGTGATGATCGGAAGCAGGATTGGCGCTGCCATCAGGATCACGGCGACCGGCGGCAGGAAGAAGCCGGCGATCAGCAGGAAGATGTTGACGGCACCCATCAGGACCCAGCGATTGACATCGAGCGTACCGATCCATTCCGCGATCGATTGCGTGATGAAAAGGGAGCTGAGCATGTAGGAGAAAACACCGGCAGCAGCGATGATGAAGAGGATCATCACCGATTCCTTGGTGCTGTCGCGCAGGACCACCCAAAGTGCCTGCGGTTGCCAGAGCTTGTAAATGATCATCGCGATCAGGAGGCAAAGGAGCGCCCCGACCGCTGCCGTTTCCGACGGTGTCGCAACACCGCCATACATGGCATAGAGCACACCCAGGATAATGGCGATGAAGGGCAGAACGCGCGGCAGGATTTCAAGCCGCTCCCCCCAGCTGTAGCTGCCTGAACTCAATCGTCCGCCTTCGCCCGAACGCCAGGTCGAGTAAAGCGACCAGGCCATGAACAGGCCCACCAAGAGCAAGCCTGGTATGACACCAGCGAGAAACAGACGGCCGATCGACGTTTCTGTCGCGATGCCATAGACGATCATCGTGACGGAGGGCGGGATCAGAATGCCGAGCGTGCCGCCTGCGGCGATGGACCCGGCAGCGACGCCGTCCGGGTAGCCGCGCTTGCGCATTTCCGGAATGCCCATCTTGCCGATGGCGGCGCATGTCGCCGGCGACGAGCCGGACATGGCCGCGAAGAGGGCACATGCACCGAGGTTCGAGACGACCAGTCCGCCCGGAACCCGGGTCAACCACCTTTCAAGCGCCTCGTAGAGATCAGCACCTGCGCGTGTCGATGCGATCGATGCGCCCATGATGATGAACATGGGGATCGACAGAAGCGCGAAATTATCGAGCTTGCCGAACAGGATTTCAGGCATGAGCTCCAACGAGCGGGGGCCGTCGAAGATGATCAGGAAACCAGCGGAAACGATCAGCAGCCCGATGGCGACCGAGACACCGGAGAAGAGCACCAGGATCGTGGCGATGGCGACGATTGCACCGAGAAGAAGAGGATCCATCGCCGTTACTCCAGTCCAAACGGTTTGTCGGTTCCGGTCAGAACGGCCACAAGGTCAGCGATCAGCTGAAGCAGGAGCAGGCCGAAGCCGATCGGGATGGAGAGGTAAGGGATCCACAGCCGGACGCCCCAGACCGTGTCGGAGCGCCAGCCCCGGTCCCAGGCGAAATGCCAGTATTCAAAGCCGTACCACAGCATGATCGAAACGATGACGATCGACAGCAAGGATGTGAGCATGGCAAGTGCGAACCGGGCCCGGGGGCCGAGCGAAAGCGGAATGAGATCCACATTCACATGCCCGCGCAAGCGCTGAACATAGGGCAGTCCAATCAGGGTCGCCGCGATCACGAGGTAGATCACCGCCTCGGTCTGCCAGACTGTGGACCCGTTGAGGACGAAGCGCACAAAGATCATCTGGCAGGTGATTGCGACGGCCGCAACGATCATGGCCGACGCACACCAGCCTGCCAGGGTTGAGAGAGCTGCGACGGCACGCAGGAAAGGATTGTTTCCCGTGCGTGCGACAACAGCGGAGCTTTGGCCGGCCATTACCGACTCCCTCAAGGTCCGGGATTGAAAGAAAAAGCATGGCGGCCATTGGCCGCCAGCTGGTGCGTTATTCTACTGCAAGAGCCTTGTCGAGCAGGTCCTGTCCGTCCGGCACTTCCTCAACGAACTTCTGGTAAGACGTCTCCATTGCCAGTTTACGCCAGGCGTCGAAATCTTCCGGGCTCATTTCCGCAATTTCAACGCCGGCCTCTTCAAAGACCTGGACGGATGCCGCATCCTGTTTCTTTGCTTCTGCGAGGTAGAATGCTTCGGCCTTTTCGGCGCCCGCAAGAAGAGCCTTCTGTTGCGCCTCATTCAGGCCTTCGAAGGTCGATTTGTTCATCAGGAGTGGCTGATACATGAACCAGAGGGCAACTTCGCCCGCAGGTGTATAGCATTTGACCTGTTCGTAGATGCGGTAGGACACGAACGACGAAGACGACGTGTTTGCGGCCTGCAGAACGCCGGTCTGCATCGCATTGTAGATCTCCGAAGAGGCCATGGAGGCGATTGACGCACCTGCTCCGGCAAGCATCTGTTCGAAGGATTTGCCTGCGGCGCGGG
The DNA here is from genome assembly GCF_040530035.1 of Roseibium sp. HPY-6. Taxonomy (NCBI): domain Bacteria; kingdom Pseudomonadati; phylum Pseudomonadota; class Alphaproteobacteria; order Hyphomicrobiales; family Stappiaceae; genus Roseibium; species Roseibium sp. HPY-6. The sequence continues at coordinate 657,395 of NZ_JBEWCD010000002.1, forward strand.
TCTGCAGACCTTTGACGTCATCGGGGCTGGTGATGCACTTGTCGGTTCCTGCAAATCCTCCGGCCAGATAGCCGTGGACCAGAACCATGACGTCATCGTCAGCCATTTTTGCCTCAAGGGCATCCATGAACGGTGAGTCGCTGAGACGGGCCGCATGGTCGTGGTTTTTTACGAGCCCAGGCATTAGCGTGAGGTTATAGGCTGGCTGCTGACCTCCGGCGTAGCTCAACGGAAACACAGTCATGTCGAGCTGGCCGCGGCTGAGGGGCTTGTACTGCTCGCGCGGCTTGAACAGGGATTTCGAGCCAAAGATCTTTATCTCAAGATCAACATCTGCGGCAGCGACCTCATCCGCCACGATCTGCGCCACCTGGTGGCGGACGTCCTTGTTGGACCATTGGTGCGACAAACGCAGTTCTGTCGCCTGAACCAGCGTTGCCGAGCTCATGATGGCAAGGGCTGCCACCGCGCCTTTCATAATTGATTTCATAATTTCCTCCCGAAGTGTCCAGTAGGCATCTGCCTGATTGGACGCCTCCAGCTTACGGGCGTTCTGTATTTTTAGTCAATAATCTTGTATACAAAAAACTCAAGTTTGCGTTTTATGTGCGATCGAACTACAAGAAAGCTATGGAACAACGACGCGCCGACAACATTGCTGAAACGCTGGAAGAGCATATCTTTAGCGGTGTTTTTCAGGACGGCGACCGTCTTGACGAAGTACGCCTTGCCGAGAAGTTCGGCGTCTCCCGCACACCGTTGCGCGAGGCATTCCAGCGCTTGGCGCTATCAGGTCTGGTCGAACTCGTTCCGCGCCGGGGAGCATTCGTACGTCAACCGGGGCCAATCGAGCTGATGGAAATGTTCGAGGTCATGGCGGAGTTGGAAGCCGTATGCGGCCGTTTGGCTGCACGCAGGATTTCCGATGCTGCAATTGAAGAGCTTCGGGACGCGAATGCCCGTTGCCAGATGGCTGTCGAAGAGAAGGATACCGATGGTTATTACATCGAAAACGAGCGTTTTCACAAAACGATCTACCGCCAATCCGGCAACAGCTTTCTGGAGCAGGAAGCGGCAAAACTGCACAAGCGCCTGAAACCTTTTCGGCGTCAACAGCTGAAATTCAGAGGCCGCATGGCCCAGTCAATGGCTGAGCACGAAGCAATTGTCGACGCGCTGGCGCGCGGGGAGCCGGAGCAAGCGGCCAATGCGTTGCGCAATCATGTCGCCGTGCAGGGTGAAAAATTCCACAATCTGATGGCCAGCCTCAAACGCGAAGCTGTTTGATTTGTGAGACGGTACTGAGCCGACTACGTGGTTTTTCCGATTGACCTTCCAGTGACTGGAAGCCTTATCTGGAAAAGAACTAAACCGCGAAAGAAAAGCAAAGTCATGCAGGAAACCGCCGTCGCCCCGGATGAAGTGAACCAGGCAGACACTGCGACCGACCCCGTATGCGGGATGTCGGTGAAGCTTGGAAAGGGCAAGCCGGCCCTGCGTTACAAGGGCCGCGAATATCATTTCTGCAATCCGAAATGCCACGACAGGTTCGAGACCGACCCTTACTTTTATCTTTCCGGGAACAGCGAGAAAAAGAAACGGCTGGAAGCGGAGCAGTCAGGCTCTGCTGCGCTGTTCACATGTCCGATGGACCCCGAGATCGTTCAGGAAGGTCCCGGCACTTGCCCTATTTGCGGTATGGCCCTGGAGCCGATGAGTGGTGTTTCCGACGAACCCAATCATGAACTGATCGACTTTACCCGGCGGCTATGGGTAAGCGTTCTTGCGGCCATTCCTTTGCTCATTCTGACGATGGGCCCGATGGTTGGTGTGCCGATACGCGACTGGATTGGTGAAGGTCTTGCGATCTATCTGGAGGCAATTCTGGCAACGCCTGTGGTCCTGTGGGCAGCTCTCCCGTTTTTCCAGCGGGGCTGGACCTCACTCGTCACCCGCCACTTCAACATGTGGACCCTGATCATGATCGGGGTGGGCGCGGCCTACCTTTATTCCATGACGGCGGCTTTCATGCCGTTTCTGTTTCCAGATACGCTGAAGGGGACAAGCGGGCATCTGCCGGTATATTTTGAAGCTGCCGTTGTGATTGTCGCGCTGGTCTTCGTCGGTCAGGTGCTCGAGTTGAACGCACGGGAACGAACGGGAGATGCCATTCGCGCCCTGCTTGATCTTGCCCCGAAAACGGCCCGGCGCATTGTGGACGACGACGAGGAATATGACGCCCCTCTCGAAAACATCCTTTCAGGCGACAGGTTGCGCGTGCGCCCAGGCGACTCGGTTCCGGTGGATGGCATCGTCCTGGACGGGGTGTCATCGATTGATGAAAGTCTTGTAACCGGTGAACCGCTTCCAGTCGCAAAGGGAGTGGGAGACCATGTGACCGGTGGTACGCTCAACAAGACCGGAACTTTCGTGATGGAAGCGCAGCACGTCGGTGCGGATACGATGCTTGCGAAAATCGTCGACATGGTCGCGTCAGCGCAGCGCTCACGCGCACCGATCCAGGGTCTCGCGGACCGCGTTGCCAGTTACTTCGTTCCCACAGTTGTTGCCATCGCGGTATTGGCATTTTGTGTCTGGCTCATTTTAGGTCCCAGTCCTTCTCTGGTGCATGCCGTCATCGCGGCAGTCTCTGTCTTGATCATCGCATGTCCCTGTGCGCTCGGATTGGCGACACCAATGTCGATCATGACTGCAACAGGCCGGGGCGCACAGGCAGGCGTTCTCGTAAAGGAGGCTGAAAGTCTTGAGCGTCTTGCCCAAGTTGATACGATCGTTGTCGACAAGACCGGTACGCTGACAGAGGGTCGGCCGGTTCTCAGCGATATACTGCCGGCTTCCGGCGTGACGGAAGATCAGGTTCTGGAGCTTGCAGGGGCGCTTGAAAAGGGCTCGGAACATCCGCTTGCCGAAGCCATCTTGAGTGCTGCAAATGCGCGGCAACTCGTTTTACCGCAGACAGAAGAGTTCCAGTCCATAACAGGCAAAGGGGTTACCGCTAAGATCGGCGGAAGCCGCGTTTTCCTAGGGAACAGCCAGTTTGCGAATGAAGCGGGGGCAGACATTGCTGAAATGTCCGAGCGTGCCGAAGAATTGTCCGCACTTGGCAAGACCGCGATGTATCTCGTCCAGGAATTTGGCGGGCAGGTCTTTGTGCAGGGCGTCATAGCTGTCGCGGATCCGGTGAAGAAAAATGCCAAGGCAGCGATTGATGCTCTGCACCGCGATGGCGTCAAGATTGTTATGGCAACAGGCGATGCAAAACCCACCGCAGACGCAGTCGCAGCGGCGCTCGCAATTGATGACGTCTGGGCCGGCGTATTGCCCGAAGGCAAGCAGAAGCTGGTGGAAGATCTCAAGTCGAAGGGGCACGTTGTGGCGATGGCGGGTGACGGCGTCAATGATGCGCCCGCACTTGCAGCTGCGGATGTTGGCCTGGCCATGGGGACCGGTGCCGATGTCGCCGTCGAAAGCGCCGGGCTGACGCTGCTGAAAGGCGATCTTGAGGGCATATTGCGCGCCCGCACCCTGGCCCGCGAGACCGTGCGTAACATCCGGCAAAATCTGTTTTTCGCGTTCGCCTACAATTCCGTTGGTGTCCCGATCGCAGCAGGCGTGCTTTATCCCGTCTTCGGGGTATTGTTGTCTCCGATGCTCGCGGCGGCGGCGATGAGCCTTTCTTCTGTCTCCGTTATCGGCAACGCGCTGCGTTTGCGCAGTTTGAAACTGTGAGTCAGCAAACATGAACATAGGCACAGCTTCCGAATTGAGCCGTCTGCCCGCCAAGACGATCCGCTATTATGAGGAAATCGGTCTTGTCGAACCGACCCGCAGCGGTAACGGTTATCGGGATTTTTCTGAAACGGATGTTCAGAGGCTGACCTTTCTGCAACGGGCAAGAAACCTGGGATTTTCGATTGACGAGTGCCGTGACCTGCTGTCGCTTTACGAGGATCGAAATCGTGCGAGCGCTGACGTCAAGGCTCTTACCCGCGCAAAGATCCTGGAAGTCGAGCGCAAGATCGAAGAACTGATGTCCCTCAAGCGGGTCCTGGAAAAACTGTCTGCCGCCTGCCATGGTGACAACCGTCCGGACTGTCCGATTATTGATGACCTTGCGGGGGAAATCGGCCCCTGGAACACGTCGGGAGAGGACGGGTAAGGGTGATGAACAGAAGCCTTGTTTGCGTTGTGTTCACGATGTCGGCCGGCCTTTGGAGCCTGGCCGTTGCCTGGGCCCATAGCGGTGCCATGGGTGTCGTGAAGGAGCGCATGGATGCCATGACCGAAATCAGCAGGAACGTGAAAACGGTCGGCCGGATGCTGAAAGAAGAAATCCCTTACGATGGAGAGGCCGTCGCAAAGGCGGGCACGGTTGTTGCCGATCATGCAGGAGAGGCGATGACACGATTATTTCCGGAAGGCAGCCTGCAATCTCCAACAGAGGCAAGCCCGGCGATCTGGAAACAATGGAATGATTTTTCGCAATTGGCGGAACGTTTGAGAGTGTCCGCACTCAAGCTAGGCGACGGCGCCAGGTCTGGTGCCGACCGGAAAACAATCATGTCCAGCTTTGCCGAAATGGCGGGAACCTGCAAATCCTGTCACGAGGTTTTCCGCGTCGAGAAATAAGTCTGCGCGCATTTTCGCTCACCATGGTCAACGTTTCGCTGCAGCAATCTGCTTGCCACAACCGGCAGCATGTTTTACCTGACGGTCAAACATGGCGCGTTATAAAGCACTGCCAGCCAAGCAACAGGAGACGACGCAGCATGACCATCCGGTACCACAAGGGTGATCTTCCTGATCTGAAAACATACGAAACCGCAAGCGCGGTCGCGGTTGATTCAGAAACCCTTGGCCTTAATCCGCACCGGGATCGCCTTTGCGTCGTGCAGTTGTCGCCCGGAGATGGAACTGCGGATGTCGTTCAGATCGCGCGTGGTCAAACCGAAGCGCCGAACCTGGCGCGCCTGTTCACCGATGTGTCCAAACCCAAGATTTTTCATTTCGCGCGGTTTGATGTCGCCGTATTGCGGCACTATCTAGGCATCGAAGTCGAACCTGTCTGGTGCACCAAGATCGCTTCCAAGCTTGTGCGCACCTATACGGACCGGCACGGCTTGAAGGACATCACACGTGAGCTCCTGGGCGTTGAGTTGTCGAAGCAGCAGCAGAGTTCTGACTGGGCGGCCGAAAAGCTATCTGATGCCCAATTGGCCTATGCGGCATCGGATGTCCTGCATCTGCATGCCTTGAAAGAAAAACTGGAGTTCATGCTCGCTCGGGAAGAAAGGTCGCATATCGCGAAAGCCTGTTTCGCTTTTTTGCCGACCCGCGCAGAACTCGACCTGAAGGGCTGGGAAGAAAACGACATTTTCGCGCATTCCTGATCGGCGGACCGAAGGACGGTTACCGCATCCAGGGTGTCGTGATTGGAGACAGTGTTGAGCGTCATCAGCGATCAAATAGGGCAGACCGCCCCCAGGCATCAGTTCAGCCGTGCGCAGCGGGCCGCGCGCCGTCACAGCGTTCTGGTGCGTGTCCTGCGCTGGGTGTTCCCGGGCGTTGGCCTCTTGATACTTGCCGTGATGATCGGACTGGTCGTTCTGTTCAATCTGTTAAGCGGCTTTGGCGCGGCAAACATGATGCTGACCAGCGAGGGATTGGTGATGGACCATCCTGAGCTCTCCGGGCATGACGGGGAGCGGTCTTACAAGGTAACGGCGCGCAGGGCGATCCAAAGACTAAGCGATCCAAGGATAATCGATCTGGAAACCATCCGTGCCGACATCGTTCTGAGCGCGGACGAGAGTGCGGAAATCGTCGCCCTGAAGGGTATTTACAATAACGCAGCGGAAACTTTACGCCTCTATGAAGGGATTCAGATCGAGTGGAGCGAGGGCTACACGGTTGACATGTCTGTAGTCGAAGTCGATTTGAAGGATGGCGCTATGAGCACATCGGAGCCCGTTTCCATCCGCTCCGATCAGGGCCGTATTCAATCCGGCAAACTCTCATATGATAAGGAAAAGGGTCTCGTCCGGTTTTCGGATGGCATCAGAATGACCATTAATCCGGCATCGGAAGGACAGTAGCAGATGACTATTTTGAAGCGCTTCGCGATTGCCGCATCGGCAGCTCTTTTCGCCGCCGCCGCGCAAGCGCAGACATTTACCGACTCCTTTGCTGGTTTCGGGTCGGATGATGGTGAGCCGATCGAGATTGAAGCGAGCGAATTGAGAGTGGAAGACAACAACAACACGGCGACCTTCGTCGGCGACGTTGTCGTCATCCAGGGCGAGACCAGCCTCAAAACCGAGCGTCTGAAGGTCTTCTATGCCGGCTCCGGTGCCTCGGCCGGCGAAGGTGCAGTCCAGCAGCGGATATCCCGCCTCGAGGCCGAGGGCGGTGTCTTTGTGACGTCGAAGGACCAGACCGCCAAGGGCGATGCCGCAAGCTTCGACATGACCAAGGAAATCATGGTTATGACGGGCCGTGAGGTCGTGTTGAGCCAGGGCCCGAACGTGGTCGTCGGCAACAAGCTGACCGTTAACCTGAAAACCGGACAGGCAAACTTGACGGCTGCAAAGGCGAACCTGTCCAACTCCGAAGGCGGCGGCGGACGGGTCAAGGTACGGATCCTGCCGAACAGCGTCGAAGAAAACTGAACCCGTTAGGGGATGCCGACATCGCATCGGCAGACCGTAAAGATGATGCGCAGGCTAGTGTTGATTGGATTTTTGATAGGTGAAAAGAACGTCTTCGGATTTCAACGGATTGCACGGACATATGCCGGAACCTGATTTGTCTGAAGACGATCTGTCACAGGCGCTGGTGGTGGAAGGGATTGGAAAGACCTATGGCCGCCGTCAAGTGGTCAAGTATGTCAGTCTGTCGGTCAAACCGGGCGAAGCGGTTGGATTGTTGGGTCCAAACGGTGCCGGCAAAACCACAACCTTTTACATGATCACGGGCCTCATCCGGCCGGATCAGGGACAGATCCTTCTGGAAGGTTTCAACATCACACGGATGCCGATGTACCGCCGGGCACGTCTCGGTATTGGATATCTGCCGCAGGAAGCGTCGATTTTTCGTGGCCTGACCGTCGAAGAGAACATTCGTGCGGTTCTTGAAGTGATCGAGCCCAGCCGTCAAAAACGCCGCGAGGAACTCGATTCGCTTCTGGCGGAATTCGGTCTGACTCACCTGCGCAAATCACCGAGTATTGCCTTGTCCGGCGGTGAAAGACGGCGTGTCGAGATTGCGCGTGCTCTTGCCAGCCGCCCGTCCTTCATGCTGCTTGACGAGCCCTTTGCCGGGATTGACCCGATTGCGGTAGGCGATATCCAGCAGCTGGTCCGCCACCTGACGCAGCGGGGCATTGGTGTCCTGATCACGGACCACAATGTCCGTGAGACTCTCGGACTGATCGACAGGGCCTATATCATTGCAGCCGGGGAGGTTTTGACCGAAGGACTGCCACAGGAGATCGTTACGAACCCGGATGTGCGCAGGCTTTATCTTGGTGAGCAATTTACGCTTTGATGACGAGTGTCGAGCTAGGGTATAGTTCGGTTCTGCAATAAATAAGCAAAAAGCAGACCACACGAAGCTGATAGGCGCCTGGGAACTCGATGGCCATTTCAACCAAGTTGGAAATGCGGCAAAGCCAGTCACTGGTAATGACGCCGCAACTGATGCAGGCAATCAAGCTGCTGCAGATGTCCAACCTCGATCTGGTTTCCTATGTCGAGGCAGAGCTTGAGCGCAATCCGCTGCTCGAAAAAGGCGACAGCGAGGCTGCGGAGGCAGGCAACGGCGAAGCCTCAGGGGCATCGGAACCATCACCGGAGCCGTCCGACGCAGGAGCTTCATCGGGTGATGAGCCGAATTCCGGCGACTGGATGCAAAACGATCTCGAAACGGGATCGGAAGCCATCGCATCGCGCATGGACACCGACCTTGGGAATGTTTTCCCGGACGAGCCGGGAGTCCCGGCATCACCGGATCCCGCACTTTTGAAATCGGGAGACAGCTACAAGAACGCCTCGAGCGGCGCTGCCTCTGAAGACTATAATCTCGAAGCCTTTGTCGCCGAAGAAGCGTCGCTTGGAACATCGCTCGAAGAGCAGATGCACCTGGCGCTAAGCGACGAGGCCGACCGGTTGATCGCCGGTCACCTGATCAACTCGCTCGATGAGAACGGTTACCTCTACCAGGAGCTTGAAGATACAGCGGAACAGCTTGGTGTCGACGTCGATCGGGTCGAGGCGGTCCTCACAACCCTGCAATCCTTTGAGCCTGCAGGCGTTTTTGCGCGAAATCTGGCAGAGTGTCTGAAGCTTCAGCTGATCGACAAAAACCGGTTCGACCCGGCGATGGAAGCGCTTATCGACAATATCGAGCTGCTTGCGAAGCGTGAACTTGCCGCGCTCAAGAAAATCTGCGGTGTCGATGACGAGGACCTTGTCGAAATGATTGCCGAGATCCGGGCGCTCGACCCGAAGCCGGGCAGCGTTTTCGGGTCGTCGCTCGTACAACCGGTGGTCCCGGACGTCTTCGTCCGCCCGGCCAACGATGGAACCTGGGCGGTCGAACTCAACTCCGACACGCTGCCCAAAGTGCTGGTGAACCAGACTTACTTTGCCAAGGTCATCAAGACCGCGCGCAACGAGACCGAGAAGGAATATCTCACCGAATCCCTTCAGACCGCGAACTGGCTTGCAAAGAGCCTGGACCAGCGCGCCAAGACAATCCTCAAGGTATCCACTGAAATTGTGCGCCAGCAGGACGGCTTCCTGACATACGGAATCGCGCATCTCAGACCGCTCAACCTGAAGACGATCGCAGAAGCGATCGGAATGCATGAATCGACTGTCAGCCGCGTCACATCAAACAAGTTCATGTCGACACCGCGCGGGATCTTCGAACTCAAGTATTTCTTCTCGTCTGCCATCTCCGGAACCGCTGACGGGGACTCCCATTCAGCAGAAGCTGTAAGGCATCGCATCAAGCAAATGATCGACGCAGAAGACCCCAAGGCCATCCTGTCCGATGACACGATCGTCAAAATTCTCAAGGACGACGGGATCGATATTGCACGCAGGACTGTGGCAAAGTACCGAGAGGCGATGAAAATCGGATCTTCGGTTCAGCGCAGGCGCGAAAAGAACTCGAAGCTCTAGCTGGCCCGCCCTCATTTGCCGCTTCGCGTCGACCGTTCCGGACGCCACACATAATGGCTGCAATTTCCAACGGATTTCCGGATTTTTTCTCGAACACATTGTCGGGATCGCACCATTCTCACGGAGGGTGGGACGACCTATTTATTTAGAATTGACACTTTGCGTTAGCGCAATTATAGCACCGCCCTCATGACGTAATGAGGGGATGGCGCTTGAGCGCTGACTGGTCCATTCTGTGGACTTGAGACGTTTCGCGTCTCGACATCGGCGCAAGCTGATGATTTATCGGCCAAGAGAAAAAGAAGAGGTCCCCATGGCTTTGCGGATTTCGGGTAAAAATGTGGATGTGGGCGATGCACTGCGCGAGCACATCACAGACCGGATCGAAGATGCCCTGTCGAAGTATTTCACGGGCGGATTCACTGGCCACGTTACGCTCAGCAGGGAGGGAACAGGCTTCAAGTCTGAATGCAGCCTGCACCTCGACACGGGAATCGTGTTACAGGTGTCTGCACAGGATCAGGATCCGCGCAACAGTTTCGACTCCGCGGCGGACAAGATCGAAAAAAGGTTGCGGCGGTACAAGCGCAAGCTGAAGGACCATCATAGCCACAACGGCAACGGCCGTGAGGCATTTGAAGCAGCTTCATACGTGCTGGCCTCGCCGGAGGACGACGAGGAAGTTCCAGCGGATTTCAATCCGCTTGTCATTGCGGAAACATCCGCCAAGGTGAAAACCATGACAGTCGGAATGGCTGTAATGGAGCTGGATCTGACCGAAGCGCCGGTTGTTATGTTCAAAAATGCGGCAAATGGCGGTGTAAACGTTGTCTACCGCAGGCCGGATGGCAATATAGGGTGGATAGACCCAGCGTTGGTGGCTGGAGAAGCTGCCGAATAGATGATGCGGAAGGAGCCGGCTTCCACGCTGGGGCCGGCTTCCGAAACTTGTAGGCTTACTAATGGATCTTAGCGATCTTCTGGGTAAAGACTCGGTAATTGCCGGCCTGAAGGCCAAAAGCAAGAAACAGGCAATTCAGGAACTGTCCGCGCATGCTGCGGGACTGACCGGTCTTTCGGAACGCGAAATTTTCGACACGCTGCTTCAGCGCGAGCGTCTGGGCTCCACAGGAGTCGGCCACGGGATTGCGATCCCGCACGGCAAACTGACGCGACTGGACCGTCTGGTTGGCCTGTTTGCCAAGCTTGAAAGACCGGTTGATTTTGATGCGCTGGATGATCAGCCCGTCGACCTGGTGTTTCTGCTGCTGGCACCTGAAGGGGCTGGTGCGGACCATTTGAAAGCACTGGCCCGGATCGCGCGTCAGCTTCGGGATGCGACTGTAACGCAGGGGCTTCGCGGCTCCGCCGATGCCGAAGAAATATATGATTTTCTGATTCAGCCTCTGGCGTCTTCAAACGCAGCTTGAACCCTGTCTGGCAGGGGATGAAAAAAAGACCGGCTCTCGCCGGTCTTTTCTTTTAGGCTTCTGCAGGTTTCGGGTCGCCCTGAACCAGGCCCGGTTCTGCATCTACCGGTGCCGTGTGCCTTGCAAGCGCCGGCAGGTGCAGATCTGACAGCTCTGCCGGCGGGTTTGTTTCTTCAGGGATACGCCAGAGCGTCGAACGGATCCCGAGTTTTCCGAGAAATTTTGTAGAAGTGGACACCGCAATCCCGATTGCGAGCAGCGGACCGATCGCGACCGGTATGATCGGCCACACAAGTTCAATTGGCTGCGAAGACATCCAGACAAGGCCCGCGAGCCCGAAAAGTGTCTGTGGCCAGAGCTTGGCGGTTGCGAGCGGTATCGGGAGCCGCGCGACACCACGTGCCTGCGCACCCCAGCCAATGGTTTTGCCAACCGCGAGCCCACCCATGAACAGTGTATGGGCGACCGCCATGATAGGCGCCATCATGGCTGAATAGACGATTTCCGAACCGAAACTGAGCAGCACCCTGATGGGACCTCCGAAAGCCGTCCTGAGGTCGCGGCGGACCAGAACGTCTGCAACAGTTGCGATCTTTGGCGCAAAGACCATTCCGAGGACGGTGAAGAAAATCACGACACCGGTATCTGCACGATACGGTGCATAGTCGGTGGTCATGCCGAGAACAGCTGCCCCGATCATGAAACCGATCCAGGCGGGCGACCCCAGGAACATCAGGATCGCCAGGAACAATTGCGCGCGGCTGACAGGCTTCAGACCCTTCATGCCGATCAGGCGGCGGTATTGAAGGTTCCCCTGGCACCAGCGCAGGTCCCTGCGAATGAATTCCAGGAGGTGAGGTGGATTGTCCTCGTAGCTGCCGGTTTCCAGCGGCAGGACGCGGCACTCGTAGCCTGCACGGCGCATGAGGACAGCCTCAACCTGGTCATGCGACAGGATCGTGCCCGCAAGCGGACCCTTCCCGGGCAGTTCCGGCAGCCGGCAATGCTCCTTGAACGGCTTCAACCGCAGAAGGGCGTTGTGCCCCCAATAGGGACCGCAATCTCCCTGCCACCAGGCACTGCCGATTGTGTAGGAGCGCATCCCAAGACGCATTCCGAACTGGAACACCCGCGCAAAGGCGCTGTCTGTGGGAAGCCCGACCACGAGGCTCTGCAGGATGCCCAGCTTCGGATTTGCTTCCATGCGGCGCACAAGCGTGGCAATCGCATCAGCGGACATGTAGCTGTCGGCATCCAAGACCAGCGCGAAATCGTGTTCATCGCCCCAGCGGTCGCAGAAATCTTCGATGTTGCCGGCCTTGAAGCCCGTATTCAGAGAGCGGCGCCGATAGATGACGTCCATCTGCCCTTGAAAGCGTTCCGACATGCGGGCGCTCATTTCCTGCTCTTGTAGCGCGATCGAGTCGAGTGACGTATCGCTGAGCACGTAGAGCTTGAAATGTGGCGCATATCCTGACCGGATGAGATTGGTCACCATCGCGCTCAGATTTGTTTCCAGGCTTTCCACATCCTCGTCACGCACGCAGGACAATAGCGCCGTGGAGCTCGTGAGCGGTGCCTCCGGATCACCGGTGTTTATCGGGCAGACCGCCGTTACAGGATCGCGGGACAGTCTCATGACCAGCAAACCGATAATGGCGTTCCAGAATCCGATGATTGTCCACGGCAGCGTCACCATGAAACAGACCAGAATGAACAGATCGAGTGGCAGCAGACCGCCCGGAGACAATGTGACCGCCATCAGCGCCGTTAGCCCGATGAAGCTTATCGCCAGCAGACATGCAAAGATCGTCCGCCTGACGGTCATGCGCCTCGGTGATATGTCTGAATGGGAGGTGTCAGAGACTCGAAACATTTTTTTGACTTCCAATTCGGGCAATCGTGACGATAGTGCGCATGTCAAAATGTCCTAATCTTGACAGGAGCTAATTGAGTGAGCGGAACGGTACGGGAATGACGGAAGAAGAGGCGGTGACGCGCGGCACACCCGAGCCATGCGCTTTGTGGTACCAGGGACAGGAAAGGTGCGGCCTTGAACGGGTTTCCCACCGAAAGCCGCAACCTGGAGAGGTTTTTGTGAAAGCACTCTATAGCGGCGTAAGCCGCGGCACGGAAGGCCTCGTGTTTCGCGGGCAGGTGCCACAAAGCGAGTGGCAGCGAATGCGCGCCCCGTTTCAGGAAGGAGATTTTCCTTTCCCGGTGAAATACGGATATTCCAGCGTTGGCACGGTTCTGGAAGGAGACACAGCTCTGGTCGGCCGAACCGTCTTTTCCCTCTACCCACATCAAAACGTCTACACTCTCCCTGCCAACTCTTGCATGCCGGTTCCAGATGGCGTTTCGCCAGAACGTGCTGTTCTTGCAGCCAATATGGAAACAGCGCTTAACGCTATATGGGACGGAAAACCATCACCTGGGGATCACATCTGCGTGGTCGGTGGTGGCGTTGTCGGCCTCCTGACCGCATACGTTGCGGGCAAACTGCCCGGATCAACCGTCACCGTCATTGATACAAACCCTGAGCGTGAAGAAACTGCGAAGGCGCTCGGACTTTATTTTGCACTGCCGCAAAATGCTCCGCGCGATCAGGACATTGTTTTTCACACAAGCGCCAATGCAGCTGGCCTGGCGACGGCTTTGGAATGCGCGGGGGACGGAACGTCCATCGTTGAAATGAGCTGGTATGGTGCTGGAAACGTTGCCGTATCTCTGGGAGCGGATTTCCACAGTCGACGCCTCAAGCTGATCTCCAGTCAGGTCGGGACAATTCCGTTTGAACGCCAGCCGCGCTGGACATATCGGCGGCGACTGGAAACGGCAATGTCTCTCCTCGAAGACCCTGTGCTCGATTGTCTGATCACGCACAGGATTGCATTTCGAAGTCTGCCGGAGCAACTTCCCAAAGTGTTGAACAAGGCGTCAGATGTTCTGGCCGCCCTTGTCGTTTATGAGGAGCAGATCTGCTAGAAGGTGCTCCCCGCCTCGTCCAACCGTTTCGATCAGAAGTCTCAGGAACCTCCAAAAATGTTTGCTGTTGAAGTTCGCGACCACGTCATGATTGCCCATTCCTTCAAGGGGGAGCTGTTCGGTCCCGCGCAGGCGCTGCACGGGGCAACATTTGTCATCGACGCTGCCTTTCTCTCTGAAAGACTGGATGACAACGGTGTGGTGATTGATATCGGCCGCGCGCACGAAGCGCTGAAAGAGGTTCTGGGGCCACTGAACTACAAAAACCTCGACGACGTGCCGGAATTTGCCGGTGTGAACACAACCACCGAATTTCTGACCAAACATATCCATGATCACCTCGCGCAGGCTGCCCGCGACAATCGTCTTGGCAGGTCGGGCAGCGAACTCGATGCCATCCGGGTGACCATTTCGGAATCCCACGTTGCGCGGGCCTGGTACGAAGCCAAGATCTGACCGGCAATGAAGAAGCTGTTTTTCGCATATCCGGGTGACCTGGACACGCCGACGGGTGGCTATGGCTACGACCGCCAGATCATTGCCGGGCTTCGCGATCTGGGCTGGTCCGTTGAACTGATTTCCCTCGGAGACGGGTTTCCTTTCCCAACGCAAGCGACCCTCTCAACGAGCCGTGGCATGCTCGCCCGGTTACCTGAGGGGGCGTTGCTGGTGGTGGATGGTTTGGCGTTCGGTGTCATGGCGGACATAGCTGCTTCGCTGACAGGCCACTTAGAACTTGTAGCGCTGGTGCATCATCCACTCTGCCGGGAAACCGGTCTCACGCAAGAGCAGTCGAAGGTCTTGCTCGAAAGCGAGCGCAAGGCCCTGTCCCATGCAAACCATGTCATTGTGACCAGTCATGCGACCGCCGACCAGGTTGCGGATCTGTTCGGGATTTCGCCGGACGCTATCTCGGTCATATTACCAGGGACAGAAAAACACGCGCGTACTGCGAGAAGCTCTTCTGATAAACTGCGCCTTCTGTCCGTCGGGACGGTGGTACCGCGCAAAGGGTATGATCTGCTTTTTGCAGCGCTTGAAGATCTGAAGCAATACGATTGGCACCTCGATATCGTCGGAGGCCTCGACGCGGATCCGGCATGCCACGCCGCCTTGATGTCAAGCCTGCCGCAGCACGGCTTGAAAGATCGCGTGACTTTTCAGGGGGCCGTCGCACCAGGTGACCTTCCGGGCTTCTATCGCAGTGCGGACATCTTCGTTCTGGCGAGCCGCTATGAAGGATACGGGATGGCCTATACTGAAGCGCTCGCGCACGGACTTCCGGTGATCGGCAGTGGCGGCGGTGCGGTTGAAGACACGCTGCCGCAAGAGGCTGCGATTTACTGCGGCATAGAAGACACAGGCCGGCTGAAGAGCGCACTCAAGCTGCTTTTGAGTGACGCGACAGCAAGGCACGATATAGCGCAGGCTGCTGAAAAAGCAGCCGCCGCATTGCCTGACTGGCGGGACGCGGCATCACGGTTCGCTGCGGCCTTGGAGGGGACGTTGAGATGAGCGGATTTTCCTCCAAATGGCTGGCCTTGAGAGAGCCGCTGGATCTTGCCGCCAGGAACCGGGAAGTCGAAACGGCCTTTCAAAGACACCTGCCTTCCAGCTCTCCCCGTCTGCTGGATCTTGCCAGTGGCGCGGGGTCGACGGTTGCCGCTCTTAAGGGCCGGTTGCCGGCTGACACCATGTGGACGCTGACCGATCATGATCCTGCTCTGATTGCCGTTGCGCGCGATCGTTGGCAACGGCAACTGCAAGGGGCGCTTTCGCTTCGTCAGATCGATTTGGCCGCCAATGTCGAAGATCTCCCATTTGCAGAAGTGGATGCCGTCACGACTTCGGCTTTCCTGGACCTCGTTTCGGAAGCTTTTCTGGAGCGTCTTGTGGGTTGTGTCATCCGCGCGCAAAAACCGTTTCTGGCGAGTTTGACCTATGACGGGCGAATAACCTTCGCACCGCAAGCGTCGCTGGATAACACCATGCGCGATGTTCTGAACAGCGACCAGCGGCTGGACAAGGGTTTCGGACCGGCGCTTGGTCCTTTTGCAGCCGAACGGGCAATCGCATTGTTCAAGGCAGGGGGCTACGAAGTCGTCAACGGAACCTCCGATTGGAATGTCGGGCCGTCCGACGAGGGCTTTTTGGAAGAGTTCCTGTCGGGCTGGTCCGGTGTCGGCCTGAAAAATGGAATTTCGCAGGACGATCTGGATGGATGGCGCTTGCAACATCTGACGCAAATGCGATCCGGTGATATTCGTGTCACGATCGGTCACATCGACTTTGCAGCTTTTCCAAAGTCCAAAGTTTAATTTATCGATTGGATTTTAAGTAAAACTTCCTTTTAAGGATTCACTATTCGATAAGTATGTTGGCATCGGCTTGTCAAAAATTTGCATAAATTGCGTAAAATGCGGCCGAAATCGTCTTCTTTCACTTTGCTCTAAAGCGCATGATAAGAAATTCGCGCTAGTTCTGGTGAAAATTAAGCACGATTAGTGTGCATCGATAGTGGCCAACAGGGAAAGAGTTCGGCGCGTTGAAGCTCTAGAGAGGGCTGTGGCGGCGCTTGGGCTCGGGACGTCTGCTTGATGGATCAGCGCCTAGAGACTTCAAACCGGACAATCTATGTGGATCTCGACGGAACATTGCTCCGGACCGATCTGCTCTGGGAGAGCCTGTTTCAGTCCTTGCGCCGTAATCCTCTGATCGTATTTGCGCTGTTCGGATGGGTCTTGAGAGGGATCGCCTATACGAAGGCACGGCTCGCCGAAGCTGCCGGGATTGACGTGACGGTTTTGCCCTACCGGGCGGAGGTCGTGGAGCAACTGAACGCTCAAAAGGCTCTTGGGCGGCAACTTGTCCTGGCGACCGGCTCAAACGAGAAGCTCGCCCACGCCGTTGCCGAGCATCTTGCTCTCTTTGATCGTGTGCTCGCCTCGGACGAGGAAACCAACCTCACGTCCAGGCGCAAGCTAGAGCGCATCGAATCGGAGGCCGGCGACCTCGGCTTTGAGTATTACGGCAACTCGCATCAGGATGTTTGCCTGTTCGAAGCAGCTTCGGAGGCGACGGTTGTGGCACCGGACCGCGCCGCCGATCGTTGGCAGAAGCAGTCCGGCGCCAACCGGATCGACGCCTCGGAAAGCCAGATTAAGGCCGCCGTTCAGGCGATGCGCCCGCATCAGTGGTTGAAGAACACGCTCATCTTCGTGCCGGCCGTCATGGCGCATGAAATCTTCGTCGGCTCGGTGCTCCTCAGCGCAATTCTGGCGTTCGTCGCGTTTTCGCTGTCGGCATCGGCCATCTATATCCTGAACGACCTGATGGACCTTGAGGCCGACCGCAAGCACAAGACGAAATGGAAGCGCCCCTTTGCCAGCGGACGATTGAGCGTTCCGAACGGTCTGGCATTGGCGTTTGCCTCGATCGCGGTGGCCTTTGCAATCTCCACGCTTCTGCCGATCGAATTTGCGGGCATCCTGCTGCTCTATCTCTTCATCACCACGGCTTATTCGGTTTCTGTCAAACGGATGCTGCTACTGGATGTCTTTGTTCTGGCAGGTCTTTATACGATCCGCGTTCTCGCAGGTGGTGTTGCTGCAAGTATCGAGTATTCTTTCTGGCTGCTGGCATTTTCCGTCTTTTTCTTCCTGTCTCTCGCGCTCGTGAAACGCTTCACCGAGCTGCAGCAGGTCGGGGAGACGGCTTCGCGCGCCGTCACCGGACGCGGATACCGGCATGTCGACCTGGAAGCGATTTCACAGGCCGGAATGACATCCGGCTTCGCGGCGGTGTTGGTTCTCGCGCTTTATATTCAAAGTCCGGCAATCGAGCGGGCCTACGCCGTTCCGCAGATGATCTGGCTCCTGTGCCCGCTGATCCTCTACATCATCATGCGTATCTGGATCCTGGCGCGCAGGGACGAAATGCATGAGGACCCGATCGTGTTCATCCTGAAGGACTGGCGCAGTCAGTTCATGATCGGGTGCGGTGCGAGTTTGTTCCTCATTGCTGCGATCTGGTGAACCAGCATGACGAAACATGTTCAAAGCTGGGGCGGTCTGAAGGTCGAAGCAAACGAGCTCGTGCAGCCTGACGCCTATCTGACGGAGGAGCGTACTGCAGGAAGTCTTTTGCCCTACGGCAATGGACGCAGTTACGGGGACAGCTGTTTGAATGCGGCGGGAGCCGCCGTCGCAACACGCTCGTCAGGCAGAATTCTGTCCTTTGACAAGACGACAGGTCTCCTGGAAGCGGAGGCCGGTGTTCTTCTGTCGGACATCATCGCTGCGGTTGCGCCTCATGGCTGGTTTCCAGCCGTCCTGCCCGGAACGCAGTTCGTCACGCTCGGCGGCGCGATCGCAAACGATATTCACGGCAAGAACCATCATCGCAAGGGTACGTTTGGCTGCCATGTTGAGGAAATCCGGCTTGATCGGACCGACAAAGGCTGTCTCACGATCAGATCCGGCGATGAATCCGGTTTCTTCGAGGCCACGATTGGCGGACTGGGCCTGACCGGTTTGATCCGGTCGGCAACTATTCGGTTGATGCGTGTGACTTCACCGTCAATCCGGCAGGAAACAACGCGCTTCGATTGCCTCGAGGACTATTTTGATCTCGCAGAAGCGGCCGACGAAAAGCACGAATATGCGGTCGCCTGGATCGACTCTCTCAGCCGGGGAAAGCGTTTCGGGCGCGGTCATCTGATCGCGGGCGACCATACGGCCAGTGGTGAATATCAGGAAAAAGCCTCAGAACCACGCCTGATCATCCCCTTCACGCCGCCGATCACACCGCTTCAGGGGCCCTTCCTCAGTCTCTTCAACGAAACCTATTTTCGCAGCGCGCCGGCGGGATGTTCGATGCAGGATGTTGCCTTCGACAAGTTCTTTTTCCCGCTCGACCGGATCGGGCGATGGAACCGGCTCTACGGCCCGCGCGGCTTGCACCAGCACCAAAGTGTCATTCCGGAAAAGGGTGGTTTTGCAACGGTGACATCGCTTCTTGAATGCACGCAGGCAAGCAGGCATGGATCGTTCCTGACGGTGTTGAAGCGTTTTGGACAGATAAAAAGCCCTGGGTTCATGAGTTTTCCGCGCCCGGGTTACACCCTCACACTCGACTTTCCCGACAAAGGCGAGCCGACCCTCGCGCTTCTTCAGCAGCTCGACGAGATCACCTTGACTGCTGGCGGTGCCGTCAACCCGTACAAGGATCGACGCATGTCTGCGTTCACGTTCAAGGCCTCCTTCCCGCACTGGCAACGGCTCGAAGAGCTCCGGGATCCCGTGCTGATGTCGGATTTCTGGCGCAGAACGGCGCTAAGCTGAGCAGCTAAAGTAAATAATGGATTTAAATCAGCTTTGAAATCATTTTTGCAGAGTAATGTTTTGTTATTCATAGCAAAAACGGTAACTCGAGTGACTTTCAAATTAATATAATTTAATTGAATTCGACGGATATTGCCGGTGTTGCATCGAGCCCGTGCGGAGACGGCCTGTATGAGTACTTACCTTCCCTTCATTCTCTTTACCGTCCTGACAAACGCAGCAGCGCAGATCATGCTGAAATACGGAATGACCCAAATCGGTGACTTCAGCACACTGCACAGCAATCTGATCATCAAATTGCTGCAGGTGGTGTTCACGCCGTTCGTCTTTCTCGGTCTGTGCACATTCGTGATTTCGATGGCCTCGCACCTTTATGTGTTGTCCAAGGTCGAGCTGTCTTACGCCTATCCGTTCCTGTCGCTCGCCTATGTGGTGGTTGCCGTCTACGCCTTCTTCATTTTCCATGAAGATCTGAACGCGATGCGCGTGTTTGGCATCGCTCTGATTTGCGTGGGCACTGTCTTTATTGCCCAAGGCGGTTCGAACCAGGACCGCGCGGACACGGACGCCAAGGTCCAACAAGTTGCTCTCAAGGAGACCTCGAAGTGAAACACATCCTTTTCGGTGGGGACGGATTTGTCGGACGGCAGCTCGCCAAGCGTCTTTTGGAAGACGATGAGGAAGTCGTCGTTGCAGATATCGCGCAGTCCCATCGCCATCTATATGCAAAAGCGACGATCCTTGACTGTGACGTGACCGATCCCGAAGCCGTTGCCGCCGTGCCGATGACCAGCGGCGATATGGTCTACAATCTGTCTGCAAAAATGCTCTCGCCGATCCAGGTGAAGGCGAAGCGGCATGATTTTTTCTATCCCGTCAATTACGACGGAACGAAGAACATCATCGAGGCGATGGACCGCGCCGGTGCGAGCAAATTGGTCCACTACACGACCGATATGGTCTATGGCCACACGGTTACCTACCCGATGACCGAAGATCATCCTGTTTCACCCCTCGGGGAATACGGGCAATCGAAACTCGACACGGAAGTCCTGGCGGCCGAGTGGCGCGCACGCGGGATGGACATCACGCTGTTCCGCCCGCGGCTGATCATCGGTCCGGGACGTCTGGGCATCCTGACCAAGCTGTTCAAGCTGATCGACATGAACCTGCCGGTTCCCATGATCGGGTCAGGCAAGAACCCGTATCAGTTCATTTCCGTCTATGACTGCGCGGGTGCGGCATACAAAGCCTGGAAGGCCGGTGTTCCGAACGAAGCCTACAATCTGGGATCCATCAATCCGCCTCCCGTCAGGAAGCTGCTTGGTGATCTGGTCAAGCACGCTCATTCGAAATCGATCCTGATCCCTACCTGGGGCTTCGCTGTAAAGCGGACTCTCGACCTGCTCGATGCGCTCAACATGCCCATCATGGATCCGGAGCAGTATCTGATTGCCGATGAAATGTGCGTTCTGGATGTTTCAAAAGGCGAGCGCGATCTCGGCTGGGTACCCGCTTATCGCGATGAAGACATGCTGATCGCCGCTTACGACGAATACCGCGCACAAAAGAATGACGGCTCCCGCGTCGATCAAGGCTCGGCACAGCCGGCAGAATAGGAATTTTGATGTTGCAGAACACCGCAGTTAAAGCCGACTTCTCCGAGAAAGAGCTGGAAGCCGCTTCTGAGAACAGTTCGAAGCCTGATCTTTTGACGGTCGAAGACGCGAAGGCGCTTGACCCCCAGTCCATGGCTGATCTGTTCAAGGAGCACATCAATCCGGGACAGTTTCATTTCATGAAGCTGCTGGGGTTTCACAAGGTCAAGATCGAGACTGCCGACGGCATGTTCTATGTCGATCAGAACGGCCGGCGGATCCTGGATTTTTTCGGTGGCTTCGGATCGCTGGCACATGGTCATAATCATCCGCGGGTAATCGCAGCGCGTCGGAAATTTCAGGAAGAAGGCCGCCACGAGATTGCGATCGCCTTCCTGTCTCAATACGCATCGGCCCTAGCGAAGAACCTCGCGGCATGCTCGCCGGGCGATCTCGACATGGTGTTTCTCGGATCTTCAGGATCAGAGGCAATGGAGGCTGCGGTCAAGGTTGCCGAGCGCGCATCCGGGCGCAAAAACTGCAAGATCGTACACGCGGGCAATTCGTTCCACGGCAAGACAAAGGGCGTTCTGTCGCTGACAGACTCTGATCTCTACCAGGGCAGTTTCAAACTCGTCGACAATCATGTGAAGGTTCCGTTCGGCGATCTGGAAGCCCTCACGCAGGCGATTGAATCAGACCCCGAGATCGGCGTTGTTGTTCTGGAAACGATCCAGGGCGGCGGTGGGATCATTTCTGCACCGGAAAGCTACTGGAAGGGCGTGCGGGCCTTGTGCGACAAGCACGATGTCCTGTGGGTCGCGGACGAAGTGCAGTGCGGTTACGGTCGGACAGGCAAGTTCTATGCGTTCGAACATTACGGTGTCGTCCCGGACGTAACGGCGCTTGCAAAGTCCCTGGGGGCGGGCAAGGCTGCCGTCGGCGCGATGATCGCAAAGCGTGATGTCTACATGAAGGCCTATGGTTCTCCGAAAACCGCAATGATCCACGCGCAGGCAACGTTCGGCGGTATCGGTGAGGCGAGCATCACCGCAATTGAAGGCCTGAACGTCCTTTACGACGAAGACCTGATGGAAAATGCCGCGCGTGTCGGTGCCCATCTGATTTCGCGGTTGAAAAAGCTTCAGGAAAAATATCCGAAAATCATCAAGGACGTGCGCGGGCAAGGCCTCATGGTCGGTCTGGAATTCCAGGACTTTTCAAAGACGATGCCGGTGGTGCTGCGGCCGATGCTGTCGCTGCTTGACGACAAGCTGAAGGGATCGCTGTCCGGCTTCATTGGGGCGCAGCTTCTCAGAGACTACGACATTCTGGTGGCCTTCACCGAATACAACCGCAATGTCATCCGCCTTGAGCCACCATTGGTCTGCACGATGGAGAATGTCGACACCTTCTGCGACGCGTTGGACGACCTCTTGTCCAAGGGCATCGTCAGTATCGTGAACGGCTTCATCAAATCGCAGGCAGGCTGAGGGAAGCGTAGCTTCTCCCAAGGTGCGAAGTGACCTGCATCCTTCACTGAGACACGAAAAAGAAGCCCGCGCGAATTGCGCGGGCTTTTTTTCTGATCCTTGCGGAAAAAACGATTTGCCGCGTTTTAGGGAAGGGCGCGCGCTTCGTCGACCGGCAAGGAAAACTTTGGTTTCCAGATCTCGAACAGGACAATCAGCAACGGCAGCAGATAGGGCAGGTAGATCCGGTCGTCCGGAAGCGGGAACGTGACGAACTTGCCGCTGATACACAGCGTGAGGGCGACGACCGCAATCCATTGTCCTTTTGAAATGTTCTTTCCGCTGCGAACGAGCAGGGCGAAGCCGAGCAGGAAAATGGCAAGAAGCATAAGCCAGTTGAAGTCCTGCACTGTCCTGGCGACATTTACGACCAGTGCCTTGACATAAAGAAGCACATTGAAGGCCGGGTCGAAGCCGCGCATATCGTCCTGGTATTCAACGTTTGAGAAATAGAAATGCGGCCACCAGCCGGGGTGGTCGGCAGACCCGACGATCGGGAAGTACAGGAAAAGAGCCCCGACAAAGAGAGCAAGATAGATCAATCGGTCTCTTCCCACCGCAATGGCGGCAAGCAGCAGCGCGAAGAAGAACAGCAGCCCGTCAGGTCTCACGAGAAACATCGTGAAAAGGAAAGGCGCAGCAAACAGCGGTTTTTCACGGCACACGAAATAGAGAGCTGGAAGCGCAAAGGCCGCCATCATCAGGTCCGGCGTTGCTTCCCTTGCAGAGAACGTATAGCCGATGAGAATGATCGCAGGGCCGATGATCAACAATCCCTGGACGAAGGACTGCCGTGCGCTCCAGAACAGGATGAACAGCCCGATAAGCGCGGCCGAGACCGTCGAAATGATCGTCGTCGCATGAACGCGGCCGGTCAAAGCCCCAAGGTGCTTGATGGCTTCGATGTAGGCAACCTTGACCCTGAACATCGGAAACAGGGAGACGAAGTGTTCGGGTTGTTCGTATTGGTTGACCCGATAGGGAATACTCGCGGTGACCTTGTAAAACTGAAGATCGGATGCGGCCTCCTTGACCTCACCATACGCAAGCGCGTGAATTTCCTCCGCACTGTCCAGCTGGTCCTCTGCCGCGATGCCGACATAGGCGAGGATGTCCCAGTTGTAGACCGGATTGAAATAGGCCAGCGCGAGCGTGCCAAGCACGATCAGCGAAAAGAGGCCAACGGACACTGCGTTCACGACATCCTTCGAAAGCAGTCTGCCCGACGCAAGCAAAGCAGTACCTAAACGATCACCGAAGGTGTTGGTAAGGGACATGTGCGTATAGGTCTTTCCGGTTTGTTGCTGCAATCGACGTTTGACGGAACTTTCAGACCCGAGAGTCTAGTCGTTCTTTGTGCTTTCGAACGCAAACTGCACCGCCCAGTTGTGGCTGCGTTGTTTGCTCTAAACTTAAGGTCATCAAGCTAATAACGCCTTAATCGCCGGGTACAGCGCATGTCCAGGGTTCCTGCTCTTGAAAGGTTTCAGGTTGTCTTGAGCCCGCGCAGCCTGCCTCTGACCTGGTTCAGCACCGGTTCGAGCTCCGATTTCGGAACGGTTTTCAAAAGCGTCAGCGACATGAGGTAAACGATGCCGGCGGCAGCAATAGCGGCCAGTAAACCCAATATGCCACCTGCCTTGGAAAGCACGAAAACCGCTACCCCAGCACACAGCAGTGCCGACACGGTGCATTTAAGCAAGGCCAGCATGGGGAGCCGGAGATTAAGGACCCGCCGGCAATAAATACCAAGGATCAGGAGAAGAAGAACGCTCGCCGCTGCCCGCACATAGGCGGCGCCCATCTGTCCGAAGGAAGGAACAATAATCAGCAGCGAGACACTGGTGATCGCACACCAGGCGATCGTCATCCACAACTCGTCGGTGCTTCGGTTTTTCGCCAGAATGGCCCTGGAAATGACAGAGGACAGTGCCTGCGCGAGGGCAAACGCCAACAGGATGACTGCCGGCCCTACGGCAGGTTCAAAGTCTTTTCCAAACACCAGCGGGATCAGCTCCGGCGCAATGGAAGCGCCACCGATTGCGACAGGGGCAATGACGATCCCAAGCCAGCGGATGGTTCCTTCAAAGGCAACCGACAGGGCGTTGTCGTCCTTCTGATCATGCAGGACGCCGAATTGAGGAACAACAAACGCGAGACTGAAGACTGCGAATTGGGCGATCATCCCGGACATGGTCAAGCCGATCGAATAATAGCCGACCTGGGAAATTGAGAAGAAGAAACCGATGACTGCCAGCTCAATCCGGGCGCCGAAGAGCGCGAAAATGCTGCCGGAGAACCAGTTGTTGCGGGCATAAAGACCAACGTCTTTGGGGATCTTCGCCGTTTTCGCGGCTGCCGTGCCCAGGTAGCGTTTTAGGTCGAGAGCCTGCGGCAAGTGCCGTGTCGCGTGACCCATGATCGCCCCGACGGGACCGAGCATAAGCGCGCCTACGAGGACGCAGAAGGGCTGAAGCAGGCAGCCGATCAGCGTCATGGAAGCCGTCCGGTCGAATTGTCCGAGCCCCTGGGCAGCACCGATAACCATCGTTGCATAGGCATAGGCCAGAAAAAGGAGGATCGTTGCCGACCAGACCAATGCGCCTTGCGGATTGTCCTGGTTGAACTGGAAGATCGCATAAAGGCCAATGCCACCCGTCATCAGCCCGGTTGTGAGAACAAATCGGCGCAGCAATATGCGGAAGAGCGCATCTGATCCGCTTTCCGAACTTGTGTCGCGCGCAATGAAGCGCAAGGTTGCCTGCGGCATGCCGAAGTCGGAGACAACAGTTGCGACGGACATGAACCAGAGGGCATAGGCAACAACACCGGTGCCCTCGACGCCGAGCGTTCTTGCGACAATGATGCTGCAGACAAAGCCCATGGACATGGACAGCACGCCGGCTGACGTGTTGATCACAGACATTCGCACCATCGATGCCATCGGATTCCGCCTGCCGTTCCTGTTCCGCGGTCGAATTGGACATGCCCCGCCAATACAATGTCGTCCAGACCGAGTCGGCAGGCAGCCAAGCACCGGGGGGCCCGGCACTGTCATCTACCCGGTTCTAATAGCTGAAACGCTTTAAGATTTAATGAGCGCTGCCGCCCGGTCGAGCGCCAACAGTCTGTCGGCAACGTCCTTCCAGTCGAGAACCTTGCTGGCTTCGTCCGCAAACGGTGTGTTCAGAGCCTGACCAACGGCGTCTTTGATCGAGACCGGATCGCCCGGCTTATAGCCATGCCGGTTCGCCTTGTCGCCGACAGCGTATTGCGGACAGACAGCGGGCAGACGAAGAAACTCATATTGCATCAGCTTCAGGCTGGAATCTGCCAGATAATCCGCACCGTCGCGGTCGGCATATGGCGCTACACCGGTGTCGGCGTGCTTGAGAAAGGGAAGCGTGTCCTTGAAAGGCATGCGTCCATACTCGGTCACATTGTCAAAACTCCTGCCAAGTTCAGGCGTTCCGATAAGATGGAAGTGCATGTCTGGAAATGCGGGTGCGGCGATATCGAAAAAAGCCGGGTCAAACAACATGGAGCCGACGGTTGCGATGTTGCCGGATGTCTCATACGGGCTGGGCCCGATGTGATCAAAGTCCGATTTTGAAACACCATGTGGAACGAAGTGGACCGGGCACCCGAAACCTTCAAAATGCGGAGCCATGGCCCGGGCAACAACGACGATGTCAGAGATTGCAGCCCGGTCTCGGTAAAGTTGCTCGGCGATGAACGAATGCGCACTGATCGTTTCCAGCAGATCCGCGACGAAGTAAATGATTTGCGCGTTCGGAGTCGATCGCCGGATGCGGCCGATCAGCGCCGCAGCAATGCCGGATTCCACGACAATCAGGTCGGCTTGCCGGGAGGCCTCATCAAGCGCGTTGCATTTCGAGCCGATCCACCAGCGGAACATCCCGTTGGTCAAGGCAGCGTGGTTTCCAAGCCCCTTGCCAAAGGGGTGCAGCGGCGAGCGCCAGAGATAGCAGCCGATGCCATCGACCTCCTGCCATTTGTTCGACGCGCCAAAGAGGCTTTTGCGATGGTCGTTGCTCAACAGCGAAAGCGGACTGAAACCGACCGAAAAAAACTGGACCGAATGGCCCTGGGCGCGAAACGCATCCGCCAGGAAATGGCGGCCTGCGCGCCAGCCCGTCCTGTAGTCATGACGTGAGACAAGAAGGATTGTCTTACCGTTCACTGCGACCTCCCGTGGGCGTCGTGGTGACCGCGTTAAACTGGAAGTAACCCTCGCGCGCCCCTCCAATGCGGCGCGTCCGCAGTAAGCCAGATCTTAACGGTTTTTCCGCTAGAAACATGCGGTCGTTCTTCCGATGTGAGCGCTTTCGGTGAAACCTTTTCCACTGTTCACGTTGACAATGACTTAAGAAACGAGGCTTCGGGTAGAAAAATGGACAGTATTGCGGCTGGTACGGAAAAGCATGCGACCATTGAACATCGGGTGCGCCGAATTTTCTGGCGGCTGATTTCAATATTTCCAGACAAGATCTACCTTACTCTAAAGTATTTCTCGATCTTCGGCAGATTTCCGAACTGGAAAACACCGACCCGGTTTTCTGAGTATCAACAGATCCGGAAACTGCAGGATCAAAACCCACTCTATGCGACTGTCGTCGACAAGGCCGCGGCGAAGGATTTCATTCGCGAGCGTATAGGTGATGATCACCTGATCCCGACCTACTGGGTTGGGACCGATCTTTCCGAAGTTGATTGGCAGTCAATTCCGCTCCCGGCTGTGGTCAAGCCGACCCACGCCAGCGGCGCCGGTTTCTTCCTTTGGGAAAAGGCGGATATCGACGACCTGATGCGTCAGCGGCCCGAAGCCGAATGGCTCGCTTCTGATCATTCACGTGTCAACAGAGAATGGGCCTATTCGAATGTTCCGCCGCGCATCATTATTGAAAAGCTGATTGGTGAGCGAGACGAAGTCTTGAGCGACTACCGCTTTTACAGCTTCAACGGAAATCTTGTGCATATCGAACTCAGGACGCCGCTTGAAGGCGTCATGCATGAGAGTGTTTATTCGCCGGATTGGAAATTGTTGCCGATCCATATGGATTATTATCCGCTGCTTGAAAAACAACTTCCTCGCCCCGACGGCTATGACAGGATGCTGGACATAGCGCGCGCGCTTGGTCCCGAGCTGGGGTTTGCGAGGATTGATCTCTACAACACCTCGCAGGGAATATTTGTTGGCGAAATCACGCTGTACCCCAGCGGAGGGTTCGAAACGTTTGTCCCGGACAGCTATGACTTCCAGCTTGCGAAATATTGGAAAGAGTTCGTCGTTCAGCAGTGATTTTCTATGTCAAAATATGAATCCAAAGTAATTGTTGATCCCGAAAATTCAGAACTCGGATTTTTGTTTTCTTTACTTTGAAGTTTGTTCGAATTTTAAGGTTCGGCGCGGCATAGTGCCCTGAATGCTTGAGAGTCAAGTGCAACGCCAATGCTTGACCGTTAGTGATGACAGGGAACGACATGCAGGAAATCAAGGCCAACGATCCGGCGCACAGACTGGAATCGAATGTAAGAAGTTATGTTCGCAGTTTTCCGTTTGTTGCCAAAACCGCATCCGGCAGTACGATCACATCCGCAGATGGGGTCGAATACATCGATTTTCTCGCCGGCGCTGGAGCGCTGAATTATGGTCACAACAATCCGGTTATCCAGCAGGCGCTTCTGGACTATGTGTCCGGCGACGGTATCGCCCACAGCCTCGATTTTGCAACGGTCGCAAAGAACGAGTTTATCGAAACCTTCGACAGTGCCGTTCTCCAGCCAAGGGGGATGGACTATCGTTTTCAGTTCTGCGGTCCAACAGGGACGAACGCGGTAGAGGCGGCGATCAAGATCGCACGCAAGGTTACGGGCCGCCGTGACATATTCGGCTTCACCCATGGTTTCCACGGCATGACGACCGGTTCGCTGGAGCTGACAGACAACCCCTACTACAAGGAGGGGCTGCCGGGATTTGACCAGTGCACCCACGGGCCGCTGCCGTTCTGCACGGATGAAAGCACTCTTGAGGCATCGATTTCATCCATCGCCGACACGCTGCAGAGGCGATCGCAAAACGATGACGCTCCGGCTGCGATAATCGTTGAACCCATCCAGGGAGAAGGCGGCATCAACATAGCGCCCATGGGCTGGCTCCGGGCTTTGGACACCCTGTGCAAGCAATTCGGTGTGCTGCTGATCGTTGACGACATCCAGATGGGCTGCGGCCGGACCGGCGACTTTTTCAGCTTCGAGAAAGCCGGTATTGACCCGGATGTTATCGTTCTGTCGAAATCCATCGGCGGCTACGGCCTTCCCATGGCGCTCGTTCTTCTGAAGCCCCAGCACGACGTTTGGAAGCCCGGCCAGCACAACGGCACGTTCCGTGGCAATAATCTTGCCTTTGTCGCTGCGACCAAGGCTCTGGCTCACTTTTGGCAGGACACCGACTTCGCCGATGAGATCAGGGCGAAGGCGGAACATATTGAAGAACGCTTGCAGAGCCTCGCCTCCGACTACTCCGCGCTTGACCTGTTCTACCGCGGCAAGGGGTTTGTATGGGGTCTGGAAAGCCGGCGTGAGCCCGCGATTGCTGGCATGATACAGAAGATGAGTTTTGAACGTGGCCTGATCATCGAAACATGCGGACGCAGCGATCAGGTGTTGAAGTTCCTGGCACCTCTCACCAGTTCCCTGAAGGAAATTGATCGCGGATTCGAGATCCTCACGGACGTCTGCGACATGCTTGACGCGCAATATGCGCTGGATGGTGCAAGAGCGAGAAAAGCTGCGTCCGCCTGACGGCGGCGTGTCTCAAAAGATGCATCATTCTGGCGCAGGTCCACATTGCTGAGCACTTCCTGCAGCGGAAAGATACGGTGCGAGAACCTTCATCTGCGGGCGGTCCTCACCATCAACCGGTTGCAGCGATAGTGGGTAGTTTCCCCACCAGTCCCCTGCCGCCCAGGCCGTCCAGCCGATCCAGGCGTCACTGTTTTCGTTGAGATAGCTCGTCATGTAATCGAGGCCCTCAAGGCAGTCGGCGGAAGCCGTTCCGCCAAACTCCCCGACAAAGCCGGTGAAGCCGTGTGTCTTTAGCCAATCCGCCATTGCCTTCAAAGCCTCGACGGCGTCGTCGGCGCGCGGGCACGTACGGTTCGTGCCCGAATAATCTTCGTCGAGATACTGGTGCACTTCAAAGGTGAAGTTGCCTGCCGGGTCTTCGATATGTTGAAAGAGGTCGGCGTTCGAGCCTCCGTCCTGCGGATCGAACCAGTGTGACGCGCCTGTCCAGATTGTACCGGGCACAAGAACAAGCTGATCCGACCCGGCTTCGCGGATCGCGTTCAGTCCGGCCTGCGCCGCTTCGAACCAGACTTTGGCTGTGATGTCGGCAGGCTCGTTCATCAGGCCAAGCACGATCTTGTCATTGCCGAGGAAATAGGGCGTGAGCCGCCGCCAGAAATCAGCGAGCGCATCCGCAGTGACCTTGCCGGCGCCGATCCTGTCGCCCCGGTATTCCGCATAATTGTGAAGATCCAGGATAACCGTAAGGCCGCGGCTGTTCGCCGCTTGTACCGTGACCTGAAGGCGCGCGAGCTCGGCGGGATCGAAATCGCCGAAAAGCTCCGGCTGAAGGCGTTCCCATCGGAACGGCAGCCGGATTGCCGTCATGTTCTTCTCAAGAGCCCAATCCAGAGTCTCGTCTGACGGATAGGTGTAATCCTGGCCGTAAACCGCGTTCGGGCCACCGAACTCAGCGCCGGCTATGTTGACACCTCGCAGGCAACTTGCTGCATGAACCGGCACGGTGGCAGACGCAACTGCAAGCATCAGGGAGACCGCGGAAGCAATGTGCTTTCCTCGCAATGGTGCGTGTTGATACGTCTGGCGCTGCCAGGGAAAATTGAGTGTATGCACGGATAAGCTAGATCTGTTTTGATGGCCTTCAGATAAAGGTCTTGTTGATGGCCGGGTGATAGTCTCATCCCGAAGCACAGCATTCAACGAGTATCCTCGGATATCCTAAATGGACGCAACCATTCAGTCCGGCAGCCAGGAAGAAGCAAGCTCGCCTTTCGCAACGCGGCGTATCATTCACGTGGTGCGCCAGTTTGCACCGAGCGTCGGAGGGCTGGAGGACGTTGTCAAAAATCTCGCCAATCAGCAACGCAATCGCTTTGAAGACGTAAAGGTCGTGACGCTCGATCGACTGTTTACCGATCCCGGCAAGCATCTTTCCAGCCAGGAAACCATCGACGGGATTGAAGTGCTGCGTATCCCTTATTCAGGAAGTTCACGCTACCCGATTGCACCATCCGTCCTCTCCAGAATTTCAGAAGCCGATCTGGTGCACGTTCATGCGATAGATTTCTTTTTCGATTTCCTCGCGCTGACCAGGCTCATTCATCACCGAAAGCTCGTCGCCACCACCCATGGCGGGTTTTTTCACACACGAAAGTTCGCGCGTATTAAGTCCATCTGGTTCAATACGCTGACACGTTTTTCGGCAAGCCAGTTTGCAGGCCTCGTGTGCTGCAGCGCGAGTGACCTGGATCTCTTTCAAAAGATAGCACCACATAAATCCGTCCTCATTGAAAATGGAGCCGGAATTGAGAAATTCATGGATGCCAGTTCACCGCGACCTTGCAAAAGGCTCCTGACGCTCGGCCGGTTTTCCTCCAACAAACGGCTCGATCGCCTTCTTGACCTGATGAGCGTGCTCACAAAAAAGGATCCCGCGTGGCGTCTGGACATCGCGGGAATGGAATCAGAGTTGACGGCCGATCAGCTGATCGAGGAATCGAGTACGCGCGGTCTTGCCGAACACATTGACGTTCACGTTGGTTTGTCAAATGACGAGCTGCGTAGACTGATCGGACAATGCAGTCTTTTTGTCAGTGCATCGGAGTATGAAGGCTTCGGGTTGGTTCTGATCGAAGCGATGAGCGCAGGCCTCGTGCCCGTCGTTGAGGCAAATGATGCTTTCAGGGCCATCGCCTGGAAACATCCATTGGTGCGCACCGTGGATTATGCGGACACCCGGCGTGCGGCTGACAGCATTCAGGCAAGTTTTGCAGAATTGGAGCGGCACCCGGGATTGCGCTCCGAGGCAATTGGGGCAGCACGTGACTATGGCTGGTCCGCAAAGGCGCAGCAGTACGAGAACCTCTATCGGGATATTCTTTCAACCCGGCCGTAAGCAGGTGATCCTGCAAGTGGGGGCAATAGAACAGATCCTGTGTCCCGTTGGCGCTGGTTGTGAGGGTTTGTCAGCTGCCGCGATCTCATGGCGTCGGCAGCACCCGCTGCAACCCAGAAAAGGGCCGCCATTTTGATTGAATAGAAGGAATTCGAGATCGTCATCAAAAGCGCGATATAGGTCGCCGCCAGCGCCTTGAACTGGATTGCGCGCTGATCTTCATACGGCGCGAATATGTAGCACGTCCACAAGCCCAGCAGTCCGACCACTCCGATCTGCGCGAGCGAATAGGCAAAACCGTTGTCTGCCAGAAATGGTACGTTGGCGGCCACGCCGAACAAGATCTCCGGTGTGACTTCCTGCAGCAGCTGGCTCGCGTGAAGCAGGCGTCCGCCAAGATCGTCCGTCCAGTTGAGTTCGGTATTCCAGCCTCCATAGATGCCGAGCGCGAACAGAATGAGCACCGGCAGGCTCCACCAGGTGATCCTTGGCAGCACAAGCCCGGCAGCGGCGGCCGCTACCAGTGCAATACAGACGAACATGCCAAAACGGGCATCGGGCAAGATCACGGCCGCAAAGGCGGCGAGGAACATCAGGGCGCGATGCTTCATTCCGGACCGGAACAGCGCCCAAAGACACAGGAAAGCACCGAAGTTGCCCATCGTGACCGGCTCCAGGAACACCGATGACGCGCGCACGTCTCCAAGAAAGGCCAGGAAGTTCCGTCCGCCGATACGCGTACTTGAGACGAAAAGGTTGGACCCTTCGACAAAATTGGCGTCGGCGGTCAACGTTCCCCGGGCGACGTAATAGTCGAAAATGCTCACCATCCGCGTGTAAAGATCGAGAAAGAAATACTCGAAAAAGGCGACGGAGAGTACGATCGCTGTCGAGATCCAGACCAGTCTGTCCGCATCCTCGATCCGTTTGAAGCGCTTGCCGATGAAGTAGAAAACGATCGGGATCAGAAAGTCGCGAATGGCCTTGAGATCGAGTTCGGGCCGTAGGGCGAGAACAAGGGCCACATAGCTGAAATAGAGAACCAGAAGCAGGAACAACATGCTGTTCCGGCTGAGGATAATCAGGAACAACGCCGCCGAAAGCAGCCCCATTTCCGATAGGATAACGTAGCTCTCCGAAATGCGAAAAGCATTGGTGTTTGCAAATGCCAGCGCAAAGTTGAACGTGAGCGTCCCGACCACAACGGCATAAACGCACATGAGCCAGAGCCGGTACTGGGCCTGATCGTGGTCCAGAGCGGTTCGAAGCGGTACCTGACGGTCAGACAGCGTTGAGTACGACATTTCCGATGATCCGGTCGCACCAGGGTTCCAGGAAGGCAGCGGCGTGGTCGAACTCGGCCGAGTTGGTGTTCCCAACAGCCGTGATCAGGATGATCCCGTCGCAATGACGCAGGAGAACCGGCAGCATCGGGCTCTCGTCAATATTTCCGGCATCGACCAGGAGGATGTCTTCGTCGGATGAGCCGAGATCACCTCCGGAGGCATATTTCTTGCGCGGATCGATATGCTCAACGCGCAGATAGCTGGCCAGCCCCGTCGAATTTGTCTGCGATACCGAATGCGGCACGTTGCGCGCTGCAGAAAGGCTTGCGGCGATCTGGCCGATGGCTCCGATGCGTCGGTTGTCTGATCGCGGGCGTCTGTTCTCCTGGCTGCTGACAGAGTGTCCAGCAGTCGTGTGCGCGAACAGGATCTCCTCACCCATATCGTAGAGCTCTTCAGCGACACTGCGGACAAAGTTTGAGGTGTCCCCGGTTCCACCAACCGATACGGCGAGCACGTTTGCAGGACGGCTATGGGCGATGGCGTGCCGAAGGGCATAGGCCACGCGAATGCGTGCGATGTCGGCCTTGTTTTCCTGTCGAGATCCGGCCTTCCCGGTAAGGTGCGGCATACCGGACAAAAACCTTCCCTTGTCCGCCGAGCCGCCCAGGTTCGCCAGAATCGGTGCACCGGTCTGCAACACAAGTTGCCGCTCGGAGATCATGGGACCCCTCAAGACGGTCAGCCCGATTGCGCCCGACGCAGCAACGGCGAACCCAAATACCAGGGCCGCGCC
Organism: Roseibium sp. HPY-6; assembly: GCF_040530035.1. Classification (NCBI taxonomy): domain Bacteria; kingdom Pseudomonadati; phylum Pseudomonadota; class Alphaproteobacteria; order Hyphomicrobiales; family Stappiaceae; genus Roseibium; species Roseibium sp. HPY-6. Next base: position 690,799 of record NZ_JBEWCD010000002.1, read on the forward strand.
AAGAACAATGATTTTCCGCGGACCGTTCGCGTCAGTCGGAATGGTTGCTTCTGAAAGAATTCGCGTTGTGTTCGTGTCAACGTTTGGAAGTTCTTCAAGCTCGCGGGACCGCTTCAGAAAGGCCTCGTAGACTGCGCGGCTCGCGTCGGCTTCGCTCTGCAGCTGCCTGAGTTCGATCAGCGCTTTGCCTTGAACCGAGTTCTGCGACTGGAGGTTCTTTGATTGCAACTCAAGCGCATTCACCGTTGATTGCGCCTGTTCAAACTGGCTGCGAACGGCCCTTTTTATGCGTTGCAGTTCGCTTTGAATTTCGCGTTTGATGTTCGACAACTGCGAACGAAGCTCAAGCAGCGTCGGATGATTTGCGCCGAGCGTTGTCGACGCTTCGGCAACTTGCTGTGTAATGCCGGCATACTGGACGCGCAGCGAATTCAGGACGGCGTTTTCCGTTCCTGCAGGTACAGCTCCGGCTTCGACGTCGGAGAGCGTAAGCGGCGCCATCTGATCGTAAAGTGCCTTGCTGCGCTCAAGATCGACGCGCGCATCCGTGATTTGCGTGTTGAGCGCTTCGATCTGCTGGTCAACGACGGACCCGCCGGATGTGCTGATCAAACCCTGCCGGGCCTTGTAGGCTTCAACGGCAGCTTCTGCCTGTTCCACGCGGGAGCGAAGCTGTTTGGCCTGATTGCCCAGTGTCGTGCCTGCCCTGGCGAGCGCTTCGGTCCGGCTGCTGCGGGTCTGGCGGATATAGGCCGCAGCGGTCTCGTTGGCGATCGCAGCCGCAAGCTCCGGGTCGGGGTGGCTCACCGTGATGGAGAATACGAAGCTCTGATCGAGACGGTAAACACGAACAACGTCCCGCAAGACCTCGAGCGTTGAATTGCGGACCGTCGCGGAGGAGCGGGTGCCTCCCGAAAGGCCGCCTAACAGCATTGCAATGAGTTTTCTCTTCAACCCGGGCTGCTGGAAATTAGGATCGCTGTCGAGTTTGAGGTTGTTTGCGACTTCATTGAGGACGACGGCGGACAGGATGACGAAGGACTGACTGTCAAGATCCATGCCCTGGAATGCCTGACTGCCGCGTCCACCTGCTGGGTCTGAACTGATAATCTGCACGCCTTCGGGCTGAATCAGCAACTCTGCGCTGGTCTGATAGATGGGCGTCTTGAGATAGGCATAAGTGAGCGCGAGAGCCGCGAATACAATCGGGCACAAGATAAGCCAGACGACATGGCGTCGAAGTATCGCCGGTATCTCAGACAGATCAATCATTGCGCCATTGGTCTTCAGTTTGGCCGTCTTTGCTGCACTCTTTTCCTGACCGCCATCTGCCAGACGCTGTTGGCCTGCATCGGGTCACCAGCTTCATTCGTAAACAAACATGATTAACGCATCGCAAATATCCAGGCGGATCCCGGCATGCCGACCATGCGAGTTTTCAGGCAATATTGCGTTGTTTCCAAATTTAGTTTTTCCGGAAACCAAGTATTAATAATAAACACCGCAGTGATGATCGAATTAAGTTATTTTAATTGTATTCAAGCTAGAACAATTCAAGTTTAAACGCAGGCAAGACGAATAAAGTGCAATCTGCTCAATGTGGCGTTCCTTTGATGAATAAGGTGGATCTGAATCTTCCGATCAGGGCCGGCACGACGGTCATCGGACCCTTGTCGATCCTACGGATGAAAAGCGAAGAGGCTGTGCAGCTGGTTCGCTCATCCGTTCAGTTGCGCTATCCGCTCGAGATTGCCATTTGCAATGCGCACACGACGCTGACGGCTCTTGATGATCCGGCATTTGCCAAGACCCTGCAGCAGATGACTTTGTTGAACGACGGTATCGGAATTGATCTCGCGAGCCGCTTTTTGAACGGCAAGGAATTTCCGGACAATCTGAATGGGACTGATTTGATCCCCGACATCCTCGCGAATGTCGGCATTCCGCTCCGGATATTTCTCCTGGGTGCCTCCGAGCATCGCGTAAAGCTTGCAAGTGAACACATCGAAGCCACCTATCCGTTGCATGAAGTTGTCGGATATCGAAATGGCTATTTCGACATGGATCGGAGCGCTACGATTTGTGACGAAATCAACAGAACGCGGCCGGACCTCCTTCTCGTTGGCATGGGCAATCCCCGCCAGGAAAACTTCATCGTTCAGAACCGGCCCCAATTGGACGCAACCGTAGCGATTGGGGTTGGCGCCTTGTTTGATTTCATGTCCGGTTCCGTCATCAGGGCGCCGAAGGCGGTGCAGGCTGTTGGTTTGGAATGGTTGTTCCGTTTGCTGCAGGAACCGCGCCGTCTGTTCCGCCGCTACGTCGTTGGAATTCCGCGGTTTTTTATTGCCCTGATGAAGCTGAAGCGCACCAGGAGCGATCGCTGAAAAAGCGCGTCACGAACCCGCTTGCGACGAAGAAGCCTTAAGTTTTTCAAGCAAATCGCTGACATTGGCCGACGTCTCCGTCTTCGGCAGATCGGGACGATCGATCATGATGACAGGCAGGTGTAATCGGCGGGCTGCCTCAATCTTCGCGTAGGCGCGTTCACCGCCACTGTTCTTTGACACAACGTGCGAAATGCCGTGCGCACGAAACAGAGCCTCTTCCTCGTCAGCCGACTGCGCCGGACGCGCCAGCACCAGATCCCAGTGCGCCGGCAAAGGGTGTTCGGGCGGTTCGATCATACGAGCCAGACCGTAAATGTCGTCACGGCCGTAGAACTTTGAAATCTCCTTGCGGCCAAGGGCAATGAAGACCCGGGACGCGACAGGCAATGCGCGCTCCGCAGCCTCAATGGAAGCGACACGCACCCAATCGTCACCGTCAACGGTATCCCATGCCGGTCGTTCCAGGCGGATCAGCGGCACCTGCAGCGCCGTACAGACCATCGCGGCATGACCGCTGATCTGCGACGCGAACGGATGGGTCGCGTCGACGACGTACGTGACCTTTTCAGATTTCAGAAAATCGGCAAGCCCGTTGGTACCGCCAAAGCCGCCAACCCTTGTGGGAACACCCAGCTCCGGCAAATCCTTGACGACGCCTGCAAAAGAGACCGTCAGCTGAGCGCCTGGAAGCGAGGTCGTCAGTTTTTCCGCGATCAGACGCGCCTCGTATGTCCCCCCGAGAAGAAGGATGTGGTCACTCGTCTCCAAAGCTGCTCTCTCCCAGGATCTTTCCCTGACGATCTGTAATCAGCACCTCCAATGCAACTGGCGCATCCTTGAGGATGTGCCGCACCTGCTTCTTTGTGCGCTTAGCCAGCACAACGCTCAGATCAAGGTTTTCTTCCAGCGACCTGTCGAGCACTTCTTTCGCCGTGTTTGCCTCGACGGCATGCGCGATGAGGGAAGGCGATGCGCCTGTCTCGGCGAGCAGCTCCTGCAGGAAGCTGAAATTCACGGAACTTCGCGCCGAATGCAGGTCAAGCGCGCCCTGTGCGAGTTTTGAAAACTTGGCAAAACCGCCGGCAAGCGTCAGCCGGTCCACAGGATGGTGGCGCAGATACTTGAGCAGGCCACCGGCAAAGTCGCCCATGTCCAGGTAGGCGGTTTCGTCGAGCTCGTAGCGCGCGCGTACCGCATCTTCAGAAGAAGATCCGGTTGCGCCGACAACATGTGTCAGTCCAATGGCGCGTGCGACGTCGACACCCCGGTGAATGGACGCGATCCAGGCCGCGCAGGAAAAAGGACGAACGATGCCTGTTGTTCCCAGAACGGACAAACCGCCGACAATGCCAAGGCGCGGGTTCATGGTCTTGAGCGCCAGCTCCGCTCCGCCCTCAATGGAAACCTCGATTTCGACATCTCCCGAACCGCCATAACGCTCGGCAACCTCCGCGATCGCCTTTCGCATCATGTCTCTGGGAACCGGATTGATCGCGGGTTCACCAGGGGGAATAGGCAATCCGGGACGTGTGACTGTTCCAACGCCGTCGCCTGCTTTGAAACAGACGCCTTCCCCTGGTGCCAGAACACGCACGCGCGACGTGATGAGCGCACCGTGGGTCACGTCGGGATCATCGCCTGCGTCCTTGGTGATCGCGGCATGGGCCATTCCGTTTGAAACGCCGTGGCTGGTCAGCACAAAATCGGCGGTTCCGCCCTTGGGCAGGGAAATTTCCACAGGATCTGGAAACGTACCGGACAAGAGTGCAGCATAGGAAGCCTTGGCCGCCGCTGTCGCACAGGCGCCCGTCGTCCAGCCGCGTCTCAGTTCTTTCCGCTCGTTATCAGACATCGACCCTCTATAGCCGATGTTTGGCTTTGGCGCGCGTGCTTGCACATCAAAGATCCGAAATGTCGCATTCCTGTCGTTTTCCATCGCGGAAGCGCTTGGCGTTCTTGTGATTGCCGGATAAACAGGACTCATGAAAGGCGCTGAACATAAAGATACTTTCCCGCAAGGCCTGCCCGGTTTCGAGGCAGGCTGGGTGTGGCTGGCCGGTGCGGGCCCGGGCGATCCCGGCCTGTTGACACTTCATGCGGTCAACGGCCTGCGCCAGGCGGATGTGGTGGTCTATGACGCGCTTGTCGACAAGAGCATTCTGGACTGGGTCAAACCGGGCGCAATTACAGACTATGCGGGCAAACGCGGCGGAAAGCCCAGCCCGAAACAGCGGGACATCACGCTGAAACTCATCGACTACGCCCGCGCAGGAAAACGTGTCTTGCGTCTGAAGGGAGGCGATCCGTTTGTCTTTGGCCGCGGCGGTGAAGAAGCCCTTGGTCTTGTGGAGGCACGCGTTCCGTTTCGCATCATCCCGGGCGTCACGGCCGGGATAGGCGGGCTTGCTTATGCGGGTATCCCTGCAACACATCGCGACTGCAACCAGGCCGTCACGTTCCTGACCGGCCACGATCAGACCGGATTGGCGCCGGACGCAATCAATTGGGACGGCATCGCAAAGGGGTCGCCTGTCATCGTCATGTACATGGCCATGAAACACCTTGAGACGATAGCCGGCAAACTCATAAGCGGTGGACGGTCGGTGGACGAGCCTGTGGGCATCGTGTGCAACGCTTCCTTAGCCGGGCAAGAAGTTCTCGAGACGACGCTTGGGTGCTGCGCGGCCGATGCCAAGGCGGCGGGGGTCCAGCCGCCGGCGATTGTGTGCGTTGGTGAAGTCGTGCGACTGCGCAATGGTCTCGATTGGCTGGGGGCGATGTCCGGCAAGGTGCTGACGTCCGACCCGTTGGGTCTTCGCGCCGAAAGCCGCACGGCAGATGCCGGATAGAAATAGCAGCTCCGGTGCAGGCGGCATACTGATTGCCGCGCCGTCGTCAGGCGCCGGTAAAACGACACTCACGCTCGCGATGCTGAGAGCCTTCCGGGACACCGGCCGCTCTGTCGTTTCGGCAAAATCTGGCCCCGATTATATCGATCCGAAGTTTCATGAAGCAGCCAGCGGAAAGACTTGCATAAATCTCGATGCCTGGGCGATGGACGCTGGAACCCTGCGGTCGATGGCTGGGGGGCAACTTGCCGAGCGCGAGCTCTTGCTCATCGAGGGCGCGATGGGTCTCTTTGACGGCGCAGCGAGCGGGCGCGGCTCCGCCGCCGATCTTGCTGCCACCCTTGGCCTTCCGGTTGTTCTCGTTGTTGATTGCGCAAAGCAGGCGCAGTCCGTCGCAGCGCTTGTGCACGGCTTCCGGACTTACAGGCAAGACATTTGCATTGCTGGAGTAATCCTGAACCGTGTAGGCAGCGCGCGGCACGAGAAGATGCTGCGCACGGTGCTAAGCACCCAGAACGTTGCGATTTTCGGCTCGATCCCGCGATCCGGCGATCTCAGTCTGCCGGAAAGACATCTTGGCCTTGTGCAGGCAGGCGAGCATGCCGACCTGGAGCTGTTTCTGGCGCGGGCGTCGGAAATCTGCCGGGAAAACGTTGATCTCACTACCATCGAAGCTGCGGCAGCTGCGCTGGCACCGGCAGGTGTCCACTCCGCCAGACTTCCAGCACCCTTGGGTCAACGTATTGCCGTTGCGCGGGACGTCGCTTTCGCCTTTTCGTATCCGCATCTGCTGGATTTCTGGCAAAAACAGGGAGCTGAAATCAGTTTCTTTTCCCCTCTTGCCGATGAAAGCCCCGTCACGGACGCCGACGCCGTTTTTTTGCCCGGCGGGTATCCCGAACTTCATGCGACCAGTCTGGCGGCAGCCGAAAATTTCAAGGCCGGCATGCGTCAGGCGGCTGCGTCAGGCGCGCTGATCTACGGCGAATGCGGTGGCTATATGGTTCTGGGCAAGGGTCTCGTTGATGGTAAAGGAACAGCGCACGAGATGCTGGGACTTTTGCCATTGGAAACGTCGTTCCAGGACCGCAAGCGCCATCTCGGATATCGCAGCATCAACGCACTCGGCGCCTTGCCCTGGACATCGTCCCTGTCGGCGCATGAGTTTCACTACGCGTCTATTCTTTTCGAAGGAAACGCGGAGCGTCTCTTTTCGGTAACCGATGCAGAAGCGAACATGCTGCCGGACATGGGATTGCGGGCTGGAAACGTCATGGGCTCGTTCGCCCATGTGATTGCCGTTCAGGCGTAAACAGTGTGATCCTGCTCAAGCCGCACATTTGAGGCAATTCCGCACAACGCCTCCTCACATTCTGCAAGCTACCCGGTGCTTTCTTGCTGCGTGAAAACGGCAGCAGAGAGAGCCCCATGCATATCCTGATTGTGAACCCGCCGCACACGGCGATCGGCAGCCGCATCCCGGACGATCATCTGCCGCCCTTGGGTCTTTTGTCCATTGCGGGACCTCTGATCGACGACGGCCACCGGGTGGACCTGCTGGATGGCGAGTTCGGGCCGATGACGCCGCTCGAGATTTCAACGTCGGTCATCGCATCCGATTGCGACCTGCTTCTGATCGGCCACTCGGGCTCGACCTCGGCGCATCCGACCGCGGCTGAAATCGCAAGACTGGTCAGGGATACGAAACCTGAGATCCGGATCATTTACGGCGGTGTTTTCCCAACCTATCACTGGCGTGAGGTCTTGCGCGACGCGCCGCAGTTTGACGTCATCGTGCGCGGTGAAGGCGAAGAAACCTGCAGGCAACTCGTCCACGCTATGACTGTCGGAACGCCGCTCGAACGCGTGAACGGCCTGGCCTTCAGACGGCAGGGAAAGATTGTTTCAACATCACCGCAACCGGTAATCCGGGATCTGGATGCCTATCGCATTGCCTGGGAGCTGATCGACTTCAAGAACTACTCCTACTGGGGGCGCAAACGCGCTGTCGTGGTGCAGTTCTCCCGCGGCTGTCCACACCCATGCACCTATTGCGGTCAACGTGGCTTCTGGACAAAGTGGCGGCATCGCAATCCGGAAAAATTCGCCGCCGAAATCGCCTGGCTTCACCGCGTTCACGGGGTCGAGGTGTTCAACTTTGCCGACGAAAATCCAACGTCGTCAAAGAAGATGTGGAAGCGGTTTCTGGAAGCAATCATCGCCGAAGACATCGACGTGACGCTGGTCGGATCGACACGGGCGGACGACATTGTGCGCGATCGCGACCATCTTCATCTTTACCGGCAGGCCGGGGTGGAACGTTTCCTGATGGGCATGGAACACACCGACGAAGACATTCTCAAAAAGGTCAGGAAAGGCGGTTCGACGAGTATCGACCGCCAGGCAATCCAGCTGATGCGCCAGCACGGCATGCTGTCGATGGCAACCTGGGTGGTCGGGTTCGAAGAAGAACGGGACCGCGATTACTGGCGCGTGCTGCGTCTTCTGCTCTCATATGATCCGGATCAGATCCAATCGCTCTATGTGACGCCCCATCGCTGGACGCCGCTCTTTCGCGATATCAGCCACAGGAAGGTTATTCAGCTCGACCAGCGCAAATGGGATTACAAACACCAGGTCCTGGCAACGCGGCACGTGCCGCCATGGCGTGTTTTCTTGTGGGTCAAGGTGATCGAGTTCATCGTCCAGTCCCGGCCGAAAGCCCTACTGCGGCTACTGACCCTTCCGAACGCCAAGCTGCGGCATGCCCAGAAATGGTACTATCAGATGGGCAAACGCGTGTGGTTTCACGAGGTGTTCGGCTTTCTGTTCCGCGATAAGAGGATCAAGAACGGCCCGACGGTTGCCGAGTTCTGGGGCGACAGTCTTGAAAGCGAGAATTCCATGACGGTCGGCGCGGTGCAAAACGAAGTGTCAAAGACGTCCGCCGCACCTGCGTCGTTGCTTCAGGCCACTTCCAGCACCACCAGCTGACATGAGATTTCCTGCTTGGGATAGTAGGGGCTCAAGGTGACGTCGAGCAGTTTGGCCAAGCCTTCGGCTTCCAGCTGTTCGATCTTTTCCTTGAAGCCGCCATCCTCAAACGCATCTTCGAGCACCGTCAGAACGATAGGTGCACCCGGCTTGGCAATGCGGACAAGCTCATCAAGACCGTGTGGACCCACATGGCCCTTTGAGAAGACACCCACACAGACGATGCCTTCATAAACATCGTCTTCATGCTCCCTCAAGGGCTCGAACAGGTCTGCTTCATTCAGCTTTCTGTAGGCACCTTTTTTCCGCGAATGCTCAAGCATGACCGGCGTGAGGTCGATGCCGTCGATCGTGAGGTCAAATTTCCGCTTGATCAGCTCGATGCCGACGAGACCGGTTCCGCATCCGGCATCCAGGATCAGCGCCGTATCGGAGACATGTTTGCACAGCGCTTCTGCGGCAATTTCCGCGCCTGCATAGCCGATTGCAAGAAGGAGATCGGTGTCGTAGGTGTCTGCCCACTCTGTGTAGAAATCCTTGATCGCCTGAACATCGGTTCCAAGCGAATAGGCTTCCTTCAGGATCACGTATTCGGTCTCGATCATGATTGCCTCGCTCGGATAGGGTTCGCATCTCAGGCCGATTGCGTAACCGATTTGCGGAACAAAATGAAGCAGACGACGGCAAGGACAAACAGAAGAACAGCCGTCGTAGCAAAGACAAGTGCGTAATCCTTGTGAAAGGCGAACAGCGTACCGGAAACCGCAAGCCCGACAGTGCCTCCGATCATTTGCGACGTCATGGAAATGCCGCCGCCCTGACCGTGTTTGTGTTCGGGAAGCGAGGCCATGATGGCAGTTTGCGTGGGAACGAAGACAAAGGGCATCGCGAGGCCTGTAATGATAATCCCGATAGCGAACAGCCACGTGGTATCGAGTGGTGCCGTGATCGCCATCAGCGCCATGGCAATGCCAAGACCGACCATGCCGCCCGTTACCAGAAGACCCGGCTCATGGCTGTCGGTGAGCTTGCCGCAATAGGGGGCGATAAAGGGCTGTGTAATGGCTGCGAGCATGACCAGCAGACCGGCGCCAAGCGGTGACAGTCCAAGCACTTCCTGGGCGTACATGGCCGCGAAGATGAAGATCGGCATCTTGGTATACTGCGCCATGAAGATGGTCAGGTTGGACGCAAGGAAAGCTGGATTGACGAAAAGGTCGACTTCGATCAACGGTGCGGCGACGCGCAACTCGTACCAGACGAACACCAGCAGCAGCACAATCCCTGCCGCAAAGAGGCCGTAAACGAGCGGAGACGCCCATCCCCAGACTTCCGACTGCATCAGGGAAAAAATGGTGCAGAACATGCCGGACGCGATCAGGGCGAGACCGGTCCAGTCAATCGGAGGCGCCTTGGGCCGGTCGACATCGCGCCACGTCAGAAATGCGATCAGACCGATCACGACCACGATCGGAGGGTTGATCCAGAAGATCCAGCGCCACGACAGGAGATCGGTCAAGAGACCTCCAACAAGCGGGCCAAGCGACAGGAAGATTGTTCCAATGGCACCGCCGATCCCAAGTGCAAATCCGCGTTGCTCTTTCGCAAACGTCATCGTTGTCATCGCGACGAAGAGCGGGAAGATGATTGCAGCGCCGATACCCTGTATTGCGCGCGCCGCGATCAGAACGTCTCCGGATGGTGAAAAGCCGCCGATGACCGAACACAGGCCGAAAACCAGAAGACCTATCAGGAACATCGGCAGCATGCCGAACTGGTCGCCCAGTTTACCGCCAACAGCGACAAAGCAGGCAAAGACCAGCAGATAGGAATTCACCACCCAATGGGACTGGTTGACGCTGAGACCGAGCTCATCCTCGATGGTTGGAAGAGCGACCCCGACGACCGTCTCGTCAAGGAGCACCAGTCCGAGTACGCAGCTCACGGCAACCAGCAGCCACCACTTGCGATTGTCTTCCGTAATCACAGCCATGACGCACCCCTCGACCGGCAGGCGAAGGATCAGCACTCCGCCACCGGCGAAAGGGTAAGCTCAGAACTGTGCCAGACACAAGCAGAGGTTCAGGAGGCCTTCGATTTCTTCTTGGGCCGCAGGACGTGAACGTGGTCCGCGTCGTAGAGCGCGCTATCGCGGAAGTCTTCCCCCGGCTTGAGAGCGTGACCGACGAAGATCAGTGCGGTCCGGGTGATCTTGGAGGCGCGCACCTTTTTGGCGATGGTCGAAAGCGTGCCGTGGATAAAGGTCTCGTCCGGCCAGCCGACGCGGTAGGCGACGATGACCGGGCAATCCGAACCGTAGTGAGGGGCGAGCTGACGCTCGATTTCGCGCAGGTTCCGGATCGAAAGGTGAATGGCGAGCGTCGCGCCGCTCTTGCCAAGCGTGTCGAGATCCTCGTTGTTCGGCATTGCGGATGACTGCATGGCCGTGCGGGTTACGATGACTGTCTGGGCCACCTCGGGGATCGTCAGCTCAGTTTTGAGCGCAGCGGCTGCAGCTGCGAACGCCGGCACGCCTGGCGTGACGTCATAGTCGATCCCGAGCGCTTCCAGCCGGCGCATCTGTTCCGCCGTTGCGCCGTAGATCGACGGGTCGCCCGAATGAACCCGCGCGACATTCAGACCCTTGTCGTGGGCGTCCTGTATCTCGGCGATGATGTCATCAAGCGTCATGGGCGCCGTATCGATAACGCGCGCGCCTTCCGGTGCGGCGGCGACAATCTGTTCCGGCACAAGGGACCCGGCATAAAGGCAAACGGGAGAGGACTGGATCAGCCGCAATCCACGAACTGTGATCAGGTCGGGATCGCCGGGCCCTGCACCAATGAAATGAACGGTCATTGATTTTCGTCAGCCTCTTCGGGTTCAGGTAATTCTTCAGTATTGGTGGGCTTCGGCGCATCGATGCGTTTGGCATAGCCACGCGGCGTATAGACAAAAATGCTGCCGTCGCCCTTCATGATCGCGCGCGTGTTTGAAGACCCCACGAGGACGGTCGTTAGCATGTCGACCTCATCGACCGTCAGCGCTTCGAGCGTTGTTACCCGCAGGGTTTCTTCCGGCCGTCCGAGGTTCACGCCCAGAACAACCGGTGTTGTCGGCGGTCTGTGCTCCAGGAGGATGTCACGCGCAGCGGCCAGTTGTGTGCGGCGGCGCTTTGAAACGGGATTGTAAAAGGCGATGACAAAGTCGCCCTCGGCTGCGGCCTTCAGCCTTGCTTCGATCGCTTCCCAGGGTGTCAGCAGGTCGGAGAGTGAAATTGCGCAAAAGTCATGTCCGAGCGGCGCGCCGATCCGTGCGGAGCACGCCTGCAGCGCTGAAATGCCCGGTGCGTTGGTGACGCTGACGCGCTTTGCCGCATCTGATACGCCGCCGAATTCCTCGTTCCGGTGAAGCAGTTCATAGACCAGCGCACCCATCGCGTAGATCCCGGCGTCGCCGGATGAAATCAGGGCGACATTCTTGCCCTTGCCGGCTTCTTCAAGCGCAAACCGCACGCGGTCTTCCTCTGCGCCGAGAGGAAAGTTGTGATGCTTTTTGCCGGTGATGTGCTGTTCGACGATGTCGAGATAAAGCGAGTAACCGACAACGTCGCTCGCTTCGGACAAAAGCTTGGTTGCCTCGGGCGTACGCCAGTCATCCTTGCCCGGGCCGATACCGATCACCGACAGGTGCCCGCGGGCTCGGCCAACGTTTTCCGGGTCGATCGGCTGCGGCGCGCGCGCGATGGCACAGGTCGCGTTCTCGGTTTTCTGTTTCTCGACAACAAGCGATCCGAACGACCCCGACGCGGCCAACGACGCGCCTTCCGAGACGCCGTGACAACCGACCTCCTTGAAGACAACATTCGAAGGGTTCTTGAGCCTTGGCGTCTCGCGTTGCAGTTCAACGGCGGAGTAAACGCGAAGTGGAACGCCGAGATGAGCCGCAAGCTCGCCAACGGCTGTTTCGTCTGCCTTCAGGTCGATCGTTGCGACGCAGGCAACGGCGCCTTTGGCAATTCCCGCTTCGGAGAGCTGGGTTTCAACGAGATCAATCAGCTCGCGCGGCTCGCAGTAGCGGGCGCAACCGACACCGACTGCGTATTTTCTGGGATGATAGACAAGCCTGGTCGGCCCGCCCTCAACGGGTTTTTCGGTCGCGGTGAGTGATATGGCGGCATCGTCGGATTGATTAAGGTTCGCCTGCGCAAGCCACTCAGCGTGTCCCTCGATCTTGACCGTTGCGCCGGACAGGAGCTCCGCCATGACGGGCTTTGCATCTTCCGGATTGGCCAGATGCCAGCCCTTGGGCGGTACATCCAGCGCTAACCCGAGTTTCGTATCTCCCGCCGTGGTGATCGCGGCGTGGCCACGCAGGGACTTCGCCAGAATTCTGGCAAGTTCATTTGCGCCGCGATGCCCACCCAGGAGCGGTACGATGCTTGAGCCGTCCTCGGACACGGCGATGACCGGGGGTTCTGTGCGCTTGTCTTCAAGGATCGGCGCGAGTGCGCGGATCAGGATGCCGCTAGCGCAAAAGCCGACGATCGGATGCCCGGCCTTGAAGAGCAGCTGCAGGTGCTCGATGGTTTCGTTGAATTGCGTGTCCGCCGTCGGCACGCGCCCTGCCAGGCCGTGGATACGCGCGGTCGAAAAACGTTTGGCGACATCTTCCGCCGTGTCGAGGCCGGCCTGGTTCAGGACGAAAAGGATGGGGGAAGCGTCCACGCTTCGTCTCCCTTGTAGATAAGGATCATGGAAAAGTAGGGCGCTGCATCCGCGTCAAGGTCAACAAGTCTGTGAACTTTTTGCTCAGCCAGGCTGGCGCGCTCCACATATCCGGCTTTGTCGAGCAGACCCATGCGTGCCAGCAAGGCCTTGAGACGCGCCAAATGCCGCCCGACTTTCATGATTGCAACGGCTTGCGCGTTTGCGACCTTGCGTTCGATTTCAGCATCGGGAAGGGGCCCGGGAATGACGGTCAGGACATCGTTTCTGGACGTCAGCGGCCGTTGCAACTGTGCGGCACAGGCCGTAAGCGACGTGACACCGGGCACGATCTCAATCGAGAAATGCTCGGACAAACGCTCAAAGAGATACATGAACGAGCCGTAGAAGAAGGGATCACCTTCACACAGGGTCACCACGTCTTCGCCGGAGGACAGCACTGCAGCAATCTCTTCGGCTGCCTTGTCGTAAATCTCTTTTGCCGGAAATCTTTCGACCCGCATGGGAACGATGATCGGAATTTCTCGTGCTTCTGCTGGAATGATCCCCGACGCGATAGAGCGGGCGAAACTCTCGCCGCTATCGGGAGCCGGGTATGCAACAACCTTCGCCGAGTAAATCAGCCGGTGCGCTTTCAGGGTCATCAGCTCCGGATCGCCGGGGCCGAGACCGATGCCATAGAGCTTGCCGGTCATGATTTTGTCAGGCTCCACTGCGTGACAGGCATGAGCGGACGCCAACCTGTAAGCCCGCCGACGGCGCTGGCACGGTGCACCGAGAGTTTTTTCAAACTGCCCCCGTGTTGCTGATAACTGGCAAGCAAGATGGCCTCACTCTCAAGCGTCACGGCATTGGCGACAAGCCGGCCACCTGAGGCAAGTGCTGCCAACGCCTTGTCGACAACGCCAGGTGTCGTCAATCCGCCACCAATGAAGATGGCATCGGGTACCGGCAAGTCCTCTAGACCCTCCGGCGCAGTCGCATCGCGCAATTCCAGGTGCGGAACGCCGAGGGCGACAGCGTTTTCTGCTGCCATCTTGCGGCGATCTGCCACCGGTTCAAGCCCGATTGCCTGTGTCCTGTCGGCAGAACGTAACCATTCGATGGCGACAGACCCGCATCCGGTACCGATGTCCCAAAGGAGAGCGCCCGGATAGGGTTTCAACTCAGCAAGTGTTATCGCGCGTATGTCCTGTTTGGTCATTTTGCCGTCGTGCCGGAAGGCATCGTCAGACAGGCCCGGTACGCGGGAGCGAAAGCGGGTTGCAGGATCTGCGACGACTTCCAGTGCCAGCGTATGGAACGCCGCCACGTCGGCCGACCAGTTTTCCGCCGTCCCGCTCACGGCGCGCTCTTTTTCGCCGCCAAGATGTTCAAGCGCGGTCATTCTGGTTCGCCCGAACCCTTCATCGGCCAGAAGATCCGCCACCATGCGCGGTGTCTGCGCTCCGCTTGTCAGAACCAGGAGCCGTGCGCCTGGATAGAGCGCGCACCGAAGCAAATCGACCGGACGGCCGTGGACCGACAGGCACTCGCAATCCTGGACCGGCCAGCCCATACGGCTCGCGGCGAGCTGAAAGGCAGACAGTGCCGGAAGAACGGTCATGTCGGCGTCATTGAAGCGCCTTGCGAGCGACGATCCCATGCCGAACCACATCGGGTCGCCGGTGGCGATGACCGCGACGCGCCGGTCTTTCAACTGCGCCAGTTCGTCGAAGACTGTGTCAAAGGGTGACGGCCATGTCCGCTTTTCAGCCCGGATTTCGCCGGCCAGAGCCAGATGCCGCTGGCCGCCATAGACCACGTCCGCATTCGCGAGTGCGTCCCGGCCTCCTGATGCAAGACCGCCATCTTCGCCAATACCGATCAGCGTCATCCAGGGAGATTTCATTCTTCCTCCAGCCGATACGGTTTGACGGTAGCTTTCGAAGACAGGTCCTTTGGCTTTCCATCGCTTTGCAAGGAGATCTGCCGCATGCCACGGGATTTTTGTGCCGGGCCGTCTTTGGAAACCCCTTCACTGTCAGCATCAGAAACTGGAGCACCGGGATGAGACAAGAACCCGCGTGAACGCAGGGGTTTGCCCGCACCATGCGACCTCAGTTTCTTGCGATCTTCATAATCCGTCATGTCACGCTTCCTCCGGCAGGCCAGCGGCAAGTGCATTTACAGCCGCTGCAGCCATCGCCGAACCGCCTCTGCGTCCCTTAAGGGCAAGAAACGGAAGATCGAACGGGTTCGAGATCAGAGCATCCTTGGATTCGGCAGCTCCAACGAATCCGACCGGAAACCCAAGCACAAGTGCGGGCCTTGGACCGCCGTTTGCGATGGTTTCCAGTAGACGGAAAAGTGTCGTCGGAGCGTTTCCAACTGCGACGATCGCCCCCTTGAGACGGTCGTGCCACAAGTCGACTGCCGCTGCGGATCGCGTTGTCTTCAGACGTTTGGAAAGATCCGGGACACCAGCATCATTCAGGGTACAGATGACATCGCATCCCGACGGCAGGCGCGAACGAATGATGCCGTGAACGACCATCTCCACATCGCACAGGATCGGGGCGCGATTTGCGAACGCAGTCCTGGCCGCTTCGCTTGCATTGCCGGACCAGGCCAGATCTTGAGGCAGGTCCGTCATGCCGCAGGCATGGATGAGACGAATTGCGACCGGCCGCAGGTCTTCCGGCAGGTGCGTAAGATCAGCTTCCGCGCGCACGGTCGAAAAGGACTGCCGGTAGATTTCAGCCGGATCCTTTTCATAACTGTAAGACGGTGTGGAAGGCCGTGTCACCTGCGTCTTATCCGTCTCGGTTCAGCGACTTCGGACCATGCGGATGATCGGCATGCGGATAGGGGTGATGATGATGGTCATGCCCGTGGTCATGATCATGACTATGCCCATGCCCATGCCCGTGCGAATGAGAATGCCCGTGATCGTGATCGTGATCGTGATGGTGGTGGTGATGTCCCGCCGCCCGCACCTGTTTCTCGCAAGCGCCGGTGCAGATTTCGTCGCACAGCTGGCACTCGGCCTCCTCACCCAGCCCTTCCACATGATGGTGGTGGCTTTCCTGCGCGAGCCCGACTTCGGCTTCGAACCCGAGCACCTGTTCGCGGTACTTGCACATCTGGCAGTTCATCAGGTTGGCACCCTGAAGAATTTCCTGGACCCGGTCGGCCATCGTATCGATCACCTGGGGATGATCGTTGAGGTATCCGGCCTTCAGGAACTCAATATCCGGGTGATTGGCCGCGACCTCGTCTGTCGTGTTGTAGATCCGCTGCACCAATACGCCGGTGAAAAGGAAATAAGGGAAGACGATGACGCGCTTGTAGCCAAGCCTGGCGGCGTGCTCCAGGCCTGGGCCGACCAACGGAAAGGTGACGCCGGAGTAGCAGGTCTCGGCCCATCCGAAACCGAAGCCTTCCCAAAGAAGTCGCGTGATCTTGGTGACATTCGAATTGGCGTCGGGATCGGAAGCGCCCCGGCCGACCACCATCAGCAATGTCTCGTGCAGCGGGACGTCACTCTCGGCCTCGTCAATCGCCGTTTGAATACGCGCGGCGGCTGCCTTCACCATCCGTGTATCGACGGCCAGCTCGCGCCCGTAGGAGATTTTCATCTCCGGATGCATGGCCTGATAAGTGTTCAGGACCGATGGAATGTCATTCTTGGCATGGCCGGCGGCGAACAGCATTCCGGGGACTGCCAGCACGTGCGTACAGCCCTTTTCGCGCAGCTTGTTCAGGCCGTCATGAATGACCGGATTGGCAAACTCAAGATATCCGTATTCGACCGGCCAGTCCGGAAACCGTGCCGTCAGGCCTTTGGCCAGCTGAGCAAATTGTTTGACAGCGCCCTTGTTGCGGCTGCCATGGCCGCAGATCATCAGACCGAGTTTCTCACTCATTGGGCAGCCTCTCCGGCAGTCTCATCGTCCTGGCTTTCCGTTTCCGGAGCGCCATCGGCGTCCTTCTTCTTTCTGTCCTTCAGCGCAACCACGCCAGCAACGAGAGCGGCTCCGGCAAGAGCGGCAACACCGATCCAGTGGGCGTGGCCGGCTAGTTCGCCCAGATGACCGGCATGGGCAAAGGCGGTTGTCGGTGCGAGGCACGCAACACCAAGGGTAAGCGAAAGCCGGCGGATCATGTTTCTCTCCCAATGACAGGCGCCCGGACAGGCTGATGAATGGCGGCGGGTATGGGAGATGAAAGCAAACACGCCAAAAGGACCGGCACGGATTGGCCGGAATGCAATTGGCAGTGACAGCTCCGGCGTTGGTCCCCTGATTGGGTCAACCGCATCCAGAATCGCTTTCAGTCCCTGATAGGACGCCGTCAGGTCGCGGCAATCTAGGGGAGTGAAGACAGAGGATCAAGCGCGAAAGCGACATCATTTGGTCGAAACAGGAACCGTTGCAAAACGGGTTTGTCTTTCCCTCGTATTTCACCTAAAGATCGAATCGTCGCCACCATGGATACCTGAGCGTGAAGCACTTCCGGCAACAATTTCCGGCTCTGAGAGCGGCAGCTTTAATGCTGCTGATGCTTCCGTTTTTCATGTCTGCGCTGGTTCCGCAGGGGTACATGCCGGCCCTTCAGGCCGACGGCAGTTTCACCGTCACGATCTGTACGCCCGAAGGGTTCAGAACTGTCACGCTTGATGCCAATGGCGTCGAAATTCCTTCGCCGTCTGAGGGTGACGAGCCTGCTTCCTTTGACCATTGCGTCTTTGCCGGCGTTGGCGCTTTTCTGGGATCGCAGCAGGCATTAGAGGTCTGGCCGCTCTCCGTCGAACAAGAGACAACCCTTTCGCTTCGCGACATTGCTTTGGCGAAGGCAGCCATTGCCGGCACTCTGGGTGCGCGGGCTCCGCCGCGCCGGGTTTGAACGCAGCTTAAACCGTCAAAACCCAATCGAAATGTGAACCCTGCCGATCGCCTGATCAGGCAGTGGTCCCGCAATGGAGCACACATGAACAACATTTCCCTGGACGCCACAGGCGCGTCCACACCCAGCCGCTTTTACCTGGCGGCCTGGCGCTGGCACTTTTATGCCGGACTTTTCGTAATGCCCTTCCTGACGATCCTCGCAGTCACCGGCATGATGATGATGTATATAGGTTATTTCGATGGCCGGGACGGCGAGAAAATCACTGTCCCGGTTCCCGAGAACAAGGTGGCCCTCAGCGTATCCACGCAAGCCGATGCAGCATTGGCTTCTTCGCCCGGTAGTGAGCTTGTCGAATGGTTGAAAGGCCGGTCGGACAACAGTGTGTCGGTCTTCCGGATCGCGAAGGACGACGAGCAGATGATGGTCGCCGTAAATCCCTATACCGGCGACATCGTGGAAAGCTGGAACCGCCGCCAGGGCTGGTATGATTTCGCTGACGGCATTCACAGCGATCTCCTTCTTGGTACTCCGGGTGACCGGCTTCTCGAGATCGCCGCAGGTCTTGCCATCGTTCTGGTTGTGACCGGAATTTATCTCTGGTGGCCGCGCGATGTCTCTCTTGTTCGCGCAATTGTTCCCGATCTGCGTCAGAAAGGCCGGGCGCTCTGGAAAACGCTGCACGTCAATGTGGGGATTTATGTCTCCGTGCTCTTGTTGCTCTTTCTTGTGACCGGCATGTCCTGGACAGGCATCTGGGGCGGCAAGATCGTTCAGGCATGGAGCACATTCCCCGCAGAAAAGTGGGACAACGTTCCGCTGTCGGACGAAACGCACGCGTCCATGAACCACGGCGCGGTATCCGACGTTCCCTGGGCGTTGGAACAGACTCCCATGCCGGCATCCGGTTCGAAAGAGGGTGTCGAAGGCACGGCGCCGGATGTCCCCGTCGATATCGACAGCATCGCAGCGCTTGCCGCATCGGTCGGGTTCAATGCCAGATACCGCATTGCCTTTCCGCGAAGCGAAACCGGTGTCTGGACGATCAACCAGGACACAATGAGTTCGGACGCAGAAGATCCGTTTGCAGACAGGACCGTGCACGTGGATCAATACACAGGCAGGGTTCTGGCAAATGTTGCGTTTGCCGATTACTCGGCAGCCGGCAAGGCGATGGCGGTCGGTATCCCGTTCCACATGGGTCTGATGGGGCTGTGGAACCTGATCCTGAACACGGCTGTGTGCCTGTCCGTGATCTTCTTGAGCTTAAGCGGTGTCGTCATGTGGTGGCTGCGGCGGCCCAAGGGCCTGGCCTTGCGGGTCTTCGCACCCAAGACCCCCGAAGATCTGCCGCATTGGCGCAGTGCCATGATCCTGATGCTTGCCTTGTCGCTCGCCTTTCCGCTGGCAGGTGTAACGTTGCTGAGCGTACTCGCGCTTGACTATCTGATCGTCAAGCGGGTGCCGATGCTCCGCCGGGCGCTCGGATAGTTTCCAAGCCGGGCGCTGATCGTTTCAGTGCCCGGTTCTTCATTGCGGTTCAGGTGTGCCGAATGACCAGCAGAGTGATGTCGTCAAAGACGGTCTGGGTTCCGATATGCGCCTTGACGTCACCGATGATGCCCTTGAGGACTTGTGACGCCTGCGCTGCTGCATGCCGCTGCGCGCTTTCCAGCAACCGCTCCATGCCGAAGAGCTCGCCTTCCGGGCTTTCTGCTTCAGTCACTCCATCTGTGTAAAGCACGATCATGTCGCCCGCACCGAAGGGGACGTCCTTGGTTTCAATATAGGGCGCGATGTCCTCATCGAGGCCGATCGGGAAGCCGAGATCCACCGTATCAATGACGTCGCAACGGCCATCCTCACGCAGGATGATCAGCTCTTCGTGCTGTCCGGAAAGCGTTACCTTGTCATGATCGAAATCGAGGAAGGACAGCGTGAGGTGCTTGTCCGTTTTCGTGCGCCTGATATTGCGGCAGATTGCGCTGTTGAGCGAGACCAGGAACTGCCGCGGATCCGAGGGACCGCGTTCCTGAAGCGCAACGGCGACCGACTGCACCATCAGCATGAGCACACCGCTCTCAAGGCCATGTCCCGTAACGTCGCCGATCCCGATCTTGACGCGGCCGTCGAGCTGCAGCACATCATAGTAGTCACCGCCGACTTCGTCGGCCGGTTCCATGAAGGCTGCAATTTCCAGTTCGCGAATGCCGCCGAGCTCATCCTTGGTCGGCAGCACCATCATCTGGATCTGCCGCGCGACCTCGATCTCGGCGCCGAGCCGCAGGTTTTCGGACGTGAGCTGATCGTTCAGTTGCGCAATTTCGGTGTTGGCGTGCTCCAACTCACCGTTCATCCGGTGGAAGCGGGTCGCCTGGTGCCATTGAAGGCCGGTGACTGCTGCGCCAATCGCGCCGGCTCCGGCAAAATAGAGCAACAGAAACTTGAAGGACCACAGGTTGGCGGCGATCGGCTGGCTTATGGTGATCGCCTGAATGCCGCGCACATCACCCACTTCCCAGTCGGTCTTGGGACTTTCGGGGTGCGAGTTGTGGCAGGGAACGCAGGACTCGGCGAGAAAAACCGGCGAGGCGATCTGAATGCTGCGGTTAAAAATCGACCCTTCATAGCCGATTTCCAGATCGGCGGGATCACGGCTGTCGCGGAAATCGGCGAGCGCCTTTTTTTCAAAGTCGTTGAGCTCGTGCGAAGACCTGTCATCGAACGGCAAGTCGGACACAAAACGGTATTTCAGATTGCGGCCGTCACCGCCAATGACCTGACCGAGTTCGATGGACAGCGTGGCCGGAATCGGAATTCCGCCTGGCGTCTCGTGATACTCATGTGTGGGGACAATGTCTCCGGTCGCGCCCAGGACGCGTCCGACGACATTTTGCGCGTAATAGGATCTGATCTCGCTGATCGCATCGTCCAGATCGACCGCTTGGGATTTCAGCGACGTGTCCGAGATTGACCTGAGGTCCAGCCAGACGGCAACAGGCAGCAAGGCGAGACCGAGCAGGATAAGCACCAGAAACACCAAGGGGCGTTCAATCAGCTTGAGCCAAAATCTGTCGACGCGGCGGTGTTCGATTTGCTGCATTCTTGTTCCTGATTCGACCAAAAGCCGTGTGAACCTATAGGTTGTGGAGCGCCATACTGGAATACCTTCTCGTTGTCTACAGTATGGTACCCGATTGCAGCTCTTGCTACATCCCTGCGGGAAAATTTCAACGCTGGTATGAATGATCGGTTATTGGCGGAAGGTGGCGACACGAAGGTGGAGCGGGAGCAAGTCATATGAGAAGTCTTCTCTTTAGCTCCTAAGCCGCGACTGCCCAGTCTCCGGCATCTTCCCGCGCGCCGATAAGCGCAAGGCCGTTGGCGACGGAGGTGAGCTCATTGCCGCCGGAGATTTTCTCCGTGCCGAACCGGTTCGCGAACTGGTGCCGCACGGCGGGTACGAAGGATGTGCCACCTGTCATGAACACGCGATCTATATCGGTTTCCGCAAGTCCTGCCTTCTGAAGGGTGGCATCGAGAGCCTTGTCCATTTTGGCAAGGTCAGAGGCGATCCAGCCTTCGAAATCTAGGCGGGAGACCGATGCCCGGAAATCCGAACCGAGAGGCGAGAACGAAAACTCCGCTTCATCTTCCGAAGACAATCGTGCTTTCGTTTCCGATACCGACTTGTAGAGCGGATATCCCTGATCCTCTTCGACCAGCTCGATGAAAAGCTCGATCTTGTCCGGTTCCAGGCACCAGCGCAGCAGCTTCTTCATCTCCTTGAAATCGTCCGACGTCTTGAAGATCGACAGCATGTGCCAGCGGGCGAAATTGGAGAAAAGATTTGGCGGGATTTCGAGGATCTTGCCCATGCTCTTATAAGACGATCCCTTGCCGAGTTTCGGCAGGACGACGTTGTCGATGATGCGGTAGTCGAACGTGTCGCCGGCAACACCGATACCGCCGCGTCCGAGCGGAGTGGCCTTCAAGTGTCCTGCCCTGGTCTCGAAGCGCATAATGGAATAGTCCGTGGTGCCGCCTCCAAGATCCGCGACAAGAATGGTCGTATCCCTTTCGAGCGACTGCGCATAGGAAAACGCGGCACCGACCGGTTCCATCACGAACAGGATGTCTTCAAAGCCGACCTTGCGAAACGCCTTCCTGTAGCGCTCCATCGCGAGAGTTTCATCCGGATTGTGACCGGCGAACTCAACCGGCCGTCCGACGACGAGCCGCGTCCTCGCTGGATGGAACGCCGTGCCTGCACGCTCGAATGCGCAGCGCAGGAACGTCGCCATCAGGTCTTCGAATTCGAAGCGGACGCCGTAGACACCCGTGCCTTTGAACACACGGCTTGCCGCGAAGGTCTTCAGTGACTGGATAAAGCGGACGTCACCGAAACTTTCCAGAAACTGCCGGATCGCCCAGGGCCCGACCTCCGGATGGAGTGCGCGCGCGGCACCGCGGTCGAGAAAGCTCAGTACCGTCGGTAGCGACGAGAAGTCCGCTGCATTATCGCTGAAAGTGACCGGCTGCGTCCCTCCTTGCGCGGCGGCAGTGACAGCCACCGTGTTGGACGTCCCGAAATCAAGTCCGATTGTCTCAATCATCTCAGCCGACCTCGTTTGCAGCACGCCAACCACAGTCCGCAGGAAACAGCACGCGCGCGACCGGAAGATCTGGCCACGTCGCATCGATCAGGTCAAAGGCGCACGGAACATGCAGCCCGAAGGTTGCTGATCTTGCTGGCGGTTCGCGTTCATAGTCTGGAGTGGGCAGGCTGGATACGGTCAAACGCTGGAAAAGGCAAGCCCGGGTGCGAAAAAATCTGGATTCAGCAGCTCTGATGCAGGCACATTTAGTGGTGTTCCAGAACGCCGTTTTGTTCCATGACGTCGCTCGGAGCATGCGCGCGCACGGCAGACGGTGCCACGCGGGTTTTCTTCCGCCGTTCGGTCGGCGAAAATCCGAACTTCTCCCGGTAGACACTCGCGAAATGCGCCTGGTCTACAAAGCCGGTCGAAAACGCCACCTGGGCAACGGCCATCCTGGTTTTGCGCAAAAGCTCGTCCGCCTTGTGCAGGCGGATATCCATGTAGCAGCGCATGACGCTGATACCGAGATCGGATTTGAAGTTTCGCTGCAGCTTGCGCGAACTCACGCCGGCCAGCATTGCGATCTGGTCGAGTGTCAAAAGGTCCGTGACATGGCTTTCCATGAGTTCGACCGCTGCGGTGACGCAGCTGTTCAAACTGGTGTTGCTGCCAAGGTAACGTGAGCGCAGCGGTTCCTCCGCACTGCGCATGCCGCTATGCACGAGCCAGTCGCTGACTGTTGTCGCAAGTTCAGCGCCAAGCTCGGACTTCACGAGCGCAAGCATCATGTCGAGCGACGCGACACCGCCGGCGCAGGTGTAGCGGTTGCGGTCGATCACGAAGATGCGGCGTTCCAGAAAATAGGCATCGGAAAGGGCGTTCAGCTCTTCAAAATGCTCCCAGTGGACGGTGAGCCGCCGGTCGTCCATCAGGCCGGCTTTGGCCAGTAGCGAACCGCCCCCGGAAATACCGCCAAGCTCAACGCCGTGTGCCGCCAGGCGTCGAAGCTGGGCGTAGAATGCGGGGTTCTCGGCATCGCCAAGATTGCTTCCCGCGACGACGAAAAGAAGATCGACCTGGTTGCTCAGGATCCCGAGAGGTTCCGTTTCGAAATAAGCGCCGCAGGAAGCGCGTACCTTGCCGGCATTTTGCGAATAGTAAGACAGGGTGAAATGTTCCGATTCACCCAGCAGATTGGCCGCGCGCAACGGTTCGATCGCGGACGCGACCGACATCAATGCGTATCCGTCGATTAACAGAAATCCTATTTTGCGGCGTCTGGTCTCGCTTTTCATTCCAATACCTTAGGCAGACTCAGCTTGAGAAGCTAGGCTGATAGGGCGGCTCTGAGCCGGAAGCTCCGTAGTAAAGCCTGACAACATGTTCGGCTTCGGCGAAAAACAGCCACCGGGACGCAAATGCACCGACGAGATAAAACACGGTTGCAAGCACGGCTGTGAACGGGTTGACCGGCAAGAGCGCGACAATGATCAGCGGGATAAAAATCATTGCTACGAATGAAATGATCCTGAGTTTCTGCGCGTGCTTGCGGCCCACGACATGGGCCATTTCCTTCAGGAGATAGTTCGATCCTGTATGCGGGGGTTCGAACAGCCGAGCCTTGCCGCGATCGCCGAGACCTGTCGCCGTCTCGATGGTATGGCCGCGCTCGCCAAAGCGCCGATCGCCAAGGACCCAGTGCAGTATTTGTACACCGCCTGCGGCGAGGAGCAACACGATTGCCGCGGTGGCCTGCTGAGCAATAATGGCACCGCCCGCAAGGGAAATGGTCAGCATATGCAGGGGCGTCAGCCAGTGGTTCCAGCGCGGAACTGTCTTCAATTGGGCATAGATCATCGCCGTTGCCAGCACGGTGGCAAGAGACAGAAGCGTCCCCAGCAGACCGAGCGGTGCGATCGTGACCCCGACAAAGACGGCCGCAGCACCGAAAACCGCAAGAACGATAAGGGCAAAGGTTGAGAGCCAGGCTTCTCTGGACAGCCAGCTGGACCGCCACTGGGTGAATGCCTTGAGCGCCCTTTGCGGATTGCCGAGGTGGAATGTGGAGGACACCAGTCCGCCAACGGCCAGTGCATAGGCAATCGCAAAATAGAAGAACGCTTCCCATCCGGTGACCTTCGGCATGCCAAGGCCGAGAAACGTCAGAAGCCCGAAGCCGAGGCCGGACAGAACGGTGAAGATGATAACGGAGGGAGCCGGATGCATCAGAGCGCCTCCAGTCTTTTGTCGAGCCAGGCGAGAAAACCTTTTGGTTCTTCGGCAACGGGCTCAAGGAGAGGCGTGAGGACGTCCATGTCCTGCAACTGGTCCTTGGGCCGGGGAGGCAGATACTTGTTGACCGGCTTGGTTCCCTGTTCCGGCATCAGGTCGATGCCGCCGCGCTCTGCGACCAGCTTGGAGACATTGCTGTCCGGGTCGGCGAAGTCCCCGAAATGGCGTGCGCCTGCCGGGCAGGTCCGGACGCATGCAGGTACGCGATCCTCTTCCGGCAGATTGTCATTGTAGATCCGGTCAACGCACAGCGTACATTTTTTCATGACGCCGGCGGTCGGATCCATTTCACGTGCACCATAAGGACAGGCCCAGGCGCATAGCCCGCAGCCGATACAGGCGTCCTCGTTGACAAGAACAATGCCGTCTTCGGTCCGTTTGTAGCTGGCGCCGGTCGGGCAGACGGTCACGCAGGGCGCATCTTCACAGTGCAGGCATGATTTGGGAAAGTGTACCGTCTGGCTGCAGCCGCCGCCTTTCGGCTCGACCTCGTAGCTGTGAATGCGGTTGAGAAAGGTGCCGACAGGATCGCCGCCGTAAGCGTCTGTATCACTCAGCGGGGCGCCGTAGTTTTCGGTGTTCCAGCCCTTGCAAGCGGTTACACAGGCATGGCAACCGACGCAGGTATCCAGGTCAATGACCAGGCCAAGCTTCTTTTCAGTCGTTTCCGGCAACAGGGTCATGAGGTCACTTTCTGTCGAACGATGGCTGGGCCCTTGCCGACCGGCGATTTCAATGCGCCGAACGCGGGCAGGCTTTCTTCAACGGGAGCAGCTTTTTCAATGCGAACCCTCAGATCGAACCAGGCAGCCTGGCCGGTTACAGGATCTGAATTCGACCACCTGAGCCCGTCGCCCTTTGGCGGCAGCAGCTCGTGAATGAGATGGTTCAACAGGAATCCGCGCGTTGCTTCGGGTGCATCCTCGTCCAGGGCCCAGGCACCCTTGCGCTTACCGATCGCGTTCCAGGTCCACACGGTGTTTTCGTTAAGGCCCGCCATGTGCGCGACCGGAACGGTAATCTCGCCATGAACCGAAGTGACCTTCGCCCAGTCGCCGTCCTTGAACCCGTGTTCCGTCCAGAGCTTTGTCGGCACATAGAGCGGGTTGCGTCCGTGTATCTGCCGGAGCCACGCATTCTGGCTGCCCCAGGAATGGTACATGGCCATCGGCCGCTGGGTGAGGGCGTGGATCGGATAGCTGTCCGTATCGACAGATGCCTCCTCGAGCGGTTCATACCAGGCCGGTATCGGATCAAGATGATCGATGATCTGTTGCCTGAGATGATCTGGCGGCTGCCGATCGCCGTGGCCCTCTGCGGCAAGCTGCATCCGGCGCAGCGGCTCGGCATAGAGCTGAAACAGGTAGGGCTGCGGCTTGTCGTAGAACCCGAGCTTGACCGCCCAGTCCTGATAGCCGGTGTTCCAGGGCTTGTAGTAGGACGCTTCCGCCGGAACATGCTCGACGAAGAAGCTGCCGTTCTCGATGTAACGCTCAAGCTGGTTCGGGTTGACGCCGCCGCGGCCGGTTTCAGTGCCGTTCCCACGGAAGCCGGCGAGCGGGCCGATACCGGGCCGCCGCTGGTGGTTGACCATGTAGTCGGCGTAGTCGGCATAGAGCGCCTCGCCGTTTTCGTCGACAAAGCCGGGAAGTTTGAGACGCGCGCCAAGGTCGATCAGCACTGACTGAAAGCCGCGAACATCACGATCCGGCTCGATTACGGGCCAGCGGATGGCATCGGCGGCTGCATCGGCCTCACAAATCGGCCTGTCGAGCAGGGAAATGCAATCGTGCCGTTCCAGATAGGTCGTATCGGGAAGGATCAGGTCGGCATAGGCAACCATTTCCGAAGAATAGGCATCGGAATA
Source organism: Roseibium sp. HPY-6 (assembly GCF_040530035.1). Lineage (NCBI taxonomy): Bacteria > Pseudomonadati > Pseudomonadota > Alphaproteobacteria > Hyphomicrobiales > Stappiaceae > Roseibium > Roseibium sp. HPY-6. The sequence goes on from NZ_JBEWCD010000002.1 coordinate 717,406, forward strand.
GATGATGCGCGGAATGACGTAGTCGCCGTTCTCGTCCTTGTCGGTCAGCATGTCCATGACGCCGCGGGTGTTCATGGACGAGTTCCAGGCCATGTTGGCCATGTAGAAGAACAGCGTGTCGATCTTGTAAGGATCGCCGGCATGGGCATTTGAAATGACCATGTGCATCAACCCGTGGGCAGACAGCGGATTTTCCCAGGTAAACGCCTTGTCGATACGCGCCGGAGTGCCGTCTTCCTTCAGCGCCAGATCGTCCGGCCCGCGCACGAATCCGAGATGGGGTCCGTCGAGCGGACAATCCGGCTTGGAGTGGCAGTGAGGCGTCGGATGGGCTTCAACCGGTTTCGGGTAGGGCGGCTTGAAACGGAAGCCGCCGGGAACCTCCACCGTGCCGAGCAGGATCTGAAGGATATGCAGTGTGCGGCATGTCTGAAACCCGTTGGAATGGGCCGAGATGCCGCGCATGGCGTGGAAACTGACCGGCCGGCCGAGCATCTTTTCATGCCGGTTGCCGCGAAAATCCGTCCAGGGCTGATCGAGTTCGAAGGCTTCTTCAAATGCAACGCGCGCAAGCTCGGCGGCAATAGCCTTGATCCGTCCCGCGCTGACCCCGCAGCGCTCCGACACGGCTTCCGGGCTGTATTCGTCTGACAGAAAACGATCCGCCAGATGTTGGAACACGGTCTTGTGGGTTACGCCGTCCAGCTCGACACTGGCAGCCAGGTTCGGTTTAACCCCTTGTTTGTCAAAGGGCTCAAGCGTGCCGCTTGACCGGTCAACGACGAGCGGCTTGCCATCATCGTCACGCAGCAGGAGGCCTTCTTCGGGCGAGCCAGGGGTCGCGTTCAAAAGGCAGGGCGCATTGGTGAACTGGGAGAGGTAGGAAAGATCAATCTTGCCCGCCTTGAGCAGAACGTGGATCAGAGCGGAAATGAACAATCCATCCGTCCCTGGCGTGATGCCGACCCATTCGTCGGCAATGGCGTTGTAGCCGGAACGGATCGGATTGACGCCGATCACCTTGCCCCCGCGCGCCTTCAGTTTGCCGAGACCCATTTTGATGGGATTGGAATCGTGGTCTTCCGCGACGCCGAAAATCATGAAGAGCTTGGTGTGGTCCCAGTCCGGCTGGCCGAATTCCCAGAAAGCGCCGCCCATTGTGTAGATGCCGGCCGTCGCCATGTTGACGGAACAGAACCCGCCATGGGCGGCGTAGTTTGGTGTACCGAAATTCTGGGCCCAAAAGCTCGTGAAGCTCTGGGACTGATCGCGTCCCGTGAAGAAGGCCAGCTTTTCAGGTCCGGATTTCCGGATCGGCTCAAGCCAAGACTTGGCGAGCTCCAGCGCTTCGTCCCAGGAGATCTCTTCAAACTCACCCGATCCGCGCGGCCCGGTGCGCTTAAGCGGTGCTTTCAGGCGAGACGGCGCGTTGACCTGCATGATGCCGGATGATCCTTTGGCACACAGCACGCCCTTGTTCACGGGATGATCGCGGTTGCCTTCGATATAGGCGACCTTGCCATCCTTGAGGTGCACATTGATGCCGCAACGGCACGCGCACATGTAGCAGGTGGTTTTGCGGACTTCGTCCGACACTTTCGGTGAGGTATCGAGGACGGGATCGGTCATACCGGCTGCTCCACGCTGGTGGTCGTCTTGTCCTTGTGAAGCGACTGCGCGGTGGTGACTGCAATCATGTGAAGAATGTCCTCCGAGCTGCACCCGCGCGACAAATCGTTTGCCGGATGCGATAGACCTTGCAGGATCGGACCGATCGCGGTTGCGCCGCCAATCCTTTGTGCGATCTTGTAACCGATATTCCCTGCGTCAAGATTTGGAAATATGAAAACGTTCGCGTTGCCTGCAATTGGCGAATCCGCCGCCTTCGATTGTGCAACCTCGGGCACAAACGCTGCATCGAACTGCAACTCACCGTCGATGAGGAGATCAGGTGCGGCGGCGCGCGCAAGATCTGTCGCCTTCTGGACTTTCGAGACGGCATGGTGCTGCGCACTGCCCCGCGTCGAAAAGGACAACATGGCGATGCGGGCCTGCTCGTTCGTAAGGTCCTGAAAAGAGCGCGCCGATGCTATTGCAATTTCGCACAGCTCTTCCGCCGAAGGATCAACAACAAGGCCTGCGTCAGAGAAGATGCAAGCGCCCTTGCGCGTGTGGTGATCTTCGCAAAAAAGAAACAGGAAGAAACTCGAGACGAGCTTCGTGCCTTCTGCAACGCCGATCACCTGTATTGCCGTCTTGATGACCTCCGCAGATGACAGTACGGCACCTCCAATGCAGCCGTCCGCGTGCCCTGCCTTGACAAGCAGTGCGGCGTAGACGTGCGCAAGCTTTGTCTGTTCCAATGCCTGCTCAGGCGAAATGCCTTTGTGCTTGCGCATGGAATAATAAAGGTCGGCAAGTTCCTGCGTGAGAGGCGAATTTGAAGGGTCGTGGACCTCCAGGCCGTCAATTGTTTCGTCGAGCGCGGCGGGCCGCTTGGTATCGGGGCCATTGTCCAGAACGAGAATGATCTTGGCGACATCCTGTTTGCGTGCATCGAGTGCTGCCTGGACTACCCTTGGGTCCGTGCCTTCGCTCAGCACGATTGTCTTTTGCGCGCTGGCGGCATTTCGCAGGATATCTTCCAAAGGTTTCATGCGACCTTGCTCTCCTGGCTTTGGCTGACCGGTCTGGCCGCTGGTTGTTCCCTTTGTGCCGGCATTCGGGCAGGGCAGCGAACCGGTGGGCTGGCGCCGCCGCTGGACGATCACGTTTGACCTTTTGAGCGGCGGTGCCGGTAGTTGAAGTGCGCCGTTATCCTGTCTTCTGATCGTCTTCCCCGGAGAGAACTGTTCACCCTGGAGAAGACGTCGTTTGAGGCAAATGGCGCATCAGCGCTGGGTCTTAGACGCCTGCCTGCGGACGCATGTCGGATGCGGAAATACCAGCCACTTCCACAGGCTTCTTCATGGCATCGCGTCTGAACGGGTCACCGAGCTCCTGGTTGAGCATGGCTTCGATCAGGGTCGTTTTGCCGTGCTTCATCTGGTCTTCGATGGCCTTGTCGAGAGCCTGGGTCAGTTCGTCCATAGTGCGCGCCTGAACGCCTTCCAATCCGCAGGCCTTTGCAATACCCGCATAGCTCACCTGCTCGTCCAGCTCCGTGCCGACAAAGTTGTCTTCATACCAGAGGGTGGAATTGCGCTTCTCAGCGCCCCACTGATAGTTGCGGAAGACGATCATCGTGATTGCCGGCCATTCTTTGCGCCCGATGGCGGTCAGCTCGGTCACCGCGATGCCGAAGGCACCGTCACCTGCAAAGCCGACAACCGGTGTGTCCGGGCAGCCGATCTTGGCGCCGATAATTGCAGGCAGACCGTATCCGCAAGGTCCGAACAGGCCGGGAGCGAGATACTTCCGCCCGGTTTCGAAACTCGGATAGGCGTTGCCGATGGCGCAGTTGTTGCCGATGTCCGAGCTGATGATCGCTTCTTTCGGCAGGGCTGCCTGAATGGCGCGCCATGCCATGCGCGGGCTGAGCCAGTCCGGCTTGGCAGCACGTGCACGCTCGTTCCAGGTCGTGCCGGGATCGTCGTTTTCGTGATCCATGGAGGACAGTTGCTGAGCCCAACGCGACTTGGTCTGCGCGATCGTGTGGGTCCGGTCGTCGCGGCCGGTGTTGCCTGCAGTCGGCGACAGCTTTTCAAGAAGAGCATCGGCCACCTTGCGGGCATCGCCGACAATTCCGACTGAGACGGGCTTGGTGAGGCCGATACGATCCGGGTTGATATCAACCTGGATGATCTTGGCATCTTTTGGCCAGTAATCAATGCCGTAGCCGGGTAGCGTCGAGAACGGATTGAGCCGCGTTCCAAGCGCGAGCACGACATCGGCTTTCGAGATCAGTTCCATCCCGGCCTTGGAGCCGTTGTAGCCAAGCGGGCCGGCAAACAGGCGGTGTGATCCCGGGAAAGCGTCGTTGTGCTGATAACCGCAGCAAACCGGCGCATCGAGACGTTCGGCGAGTGCCATGGAGGATTCGATCGCGCCGCCGATAACCACACCTGCGCCGTTCAGAATAACCGGGAACTTGGCGTTGCTCAGGAGTTCCGCAGCTTCTTGAATTGCAGCATCGCCGCCGCCCGGACGTTCGAAATCGACAATCGGCGGCAGGTTGATATCGATGACCTGGGTCCAGAAATCGCGCGGCATGTTGATCTGTGCCGGAGCGCTGGCGCGTTTTGCCTGCAGGATGACACGGTTCAGAACTTCAGCCACCCGTGACGGATCGCGAACTTCTTCCTGGTATGCGACCATATCCTCGAACAAAGCCATCTGTTCGACTTCCTGAAAACCGCCCTGGCCCAACGTCTTGTTGGCAGCCTGCGGTGTGACCAGAAGAAGCGGCGTATGATTCCAGTAAGCGGTTTTGACGGCAGTCACGAAGTTGGTGATACCCGGTCCGTTCTGCGCGATCATCATGCTGACTTTACCGGTCGCGCGGGTGTATCCGTCCGCCATCATGCCGCCGGAGCCCTCATGCGCACAGTCCCAGAATTTAATGCCTGCACGCGGGAACAGATCAGAAATAGGCATGAAGGCAGAGCCGATAATGCCAAATGCGTGTTCAATTCCGTGCGCCTGAAGCACTTTTACAAAGGCTTCCTCGGTCGTCATTTTCATTGCGAATACTCCCGTGAATTCAAGGAAATCTCTTCCCGCAAATGCTGCGTTGGGGCGAGATTTAACTCGACTTACCACTGCGCTCTTAGGGCCAGTTACTAGTGCAGCATAAAGCCAGATCGGGTCGTTTCCGGTCCAACATCACCACCGCACTAGTGTTAAAGGATTTAAAAAATTGAGACAATAGGTCTCAAAAAATAAAATCCGCAGGCATCTTATGTCCGTTTTTTTACCTCGCCTGATCGACGCGGATAGAAAAATCCACGGAATCAGACCTTCACTCTTTCTGATTTCGGGTCGTAAAGCGGCTTGAGCGAGGCCTCTGCCGCCACACGAACGCCGGCAACTTCGATTTCGTAAGACGAGCTCAGAACCTCATCCGCCTTTTCACCCTTGCACGGGACATAGCCAAGACCCATTGCGCCACCCAGGGTGTGGCCATAGTTGCCGCTGCTCAGGAACCCGACGACCTCGCCGTTTCGAATGATAGGCTCTGCATGATAGAGCAGGGGTTCGGGATCTTTCAGGCGAAACTGCACCAGCCTCTTCTCGAGCCCGGCCTCGCGTTTCTTCAAGACGGCCTCGCGTCCGATAAAGTCCGGCTTGTCGCGTTTGACAGCGAAACCAAGCCCGGCCTCAAGAACATGGTCCTCGCAGGTAATGTCGTGCCCGAAGTGGCGGAACCCCTTTTCGATGCGGCAGGAATCCATCATGTGCATGCCGCACAGTTTGGCCCCCATCTCCTGGGCCGCTGCATGAAGCGTTTCAAATACATGACCAGCCATGTCTGAAGATACGTAAAGCTCCCATCCGAGTTCGCCGACATAGGTGACCCGGTGCGCGCGTGCGAGGCCCATGCCGATTTCGATATCCTGCGCGGTCCCGAAGGGATTGGTCGCGTTGGTAAAGTCGTTCGGCGACACTTTCTGCAAGAGCGCACGGGAATTCGGGCCCATTACGGCAAGTACAGCTTCGCCTGCCGTAACATCGGTAATCACGACCCGATGGTCGCCGACATGTCGGCGGAGCCATGTTTCATCGGCAAGACGCGTTGCCGCCGGCGTGACCACCAGATAGGCGGTTTCCGAAAGCCGGGTAACGGTGACATCGGCTTCAATGCCGCCGCGATTGTTCAAGAGCTGCGTATAGACGATCTTGCCCACCGGCACGGAGTAGTCGCCGCCTGCGACATAGTTCAGGTAGGCTTCGGCATCCGGCCCTTCAACGCGGATCTTGCCGAAGGAAGACATGTCGTAGATGCCGACATTCTCGCGTACGGCTTTGTGTTCGCGCGCGGCATTGTCAAACCAGTTCTGACGTTTCCACGTGTAGCGGTATTCGCGTTCCTGACCCTCGTCGGCAAACCAGTTCGCACGTTCCCAACCGGCAAACTCTCCAAAGACAGCCCCATGCGATTTCAGGTGCTCGTGAAGCGGCGTTCTGCGAATGCCTCTTGCTGTCGCCTTCTGGCGATAAGGGAAGTGATCTGCATAGAGCAGTCCGAGTGTTTCTTTCGAGCGTTCGAAGAGATATTGCCGATTGCCCTGGAAGGGCTGCATGCGCGAAATGTCGACATCGCCGAGATCGAACGGCTTTTCGCCCGTGTCCATCCATTCGGATAGCGCCATGCCGGCACCACCTGCGGACTGAATGCCGATGGAGTTGAAGCCTGCCGCTACCCAGACATTGTCCATCTCCGGAGCAAGGCCCAGATGATAGGCATCGTCCGGCGTGAAGCTTTCCGGTCCGTTGAAGAAGGTGTGAATGCCGACTTCCGCCAGAAGCGGCAACCGATTGACGGCAGCTTCCAGGATCGGTTCGAAATGATCGAAATCCTCCGGCAGCTGGTCGAATTCGAAATCATCCGGAATGCCGTTCATGCCCCAGGGCTTGGCGTTGGGCTCGAAAGCGCCCAACAGCATCTTCCCGGCATCTTCCTTGTAGTAGGCGCATTCGTCGGGAACGCGCAGGACCGGCATGTGTGTGAGACCCGGAACGCTGTCGGTGACGATGTAGAAGTGTTCGCACGCATGCAGTGGAACATTGACACCCGCCATGCGGCCAAGCTCATGGCCCCACATGCCGCCGCAATTGACCACGTGATCGCATTCAATGACACCGGACCCTTCCGCAGAGCTCCATTCAACACCTGTGATGCGCCGTCCGGTCTTCTGCAGGTTAGTGACCTTGACCCGTTCCATCACCTTGGCGCCGCCCATGCGCGCCCCTTTGGCCAGCGCGAGCGCGATATTGGCCGGGTCGCCCTGACCGTCGAGCGGCAGATAAACGCCTGCAACAACGCCATCCGTGTTCAGGTGCTCGTATCGCGCTTTCACTTCCTCGGGCGTGATTTCCTCCACTTGCACACCGAAGGAGCGCGCCATTGACGCCTGGCGGAAAATCTCCTCCTTGCGCTCTTCCGTAAGTGCGACCGTAATGGAGCCGCAGCGCCGGAAACCGGTGGCAACTTCCGTTTCCGCTTCGAGGTTGCCGTAAAGCTCCTGGCTGTATTTTGCGAGCCGCGTCATGTTTTCTGTTGCGCGCAATTGCGCAATCAGGCCCGCAGCATGCCACGTTGTTCCTGACGTCAGCTGCTTGCGTTCCAAAAGCACGACATCGGTCCAACCCTTTTTGGTCAGGTGATAGGCAACCGAACAACCGACAACACCACCGCCAATAATGACGACGCGGGCTTTGGATGGAGGTGTCACGTTAATCTCTTTCCGTTGGTGATTGAATGAAGATGGAGGACGTCACGGCCTGACCAGCTCAGCGAGGGGCTGGGCTGCGCGAAGGGCGTCCTCAGTTGCTTGATCGAATGTGTGCCCGTCCCGGGACAGGATGCTCCGCATTTTTTCCTGCGCGCTGTCGAGCAGTCTTGGCCTGCCGCGTTCTTCCCATTCCTTCGGGCTGGTCCGGTCGGCAAGGTCCGGATAGATGTATTCGCTCTGCATCAGCTGCAGTGTCTGATCGTGGCCGAGATAGTGGCCGGGACCGTCGAGCACGACGGAGCGAATGACCTCGATATCGACAAACTCGTCTTTCACCTCGACACCGCGCACGCAGCGCAAAACCTGACCGAGCATGTCGTTTCCAAGAACAAGCGACTCCAGGCAGAAGCCGAGCAGAGAGGCGTGCATGCCAACGGCCTCGTACACCATGTTGAGGCCTGAGAGGCCCGCCATGACGTTGCTGATCCCCTGTTCCCAGCCTGCCTGCATGTCGGGAAGCTTGCTGTCGGCGATGCCGGCTGCGGCGCCGCCCGGCAAGCCGTAGAACTGGTGCATCTGCGCGCACGCCGCACTCAGCAGGGCTTGCTCACCGCTGCCGCCTGACATGGCACCGGTGCGCAGGTCGCTTACGAACGGCCAGGTGCCGAACACCGCCGGGTGGCCTGGCTTCACGGCATTGACATAGACGACCCCGGCAAGGCATTCGGCGACCGCTTGCACGACCGCAGTCGCGATGGGGGCAGGTGCCGTCGCACCGGCCTGTCCCGCCGATAGCAGAAGAACGGGCATCCCGGCCAGTATGCATGCTTCCATCACCTCGCAGCTTTCTTCAGCGAATGTGAGGGGGGGCACGACAAAACAATTGGTGTTTGAAACGAAGGGCCGTTGCCGCCAGGCGTCTTCGTCACCGGCCATCAGGTGCAGCAACTCCAGCGCGGGCGCAACGTTCGCCGCTTCGGTGAATGAGAGGCCGATATGCTTGGTCGTTCCGGCACAGGCCGCATAAGCGGTGTTGACGTCGAGGTCTCTCGGGGATTCGAATTCACGGCAAACGAGCGGCCGCTGAAAGAAATGCACGTTGTCGAGCTGTTGAACGAGACGCGCCGCGTCGTAAAGATCCTGGATGTTGGGGTTGCGGTAATCGCCTGTCTTCGGATCGACAATGTGAACGGCCGCACCGGCCGTTCCATAGTGAACGTTCGTCCCCGTCAGGTTCAGATCGAACTTCGGGTCTCTGCCGTTAAGCGTGATATCGCGGGCTGCCTTGGCGAGCATATCCTCCACCAGCGCGCGCGGAAATCGGATGCGACCGTCCTCTCCTTCGATCGCTCCTGCGGTCTTGAGATAGGCCCGGCCGGTAGCCGGAGCCGATCCGAAACCGATGACTTCCAGCGCCTGCAGAGCCGCTTCGTGGATACGTTTGACGTCCGCATCCTTCAGTGGCCGGTAGTGCCCCCCGGGCATGCCCGGCCAGACCGGACGGATTGCATCGTCCAGAGGGCGGGCACGCGCAGCCGTTCGAGCCGAACGGCCACCGGAACGGCGGCGTTGTTTCACTTCACTCCCGGTCATGCGCAGTCCTCCAAAATCATGCCCAAAAGCTGCAATTTCCCATTCGGGGGTCAGGCGCGCAGGCGCTCATTTTCCGGATCCCACAATGGTTGATCCGGTTGAACGGTTGCCTTGTATCTGCGGCCGTAAATTTCGACTTCGAGTTCCGTGCCCGCAGCATCGAGACCTTTGCGGACGATGCCGAGGCCGATACATGCATTGACGCGGTAACCCCATGCAGACGAGGTGATTTCACCAACCATCTCATCCCCTTGCCAGATGTTCGACATGTAGGGCGCGTCATAGTCGCCTGCCTCGATCGTCAGCGTAACGAAACCCTTTGCCGCACCACGCTGTTTTTCGATCTGAAGTGCCTGCTTGCCGGGGAACTCCTGCGGCTTGTCGAGTTTCACGAAACGTCCCAGACCGCTCTCGAAGAGGGAATAATCGGACGAAAGGTCAGTTTTCCAGGTGCGATAGCCTTTTTCGATGCGCAGTGCATTCAGAGCGAACATGCCGAATGGTTTTGCGCCACACTCAAGGATGGAACCGTAGATCGCCGGCATGTCGTCCATCGCTGCGTGGACTTCCCAGCCAAGTTCACCTGCGAAGGAAACGCGAACCAGCATTGCGGGCTTGCCAGCAACGGTTGTCTGCTGGTGCGTCAGCCAGCCGAGGGAGAGGTCTGCATCCGTGATCTTTTCAAAGAGGTCGCGGGACTTCGGACCTGCCACGATCAGCGTTGTCATCTCTTTGGTGCGGTCGGTCAGCGTCACGCCGTCGGGCAGATCCGACTTGAGAACTGCGAAGTCGTGCCACTGCGCAACCGCAGCCGTGATCAGTGTGAAGTCATCCTCGCCATGACGGACAAGCGACATTTCGGTCAGCACCCGCCCGCGGTGATCCGGGAAATATCCGAGATTCAGGCGGCCGGCCTTGGGCAAACCACCGGCAATTTTGCCGCGAAGCCATTCCGCGGCACCTTCGCCGCTGAGACTGAAGCGGGAGAAGCCGCACAGGTCAAGCACGCCGACGGAGTCGCGAACGGCCTCGCATTCTTCACGCACCCGCGGTTCCCATGGGCCCGATCGCGACCAGGTCTGTGTCGCATCCTCGGAAGTGTCATCGCCCGGTTTTGCAAACCAGTTGGCGCGCTCCCAACCGTTGAACGATCCCATCTGGCCGCCGAGTTCCATAATTTTCTCATGGTTGGGCGATTTTTTCCGGTCACGGCCAGCGGGCCACGCGTGATGCGGGAAATGCATCGCATATTCGTGGCCATACACTTCCTTGGCCTTGTCGATGCAGTATTGCTTGTCCGTGTAGTCGGTGTAGCGGCGCGGGTCGACGCACCACATATCCCACTCGGTCGCACCGTGCATGATCCACTCTGCCGCGACCTTGCCGGCGCCGCCGCCCTGCGCGATGCCGAAGGTGAATGTGTGGGCTTCAAATGCGTTCGGAACACCAGGCATCGGACCGATCATTGGCAATCCGTCCGGCGCGTAGGGAATTGGGCCGTTGATGTTGCGGCTCACTCCTTGTGTGCCCAGCAGCGGAACGCGCGCCATGGCATCCTCAATGTACCATTCCAACCGGTCGAGATCGTCGGGATAGAGCTGGAAGCTGAAATCATCCGGCATCGGATCGTCGGGCCGCGTCCAGGCGGTCTGACAGTTCCGCTCGTAAGGGCCGAGATTGAAGCCGGTGGTTTCCTGGCGCAGATAGTAGGAGGTGTCGACATCCCGTATCAGTGGCAGCTTGCGGCCGTTTTTTTCTGACCATGCGGCAACTTCCGGTACGGGTTCTGTCAGGAAATACTGGTGGCTCATGACCGCCATCGGAACCTGGCGGCCACCGAACGGTATGAACCATTCTCCGACCCGTTCGGCATAGTAACCGGCAGCGTTCACGACATATTCGCAGCGAATGTTGCCCTGTTCCGTGTGCACGATCCATTCGCCGTTCTGGCGGCTGACACCGGTCGCGGGCGTGAACCGCAAAATCTTGCCACCGTGCGTTCTTGCGCCCTTCGCAAGAGCCTGTGTGACCTGGGCGGGATCGATATCTCCGTCCAGCGGGTCCCAGAGGCCGCCTTCAAGGTCGTGGAGTTCCATGAAGGGGTGGTGCTCCTGCAACTGCTGCGGTGTGCACATTTCCATCTCCAGGCCCATGTGACGGGCCATGCCGGCGACATATTCGAATTCCATCATCCGCTCATGGCTGTGGGCGAGGCGCACCGCTCCGCTCACATGGTAGTTGAGCGGATAATCGACTTCCTCTGCCAGCCCCCTATAGAGCTCCAGGGCATACCGCTGCATGTTCATGATGCCGTAGCTGCCGGCGAAGTTCGGGCAGTTGCCGGCGGCATGCCAGGTCGACCCGGCCGTCAGTTCGTTCTTTTCCAGGAGGACACAGTCTGACCAGCCGTTTTTGGAAAGGTGATAGAGCGTGGACACGCCAACAACGCCACCACCGATGATGACGACGCGGGCTGTTGAGGGAACGGACATGGTTCGGCTTTCCTTCTCGAAAGGGTTCAGTAGACCGGTGGGGAAATCACCCAGACGGCAACTGCAGGTTCTGAATATGGATTGGCCCAGCGGTAGGAGGCATCGCGGATCCGGAAACTGTCACCGGTTTCAACGGTGAAGGTGTCTTCATCCAGCCAGATGTCCAGTTTGCCGGAGATCATGTAGGCGACTTCCTGCGTGGGCCGGGAAATGGGCGACGGACGTCGCGACCCGGGCTGGAAAGTCGAGTGGATCATTTCAAAGTTGTCGGTCAGGTCCGGTGAGATGAGCGTTTCGACCAGACCTGCGTCGCGTTCGCCGATGATCCGCCGCGCCGATGAGCGCACGATACGGCCTTTCTCGATTTCGGGAGCGTCGGCACTTCCGAAAAAGATCGACAACGGCACATCGAAGATGTCGGCGATCTGCCGGAGATCAGAGAGGCGCGGCGTGGAGATGTCGCGTTCAATTTGAGACAGCCAGCCAACCGAACGCCCGAGTTTCTGGGCGAGCTCTTCAAGTGTCATTTTTCTGGTTGTGCGAAGGGCCCTGAGGTCTTCACCCAGGCTGCTCATTTCCATTCTGTCGATCCGTGCGTGAAAATTTCCTCCATAATTTCACGCGGCAAAATGAAAAAATCAACAAAATTTTCACGCGCGCATGAACTTTTTCTATCGCGCTTTCGTGACTGTCAGTTCGCGGCTTGGTTTGAAAATGCAATTCGCCCTAACGGCTTGCTTCTTCTATTCTCTTGGCGATGTGCGCTATGCCGTCAGGAATCCTTGCGGAGGCGATGGATGAGTAGGCAAGCCGGTAGTATCCGGGATGCTCCTCGCCGCTTTTGAAAAAGGCCCGGCCGGCTTCGATCAACACGCCGTCCTGGCGGAGTTTCATTGCAAGTTTGGAACTGTCGATATCTTCCTGCGCCCGCATCCAGAACGAAGACCCGCCGAACGTTCCCTGAGCGTTCTGGGTCAGTCCGTTTTCCATCAGGCTCTGTTCCATGATGGACCTGCGCTTCCGATATATTCTTCCCATTCGGGCAATTTGTGAGTCGTAGTAGCCCAGCGAGAGAAAATAGGCTGCGGTGCGTTGTATCAGTCCGGGCGGGTGGCGCAGCACCAGAGAACGCAACGCGCGTGCTTCGCGAATGAAGGGTTCGGACGCGACCAGATATCCAAGGCGCAGCCCTGGAAAGAGCGACTTTGAAAACGATCCGACATAGATGACTGACCCCGCAGGGTCCAGCGACTTCAGGGCCGGCGAGGGTGACTTGAGGAAGGAGATCTCGAATTCATAGTCATCCTCGACGATGATAAAACCACGATCAGCAGCAAGATCCAGAAGTCGCTGCCGGCGCGCGACCGGCATGGTCGCATTGGTCGGGCAATGGTGGCTCGGCGTCGTGAAAACAACATCAAGCGTTTCCGGGAGATCCTCCGGTGGCAATCCGGCTGAATCGACATCGATTGAGATGGTGTTGCAACGAGTCTGGCTGAGGATTTGCCTTAGTCCCGGATAGCAGGGGTTCTCGATCGCGGCCGTGCGCCGTTGGGTCAAAAGGATTTGCGCTGTGATCCAAAGCGCGTGCTGCGCTCCCATGGTGATAAGGATTTCTTCGGGCCGTGCCTTGATCCCGCGCCGTGGCAAAATATGCCTGAGTATGAATTCAACGAGCATTGGATCGTCGCGCTCATAATAATCGGTCGCCAGCGTGTCGAAATCCTTGCGGCCAACCGCCTTCAAGGCGCAATTGCGCCAATTGTGGTGGTCGAAAAGTCTGGAATCCGACTGACCATAGATGAAGGGGTAGGTGTAGTCGCGCCAGTTCTCGGGACGCACCAAAGGAACGTGTTCGGAAAATCGTTGTCCGATCGTACGGTTCCAGTCGACCTGCATTTTGTCGGACTGGTCGGGGAGATTGAATTTGGGTCTGCTGGGTGCTGTGTGGGCGACGAAATAGCCGGAGCGCCCCTTTGAAACGAGATATTCGTTGGAGACAAGCTCGGTGTAGGCGATCGTTACCGTAATTCTTGCGACGCCAAGGTGTTCGGCCAGCTTTCGACTGGACGGCATCTTTTCGCCGGGAAGGCAGCGCCCGGACAGAATGGCTTCAACGACGAGCCCCTGGATCTGTTGTTGAAGCGACGCTTCATTGTCGGGGCGGAGAAAAAACGTCTCAGCCGGAATTGCCATATCTGGCCCTAATTCAGTATCTGACTGGACTTATTAAACAGGCGGGATCCCGTTTTGGCAAATTCTTTCAATGCCGGAGCATTGCGAGGTTTCGGTTTCAGGGACACGGCGGCGTTAGATCGCCGTGTCCCTGTCAGAATTTAGCGCCGGTCAGTCAGACGTCTCAGCCGAACACCCGCGTCAGGGCTCCGTCGATCGCATCTGTAATGTGATCAATGTCGTCGCTGGTCGCGATCAGAGCCGGAGACAGGCAGATAACGTTGTTGAGGCCAGGCACGGCCCGGTTGCTCACGCCGATAACGACGCCCTGTGCCATGCAGTCAGCAGCGACGGCTTGCATTTGCTTTTCGGCGACAGGCTCGCGTGTTGCGCGATCCGCAACCAGTTCGGCACCACAGAACAGGCCTTTGCCGCGAACGTCGCCAATGACGCGATGCTTTTCCATGAGACCGTTGAGATTTGCGATCAGCCGGTCGCCCATTTTGGTCGTGTTGTCGAGCAGGCCCTCGTCCTCGATAATCCGCATGTTTTCCAAAGCTGCCGCAGGGCCGGCCGTGCAGCCGCCGAAGGTGGAGATGTCGCGGAAGAAGCTCATCGGATCGCTGGCATCCTCCTTGAACATGTTAAACACCTCTTCGGTGGTCACCATGCAGGCAATTGCTGCATAACCGGATGCCACACCTTTCGCCATCGTGACGAAATCAGGCTTGATGCCAAAGTGCTGGTACCCGAACCAGGTGCCGGTGCGCCCGACGCCGCAGACGACTTCGTCAATGTGCAGCAGGATGTCGTACTTCTTGCAGATCTCCTGAACGCGCTCCCAGTATCCTTCAGGGGGTGTGATCACGCCGCCGCCGGCCGTCACGGGCTCAAGACACAGAGCGCCAACAGTATCGGGGCCTTCGCGCAGGATGACTTCCTCAATCGCGTCCGCAGCGCGCTCGCCATAATTTTCAACGTCCCACTGTGCGCGGTATTCGCAGCAATGCGGGACTTCAACAAAGCCCGGCGTGTAGGGGCCATATTGCGCGTTGCGCTCCTGTTGCCCGCCAGCGGAAATCGTGGTGATAGAAGACCCGTGATAGTCGCGCTCACGATAGAGGATTTTGTGCTTCTTGCCGCCATAGCGCTTGTGCGCGATCTGGCGGACCATCTTGAAAGCCTTCTCGTTCGCCTCAGTACCCGAGTTGGTGAAGTAGACCCGGCTCATGCCCGGCATCTTCGAGATGAGCTTCTCTGAGAAGAGGGCGCCAGGAATTGAACCGGCGGAATGCGCGAAGTAATTCAGCTTAACGAGCTGGTCGCGGATCGCGTCGGCGATCGACTCACGGCCATAGCCGACATTCACCGTCCAGACACCTCCGGACACCGCATCAAGATGCTCCTTGCCGGTCGCATCCCAAAGACGCATGCCCTTGCCTTCGACCATGATCTTTGGGTCGATCGTCTCCAGAGCCTTATGCTGAAGCAGATGATGCCAGACATGATTGCGGTCTGCTTCAATGATTTCACTCAAATCATTCGGGGAGGCGGCAACGTTCATGGCAATGTCCTCTCATGTCTCGGGGTCTTCGACGAGTTCTCGGTGAATTCAAGGCGGGACTGTGTGAGCGGAAATTTGTGCGCTTGCTCACAAATCAAGCAGTCCGTTGCACCAATTGTTCTCAGTCAACACGGCCCGGCGGTGACATATAGGGCCAGATTTACAGATACATTAGATCCAGTCGAGTGTTTCTATTGTAACCGTGGCGTTCTGCCGTAACCATTTTCAAATGCAGGCAAGCCGATGTTCGAGGAGAGCGGCACGAGACAGGAAAATCTGCGCGTCTGTACAGTACCGAGGGAACAGTGAGAAAAAATCAATGACCTACAAATCAAAACTAGTCGGCACTCTTGCAGCACTGGGAATGGTGGCTGGCTTGCCGGCGACTTCCGCAGCTGAGGAATTGACGGTGGCCTACTTCCTGGAATGGCCGATGCCGTTCCAGTATGCGAAGGAAAAAGGCCTTTACGATGAGGCGCTTGGTGTGCCGATCAACTGGGTTTCGTTTGACACAGGCACGGCGATGTCGGCCGCCATGGCATCCGGTGACGTTCAGATCGCCGTGAGCCAGGGCGTGCCTCCTTTCGTTGTGGCCGCATCCGCTGGCCAGGACCTGGTTCTGACGGACATTGCCGTCAGCTACTCCGAAAATGACAACTGCGTCGTTGCGGAAACGCTGGAAATCGACAAAAGCAATGCCAAGGAACTGGAAGGCAAGCAGGTGGGTGTTCCGATCGGAACGGCTGCGCACTACGGCTTCCTGTCTCAGATGAAGCATTTTGACGTCGACATCTCGACAATGGAAATCGTCGACATGGCACCTGCCGACGGCGCAGCTGCGTTCGCACAGGGCAGCCTTGACATGGTCTGCGGCTGGGGCGGCGCCCTGCGGCGCATGCTGGAACATGGCAACGTGCTCCTGACTGGCGCGGAAAAGGAAGAGCTCGGCATTCTCGTTTTCGACGGCATCAGCGTCCCGGCTGATTTCGCCGCTGAAGAATCTGAAATGCTGACGAAGTTCCTGAAGGTGACCGCCGAGGCGAACGCCATGTGGAACGCTGGTGAGAACAAGGCGGAAATGATTGAAGTCATCGCCAAGGACGCCGGTATGGATGTGGACGCCACCGAAGCCACACTTGCAACCTTCACGTTCCCGAGTGTTGAAGAAAAGCTGAGCGACAAGTGGATGGGCGGAAACGTTCAGACCTTCATGCTCGGCGTTGCTGATGTCTTCCAGGGTGCCGGCTCCATTCCGCAGGCGCTCGACAGCTATGTCGATACCGTGGATTCCAGCTACCTGGCTGCAACCGGTACCGAATAAGACCGCATCCCTGCAAGACATGGGGCGGCAACGTGTGCCGCCCCATTTTCCTTTTCTTTTGACTGCAGGAGATGACAGATCATGGATGGCCTCCATATCGAAAATGTTTCCATGCGCTTCGATCTGCCAAACGGATCGCACGTGCAAGCGCTCAAGGACGTGTCCATTGAGCTGAAGACCGGCGAAATCATGTCGGTCCTGGGTCCGTCAGGCTGCGGAAAAACCACCCTTTTGAATATCGTCGCCGGATTTCTGGCCCCGACAGGCGGGCAGGTTCGCATGAACGGTCATGTGGTGACCGGTCCCAACGCCGAACGCGGCATGGTGTTCCAGAAGGGGGCACTGTTTGAATGGATGAATGTGCGCAAGAATGTCGAATTCGGTCCGCGCATGAAATCAATGCCGAAAGGCGAGCGGGACCAGATCGTCGACCATCTGCTGGACACAGTGGGTCTGGGGGATTTCAAGGAAAAGGCGGTCTACGAGCTTTCCGGCGGCATGCAGCAGCGTGTTGCCCTGGCGCGTTGTCTTGCAAACGACCCTGACGTTATCCTCATGGATGAGCCATTGGGCGCCCTTGATGCGTTGACCCGCGAAAAGATGCAGGGTCTGGTTCTCAAACTCTGGAAGGAAACCGGCAAGACCGTCATCCTGATCACGCATTCGGTGGAAGAGGCCCTGCTGCTTGGTGAGCGCCTGTTGGTCATGGCCCCGAGACCTGGACGCATTCACAAGGAATACCGGCTGCCATTTGCCGAACGCGGTGTGCAGGCAGATCTGCGTGACGTCAAGAAAAGCGAGGGATTTGCGGAGACGCGTGAAGAAATCCTGTCGATGATCTGGGAAATGGAAGAAGAAATCATGGGCCGATCGGAGACTGCCGCATGACCGGATCTGTTGTTTTTCTCGTATATGCTGCGCTGTTTCTGGCCAGCTATTTTCTGGTCACCTATCTCAGCAGAATGATGCAAAGCGGGCAGGATTTCACCAGCCTGAAGACGGTGACATTCGGTGACGAAAGTGCCATTCGGCCCAACAGGGCTGCGTCGGTGATTTCCATCATTGTGATCTTTTTCATCTGGGGCGCTTTCACAGGGTCCAAGCTGGTTCCGTTCCACGTTCCAGGACCGTTTGTCGGCGACACGAACTTCACCTACACGGTGACCAACGACGCCGGCGAAACAAGCAGTGCCACAGTTGATGTGATCGTGCATGAGCCGGGCAAGAAGATCGACGCGCCTGAAGTTGCGGCAAACGACGGGTTTGCACAAAACGACTCCGGCACGGTTGGGGCGTGGCGTTCTGTGCTGTTGCGCGTCACACGAAACGACGGTGACGGCGCGAAAGTGACGGAGGTCGACGGACAGCCGATTGCGCCGGGCGAAACAGTAAACGTGTCCAACGGGACCGTCAGCATGACGCCGAAGGGCTCGTTGAATTTCGAACCCAGCAAGGGTTTGCAGATGGAGCCCATCTGGATGCCGTCTCCAGAAGCTGTTGCCAGCCGTTTCACGGAAATCGCGTCGCAGGGTTACCAGAACTTCACGCTTTGGGAACACCTCGGCTGGTCCCTGTTGCGCGTGGTTGGCGGGTTCGTCGCGGGTGCACTGATCGGCATTCCGCTTGGTTATGCAATGGGCCTGTCCAGCTGGGTCCGGGGCTGGTTCGATCCGATCGTGGAATTCATGCGTCCGGTTCCACCACTTGCGCTCATCCCGCTCGTCATCATCTGGTTCGGCATCTGGGAGACGGGCAAGATCGTGCTCCTGTTCCTGGCAGCGCTCTGGATCATGACGATCGCCGCAAGAGCTGGTGTGTCGGGCGTGAACATCTCCAAGGTGCACGCGGCCTTCTCGCTGGGAGCGAACAAACGCCAGATCCTGCGCTATGTCATCGTTCCCAATTCACTGCCTGAGATCTTCACCGGCGCTCGTGTTGCCATGGGTGTGTGCTGGGGCACGGTTGTTGCCGCCGAACTGGTCGCGGCCCAAAAAGGCGCCGGGATGATGATTATCGCTGCTTCCAAGTTTCAGCTCACCGATATCGTGATCATGGGGATCATCCTCATCGGTATTGTCGGCTACAGCATCGATATCCTCATGCGGATGGCAGAACGGGTACTGGTTCCCTGGAAGGGGCGGGCCTGATTTCCTGGAAGACAAGCAATCTCGGGCGCGGCAAGACTGCGCCCGAAAAACTTTCAGTCCACGTGTAGCGGACTGGTCGATCCACGGATGATCAGATCGGTATCAAATAGTTTCTCAGCGGGTATCACCCCGTTTTCAATCCATTCGGAAATAGCGATCGCGGTAGCGTGTCCCATTCGCACGACAGGCAAGTGAACGGTCGTCAGTCCGGGTGTTGTGTGGGCGGACCCAGGCAGGTCATCAATCCCGACGACGGAAATATCCTGCGGAACCGAAACACCCTGGCGGTTCAGTTCATAAAGCACGCCGGTCGCCAGCACGTCGGACAGGCACAAAACCGCCGTGGCGCGTTGTTTCCCGGCTAGGATCTGACGCGCAGCTGCGCAACCTGCCTCGACTGAAAGATCCGCTTCCAGAAAACTCATTTGCGCATCGTCATGGCCTTCCAGACCCTTGATACGGGCCAGCGTACGGTCGTTGCTGGTCAGCGAGCCATGCACCACGGCGATCGCGCTGTGGCCGAGCGACAAAAGATGCTCAAGCGCGATCCGTCCGGCATCGACGTTGTCATAGCCGATCGTCGGCAGCAGAAAGTCCGGATCGTAGTAAGACGTCGCAACAGACGGCAACTGGCATCGGTCGATCAACTCGTAAAGCTCGTGTTCGTGCGTGATTCCCGAGATGACGAGCCCTTCGGCACCGATGTCGACCAGCGTCTGCGCCTTCTGCGCTTCAACCGCAGCATCACCATTTGTCGTGGCAACGACAAGGGACAGGCGATAGTCGGACAGCGTTTGTTCAAGTGCTGCCAGATAACGCGCGAAAATCGCATGATCCAGGGTCGGAACCAACGCCCCGACAAAGCGGGATCGTCCGGAGTTTATGGCGCGGGCAGCAGCGCTTGGGACAAAGCGCAATTCCGCGATCGCAGCATCGACAACCGCCTTTGTATTTTTGGCCACGCTGTCCGGTGAATTCAAAACACGCGAAACGGTCGCCACCGAAACATTTGCCAGTTTCGCAACATCCCTGAGATTGGCACGCTTGCGGTATCTGGTGCTGGTCATGCGCCTCCAAAATCGCCCGAATTCAAAAATCGATCGTTGATGAGACTTGACATATGTAACTGGTTTTAACAACCTATGTAACTAGTTACATTTGGCGGAAATGCTCGAAATGCGCAGCCAGACAGTTCTTTATGCGTTTAACAATGTCGGTCATGAAACGCCTGCCCGAAAGTTCCCCGGATTCAGGAAACCCTCGCAGGCCCTGACCTTTCTGCTCTCCCCACGGCAGGCCCTGCATCTGAAGATAAAAGCAGGAGACCTTCTGTCAGTGGACGGGCTCAATGGTCCAGGGCAGTTGGAACTGGTCGCCTTCGCGGCAGATGGTCAAGATGATCTGGATGCGCTCGGCCTGACGGCAGGCTCAGAGTTGGACCCGGCAAGCTTCGACAGTGCAGAATTCATCGGCTGGGCGCGCGCACGAGGCGCTGACGACAGGTGGACATTCAAAAGTCACCTCATGGCAGAGCCTGACGAGACCCTGGTTCTGAAGGCCCGCCGTGACACAGATGCGTGGCTGGTCCGGCCGGCAAGTGCTCAGGAACTCATTTCCGGTACGGCCGGCGGTACGGTGGCGGTCAGCCACGCGCCGTCTTCCGCGAGGTCTCCGTTGCTTCCGGATCCCTTGGCGGACATGCGCGAAGAATTTACGGTTCGGGCCGGGACGGGCGTTGCCTACGAGCTTAAGCAAGGTGAAATCGTCCAGATTATTGATGTCGAAGGACAACAGTGTTCGGACTTCATGGCGTTTCGGTCCGATGGCCTCGACACCGGACAGGAGTGGATGATCGACAGCACCGCAACGCGGTCCATGGTTCGGCGCGCCTACCCTGAGCCGGGTCTGTTCGACAAGTTTTACGATCGTGAGATGCGCCCCATGTTGAATGTGGTGCAGGACACCTGCGGCCGTCACGACACGTTCGGGCTGGCGTGCACGGCCAGAGGCTATGAGGAGCGTGGCTTCCCGGGGCACGTGAATTGCTCCGACAACATGTCCCGCGCGCTTGATCCTTATGGCGTTGGTCGAAGGTCGGCTTGGCCAGCGATCAATTTCTTCTGGAACACCTGGATCGATCCCCATCACCATACGATCCAGACTGAAGAATCCCATTCGCGTCCCGGAGACTACGTGGCGATGCGGGCCATGACCGACACGGTGTGCGTTTCCACGGCGTGCCCCGACGATATTGATCCGATCAACGGCTGGAATCCAACGGATATTCACGTACGCATTTATCGGGCCGATCAACCGGTCCGGCGGGCTATAGCCTATCGCGAAAAGGAAGATGCCCCGATGACAATCAGTCAGAACTCCGCGTTCCACGATCGTTTGACGCGTCTGACACAGCAGTTTGCACCCGCCCGGAATCTTTGGGCGCCGGTCAGTTTTCCATCCTACGGAACCCTTGGCGAATACTGGGCCTGCCGTGAGGCTGTCACGATCCAGGACATGAGCGGGCTGCGCAAATACGACATTATCGGCCCGGATGCTTCGAAACTGATGCAACTGGCCACAACGAGAAATGTCGAAAAGCTCGCCGTCTGGCGTGCCTCCTATACCCTCATGTGCGACGAGAGCGGCACTGTCATCGACGATGGCACTTTGCTGCGATTGGGGCCGGAACTGTTCCGCTGGTGCTGCGGCTCGGAGGAAAGCGCACGCTCTCTCGAGACGCTGGCGCGTGAACGCAACCTTCAGGTGCGCATTCAGGACAATCGCGACGCGCTGCCGAACCTTGCGCTTCAGGGCCCGAAGTCCCGGGACCTTTTGCGGAAGATTGTGTTCACGCAGCCGCATGTTCCCGCGCTGGACCAGATGAAGTGGTTCGGCGTGACGGTTGCCAGGCTCAAGGACCGCGAAGGCGCTCCATTCCTCCTGTCCAGAACCGGATACACGGGCGAGCTGGGTTACGAGATCTTCTGTTCCACATCCGATGCGATCGAGATCTGGGACGCGATCATGTCAGCCGGGGGTGAATTTGGTGTCACTCCGATGGGAACCGCCGCACTTGAGATGATACGCATCGAAGCAGGTCTTGCAGCCCGCAACGCCGAGTTCGCGGCCGATGTCGATGCCCATGAAGCCGGATTGGGCTTTGCCGTTGATCTTACAAAGGAAGAATTCGTCGGTAAGGCGGCTCTGGAAAGAAACGCCCGCGAACCGCGCCGCCTGTTGAAGGGCTTGCTGATCGACAGCGACGACGTACCTGCACATGGCGCACCCGTTTATGCCGGCGAACGGCAGGTCGGGACCGTGACGTCTGCAACGCGCTCGCCGTCACTGGAGCATGCGATTGCAATGGCGCGCATCGCGGTCGAACACGCCGAAAACGGAACAAGACTTGAAATCGGTCAGCTTGACGGACGCATGAAGCGCCTCGGCTGCACGGTTTCCAACACACCTTTCATAGACCCGCAACGAAAGCGGGCGCGCGCCTGAGAGCGTTCACACAACCTGCCAGAGGAACGATAAAATGAAATATGCAAAGCAACCCCTGATAGCCGCCGCCCTGGTCCTGGGTCTTGGAACGACCGGTGCCATGGCGCAGGAAAAAGTGATGGTCGGCGAACCGAGCTGGCCAGGGGCGAAAATCATGGCCAACCTGATCGGCCAGGTGATTGAAAGCCGCCTTGGCGGCGAGGTCGGGTATGCACCGGGTGCCAATGCGGTCATCTTTGCAGCCATGGATGGTGGCCGTGGCGACATCGACGTCCATCCGGATGTCTGGCTGCCCAACCAGTCATCGTTCACCGATGAATATGTCGACCAGAAAGGCACCGTCGCACTGTCCGCCGGCAGCTACTCGGGCCAAACCGGTTTCTGCACGCCGACTTACATGGCCGAAGAGCACAATATCAAGTCCGTGTTCGATCTTGCCACACCTGACGCGCAGGGCCTCTATGATGGCGATGGGGACGGCACGGGCGAAATCTGGGTTGGCGCATCCGGATGGGCTTCCACCAATGTTCACAAAGTGAAGGTGCGCGACTACGGAATTGAAACGTTCCTGACGCCGACCACCGAAGACGAAACCGTCTTCTACGCACGTCTGAAAGATGCCGTGGATCAGAAGAAGGGCGTGGTGTTCTACTGCTACAAGCCGCATTATGTGCACGCGCTTTATGACGTCGTCATGCTTGAGGAGCCTGAGCACGACCCGGCACAATTCAAGATCGTGCAGCCGGATCAGGATGCCGACTGGTACAACAAATCCAAGATCACGACTGGTGACCTCGTCAAGACCGTGAAGGTCGCTTACTCCAAGTCCCTGGACGAGAGAAACCCGGCAGCGGCCCAGTTCCTTGCCAATATCAGCATGGATGCCGATCACCTGTCCCAGCTCACCTATGAAGTGGTGGTCAAAGGCGGTGAGATCGATGAAGTCGTCGCGGCCTGGATCGAAGGAAACGGTGAAGTCGTCGATGGCTGGCTCGGCCTGAACTAACACTCCTGCAGGTTACACCCCGGGCTGTTCGGTCCGGGGTGGTACCTCCTTTTCAGCAAAGGGGATAGGTGTGTCTGCTGATATCGCTATCGATGCCCGGTCTGTCTGGAAAGTGTTTGGAGCCCGCTCCGAAGAAGCACTTAACGCCATTCACGCCGAAGGTCTTTCAAAAGCTGAAGTCCTTGATAAATACAACTGTGTCGTGGGCGTTGCTGACGCGACATTTCAGATCAATCGCGGAGAGCTGTTTTGCATCATGGGCCTTTCGGGGTCTGGAAAATCTACTCTTGTGCGTCACGTCAACCGTCTCCTTGAGCCCACCGCGGGTCATATCCTGGTAAACGACCAGGATGTTGTTCAGATGAACGACACCGAACTGCGCCGCTTGCGCAATCACAGGGTGGCAATGGTGTTTCAGAATTTCGGTCTGATGCCCCACCGCACCGTACGTGACAATGTGGCGATGCCGCTGGAGATCCGCGGCACGGGCAAGGCTCGCCGCTGGGAAGAAGCCGACCGGGTTCTTGAACTCGTCGAGTTGAACGGCTGGGAAGACAAATACGCCCATGAGCTGTCCGGTGGCATGCAGCAGCGTGTCGGACTGGCACGGGCGATTGCCTCCGATCCGGACATCCTCCTGATGGACGAACCGTTCTCCGCGCTCGATCCGCTTATTCGCAAACAGCTTCAGGATCAGTTCATGGAACTGAGTGCCAAGTTGAACAAAACGACCATGTTCATCACGCACGATCTTGATGAGGCGATCCGTATCGGCAACAGGATAGCCATCATGAAGGATGGCCAAATCGTTCAGATCGGCACGCCGGAAGACATCATACTCAATCCGGCCGACGACTATGTCGCAGACTTCGTGGCCGGGATCTCCAAGCTCAACATGATTTTCGCGCATGCTGTCATGAAGCCGGTGGCGGAGTTCGAAGCCGAGCATGGTCCCATTCCGGACGGGGCGGCCTCGGCCCATCCGGACATGGACCTGAATGATCTGATCTCGATTTGCACGGAAGGCAACGGTGTCGTTCGCGTGCGGGAAAATGGACATGATGTGGGCGTGATTGATCAAGCAGGGCTTCTGCGCGCCATCCAGAGCAGCCAGGCATGAGGGACACCGTCATGAGCACTGTTGATGATAACGACATTAAGCCCGAAACCGCGGACCGGCTGAACACGCTGATCGCTTCTTTCGTTGGCACGCAGCAGGAATACTATCAGCGTACCTTTGCCGTGATGATGAAGGCACCCGGTTATTGTTTCACTCTGAACCCCTCAGCAGGTCTTCTTGGGCCGATCTGGTTCGGAGCGCGAGGCCTCTGGTCCTGGTTCCTCGGGTTTCTGGTTCTTGAAACCTTTGCCTACATCCAGATAGGCCTTGGCCTTTTCGGCGATCTGGGCAGGTCTTTGCGGGAACGGGCCGATCAGATCGCGCAAACTTTGGAGCTGCGCCGTCAGCAAATAACGGCAGCCGAGCAGTCCGGCGCTTCGTCGCTGGACAGTCTCAAACGCGCGGCCAGTTCCCTGGAAACAGCGTATGCGGATGCTCAGGCTGCTGCCGCGGCAGCTGATTCC
Organism: Roseibium sp. HPY-6; assembly: GCF_040530035.1. Classification (NCBI taxonomy): domain Bacteria; kingdom Pseudomonadati; phylum Pseudomonadota; class Alphaproteobacteria; order Hyphomicrobiales; family Stappiaceae; genus Roseibium; species Roseibium sp. HPY-6. The sequence goes on from NZ_JBEWCD010000002.1 coordinate 742,186, forward strand.
AGCGGCCTTATCTATCTCGGGTTCGGCCTGATCCTTCTGCTGGGGATCAAGTTCCTCATCGCCTCGGTTGCGAACTGGACACTTGAGGAGCAATTCACGCGTTGGCGCTCCGACCAGAGTGTGGCCAGCGGCTGGTCACAACAGCGGCTCATCGTCGCCGCAGCGTTGACGGTTGCAGTAGTTGTGCTGTCGACGATACGCTTTGCACGGCCCGATGCCATTGCCGCCCTCGCCAACTTCCCAACGGATCGAAACTGGCGTTTGGTGGTCGGCGACGGCGTTCAGGCCGTCTTTGACTGGACGAAGACGGTTGGCAGAGGATTTTTCGACAGTCTGACCTTCGGCATGAGAACGCTTCTTGACGGCATTGAGGTCGTTCTCGTTGGAACGCCCTGGCCAGTGGTTGCGCTGGTGATCATCATGCTGGGATACCTGTCGGCAGGACCACGCGTTGCGATCTTTACCGGAGCGGCTTTGGCCTATCTGGGACTGCTCGATTTCTGGGAAAAGGCAATGACGACCATTGCGCTCCTGGGTGCTGCAGCGCTCATCTCAATCAGTCTCGGCATTCCGCTCGGGATCTATTGCGCGCGTCGGCCGAGGGTCTTTGCAGTGGTCCGTCCGATCCTTGACTTCATGCAGTCGATGCCGTCCTTCGTCTACCTGATCCCGGTTGTCGCCTTCATTGGATCCGGTAAACCGGCAGGGGTTGTCGCGACAATGATATTCGGGAGCCCGCCGGTTATTCGGTTCACGGTTCTTGGGTTGCAGCAAGTGCCCGAAACCGTGCGCGAAGCTGCGCTCGCGTTCGGTGCGACACCCCGATACCTTTTGTGGCGCGTCGACCTGCCGCTTGCCCGAAGAACCATTATGGCAGGCGTCAACCAGACAATCCTCCTGTCCCTTGCGATGGTTGTCGTGGCCTCCCTGATCGGCGCAAAAGGCTTGGGTGAGGACGTCCTGGAGGCCCTGCAATATGCAGCTGCGGGTCAAGGTATCCTGGCGGGCCTCGCGATCCTGTTTTGTGCGCTCATACTTGACCGGATCGTCGTGGGCGGACGCTAGTGAACCTCTGTCTCCGGAGGCGGTCCGCCGCCTTCGGGGACGCAACACCGGCAAGATCCCGGCAGTCAGGATCTTGCCGGTGTTGCGTTATGAAGTTGAATTCCTTTTACCGGCCTCGGGCCAATTGCGTGACCGGGCTCTGAACAACACACAAGAACACTGTTCCAAGGCATTCCAGCCCTACTGGCTTCGCAGCTTGATGCGGACTTGCGTCCGCTTTTGTGAGCGGACACGAACAGGTTGCACCAGTCGGTAATATAGCCAAATTGAAATCAAGTATATTCTTAAGTAAACTGTTCTCATAAGTGCTGAGTAAAAGTATGTCGTTTTGAGTGATTGATGCGAATTTTTCGCTTGGCACAAAATAATTTAATCGTGCTTAGTATTTATTGAAAGGCGACCAATTGCTGAAGGTTAAAGTGACCCGAAGCTTTGTTTCTTTCAATCGTTTGCGACGTCGCTCATCTGCAATCTCGTACCGAGTTTGTTGGCTGAATAAGTTTTTATAGTTCGTTTAGAGGAGGTTAGGCCGTGAGATATACAGCTCCGTCGAACACTCATTTTACTCTGCGTCAGGAGTTGGTCGGTGTCCTTGGTCGATACCAGGACACCCTTTGTCCGGCGGAGTTACTGGCGGTATCAAGTCAGCTCGTCGGCAATCTGATTGCGCTTCAGGATGAAACGCGCATGTCGCCCGAAACTGCCATGGAAATCGTTCTACAGAATATTGAGGAAGGCAACCGCGCGGCGATTGCCGATCTCGAAGAGACGACGGACGCTGCCTGACACACGCCACAAGGCGAAGTGAAACTGCACGCTTTCTTTAGTGTATTAGCCACTTGGCCACGAAAAAGCGGCCCCGCAGGGCCGCTCAATTGATTTTTTGGCGAAGGCCAAATCGCTGTCAGGCGTCGCTTCGTCCGGCAGTGATCGTACCCGTGTTGGTGGTCACCTTCGCCGTCGTTCCCGCCGTGCCACGACGGTGCGTTCGCCTTTGTCGAGCCGACCTGAAGACCAAACTGAAAGCCTTTCGGATTTGACGGCGCGTCCTTTGAGCAGAAGGATAAGGACCGCGAGTTCACGGTATCTGGGAGGATCGATATGCGCGTGGCGTTAACAGGGGGCTCTTCGGGCATTGGCGCCGAGGTTGCGCGAAAGCTGGGTGATCTCGGGCATGAAGTGACAGCGTTTGACATATCCGAACCGGAGGTAGAGGTCGCCGAGTGGATCGAGACAGACCTCAGCAGCTCGGCGTCGATCCAAGCCGCAGTCGGGCGCGCATCCGGCCGTTTTGATGCCCTGCTCAACAACGCAGGCCTTCCGCCGCGCGATGGGCTGGAACAGAAAATCCTTCAGGTCAATTGGTTCGGACTGCGCAACTTGATGGACGGCATGCTGGAAAAACTTGCTCCCGGCGGTGCAATCGTCAACACCGCATCGCGGGCAGGGGCCATGTGGCGGGACAATCTCGACGAGGTGAAGGCATTGATGTCTCTCCAGCCGGATGGACTTCCGGCGTTCATCAGCGAAAGAAGCATTGACGCGACGCGGGCCTACAATCTTTCCAAAGAGGCGGTGATCGTCATGACCATGGCCGAAACCGAAAACATGATTGAAAGAGGCCTCAGGATGAACTCCGTCAGCCCGGCAGCCGTCAGCACCGGAATCTTGCAGGATTTCGCCGCCGCTTTCGGAGACAGGATGGCGCGGAACGTCGCGCGGGCCGGCCGGCCCGGCCTGCCGGAGGAAATCGCCGATGTGATCGTCTTTCTGGCCTCGCCGGAAAGCGGCTGGATCAAGGGCCAGGACATAACCATCGATGGTGGCATGAGCGCGATGTCGGTGAGTGATAAATTGCAGCTCTAGACAGAATGCAACTATACTATTTTGCGTTCGCTAAAAACGTGATCACAGCTAACCCCACAAAATATCCGGTGCCTTGATCCGTTCACGGTCCAGCACGTTGGCAATGCGGCCAGCAGCTTTTTGCAGGTCGTCCAGGCAACCGAAAGCCAGCACCTCGTCGATATCCATGTCATCGATCATCCAGAGAATACTGATCGACCCATGTACACCGGACTTTGAAATGATCGGAACCGCCATTGCACCGAGTTCCGGTCCCGGGTCGAAGGGCGCCTGCCAGTAAGCTGCCTCGCGAAGGCCGAAGCCGCGCTGGCGCGTTTCTTCAATCTCGCGTGCCAGAAATCCACTTTCGATCATGCGCAGCTCTTCCTTGCCGGCAATTTGGCGAAGGCTTTCAAGGTGCCGTTCTGCGACAGCCTCGGGCGAAAATGCAAGAATGGCGCGCCCATGCGCGGAGAGAACCATCGAGGGACGGATGCCGAGCGCGGTCCGCGTCGGCGCCATCGGACCGCGCAGGCGGGTGCTTTCGATAATTTCGATGCGCCCCGCACCCATGACTGCATTGAGATCTGAAGGTAGTCCCGTCTGCCGCCCCTTGAGATCAAGCAGAATGGGACCTGCAAGTTCGGCGAGCGGATGGGCCCGGGCCTTTTCACCCAGCACCTTGCCGATCGAGTGCGAGAGTTCGTATTGGCCCTCCACGATGTTGCGCCGGACCCAGCCCCGATGTTGTAGACTTGCCAACAGGCGCAGCAATGTCGCGTTGGAATAGCCGGTCGCCTGGCGTAGATCGGCAAGTGATGTGCGTGTTCGGCGCGACAGGTATTCGATGATTTCGAGCCCCCGTTCCAGGGATCTGACACGCTCGCTTTGGTCTTTTTCAGTCATCTGCTCATCGGTCCGCCTAGCGGACTGAAGATTAGACAGCCTGAAAAAGAAGAGCAATACTTTCCGGACAACGGGCTTTGTCCCGAGGGAGGAAGCCGGTGCAAACGCCGGCAAAAAAGTGGAGAAATCCGCGCGTGAATATCCTGTTCATCATGTATGACCAGCTGCGGTTTGATTACCTCAGCTGCGCCGGACACCCGCATCTGCACACCCCGAATTTCGATCGGGTGGCGGCCATGGGGGTCCGCTTTTCCAATGCGTATGTGCAGTCCCCGATTTGCGGTGCGAGCCGGATGAGTTTTTACACCGGCAGGTATGTATCTTCCCACGGGGCGGCATGGAACGGGTTTCCCCTCCGTGTTGGCGAGCAGACACTCGGAGATCACTTGCGCAAGGCCGGAATGGACTGCTGGCTGATCGGCAAGACCCACATGAAGGCGGACAAAGACGGTATGGAACGCCTGGGGCTCGCGCCCGACAGCGTGATCGGCGCGCGCCAGGCCGAGTGTGGCTTTGACGTCTGGATCCGGGACGACGGGCTCTGGGGCTATGGCCCGGACGGGTTCTATGACGAAAAGCGTTCGCCTTATAACGAGTATCTGAAATCCAAGGGCTATCAGGGCGAGAACCCATGGGCAGACTTTGCCAATGCGGGTATCGATGACGACGGCAACATGGCATCGGGCTGGATGTTTGCCAATGCGGACAAACCGGCCAACATCCAGGAAAAGGACAGCGAGACACCGTGGCTGACGGCCCGGACGATCGACTTCATCGAGGAGCAGAGCGGTCCCTGGTGCGCGCATGTAAGCTATATCAAGCCGCACTGGCCCTATATCGTTCCAGCGCCTTATCACGACATGTTCGGGCAGAACCATGTTCCGGCAGCCTGCCGTCACGAGATTGAACGGCAGGATGCCCATCCGGTCTTTGCTGCTTACATGGAAAACAGGATCTCTTCCGCCTTTCAGAAGGACGAGGTTCGGCAGAAAGTCATTCCCGCCTATATGGGTCTGATCAAGCAATGCGATGACCAGCTCGGAGTTTTGCTGGATCATCTTGAGCGCACAGGTCGGCTGAAGGACACGATGATCGTTCTGACATCCGATCATGGCGACTATCTCGGCGATCACTGGATGGGCGAAAAGGATCTCTTCCATGATCCTTCGGTGAAGATCCCCATGATCGTCTACGATCCCCGCCCCGAGGGCGACGCGACCCGCGGCACCGCTTGCGATGCATTGGTCGAATCCATTGATCTTGTACCGACCTTCGTGGAGGCCGCGGGCGGTGCCGTCCAGGACCATATTCTTGAGGGTCGTTCGCTTCTGCCCTGGCTGCACGGTGACACGCCGAAATGGCGTGAATTCGCGGTGTCCGAGTTCGATTATTCGCCGACGCCTCAGGCCATGAAGCTGGGTCTCGACCCGAAGGACTGCCGGCTCTTCATGGTGTTCGACGGCCGTTATAAGCTGATGCACGCCGAGGGCGGTTTCCGGCCAATACTGTTCGACCTGAAAACCGATCCGGACGAGTTTCACGATCTCGCCAAGGGGGATGCGCATCAGGCGGAGATCGACCGCCTCTATTCCATGCTGGCCGAGTGGGGACGACGCTGCGCGCAGCGCGTCACACGTTCCGACGATGACATCAGGGGCATGCGGGGACGGTCCATGCGCAGGGGCATTCTGCCGTTTCTGGTGGACGGTTCGGAAGTGCCTGAAGAGTTGACGGAAAACTATCGCGGTCCGGCTCTCCAGAAGCACACGGGAGACTGACCCATGCCGAATGCAGATCTCCTCCGCCATAACGAAACCCAGTTCCGCAAGACGATTGTCGAATTGGCGCCCGGCGTCTGGACCGCGGTCGGATACGCGGCGTCGACCCAGCATGTTGTGGAGGGAAACACCACTCTAACGGTTATCGATACCTCCGAGAGTACGGGTGCTGCAAAGAGTGTTCTCGCCGAAATCCGCAAGCGTACCGACAAGCCCGTCGGGCGGATTATTTACACCCACAGCCACAGGGATCACATTTCGGGCGCAAGCGTTTTTGCCGAGGAACGTGATATCCCGGTCATCGCCAATGCAAAGTTCAAGTCGGATCTGGTTGGGCAGGACGAGCAGCTGATCGCCCCGCACAAGGCGCTGAACCGCAGGACGGCCGCGCAATTCGGCATCGGCCTGCCCTCTGAGGAACGCGTCTCACTCGGATGCGGTCCGGGAGACCGGCCGATGGAAGGTCTGGGCGCAGGGTTTCTGCCGCCGACACTGATGGTGGAAAACGATCGGGAGATCGATCTCGACGGCGTCGCGGCAAGGCTGATCATGGCACCAGGCGAAACCGAGGATCACATGGCGGTCTGGCTGGAGGAAACCGCGATCCTGTTCCCAGGTGACAACTGGTATCACGCCTTTCCAAATCTCTACGCGATCCGCGGAACGCCGTATCGTGACTTTGCCGCGTGGGCCGACAGTCTTCAGCTGCTGGAAGGTCTCGGTGCCAACGTGCTTGCGCCCGGCCACACAATGCCGGTCTTCGGCAAGGACAAGGTCCGCGAAGTACTGGGCTCGACCCATAAAGCCATCCGCCATGTGATGCGACACACAGCCGATGGCATGGATGCTGGCCTCTCCATGGACGATATCGCCGCCGGTCTCATCTTTCCCGAAGAAATCGCGGACAAGCCCTGGCTTGGCGAGTTCTACGGCAAGGCGGCCTGGTCATCGCGCGCCTTCGCAACCGGGACACTCGGCTGGTACGACGGCAATCCGACGCATCTCGGCACTCTGTCCTCGGCCCAAAGAGCTGCGCACATGGCGAAGCTTGCGGGCGGTGCTGATGCGCTCATGGCTGCGGCGCAATCAACGGAAGATCCTCAGTGGCGGCTTGAACTTTGCGACCATCTGATCGCGCTGGGCATGGCGGCTGAGCCCCTGAAGGCCGAGACAATGGAGCAGCTGGCTGAAACTGAGATCAACGCAACAGCCCGCAACACCTATCTCTGGCACGCACGCCGCCTGCGGAACGGGGAGGCAGCCAAATGACGAAAGCAGGAATTGAACAGCGGTTTGCCGACCTCCTGGCTTTTGTCTTTGCCCTTGTCATTTTGGTCTATGCCGCGTCAGGCCCGCTTTCGGAATTCGTGCGCTGGATCATCGAGGTCACGACACCCGGGTTTGAAGAATTGTCCAGGCGGCAGCAACGTCTTCTGCTGCGTGAACACTGGCTGGGTGGAAGTTACCGGTCGTTCGAACGCGCCTTTCTGTTGCCGACCGGGTTGATCCTCGGGCTTCCGATCCTGTTCGCCTTCGCAGTTTCGTTTCTCAGCCTTGGCGAAACGCGCCCATGGGTGAAGTGGCTTCTGGCGATGGCTTCAACGGTCGTGTTCTCCTTGTGGGTCGCGAACCTCTTTGCGGTCGATGGCGGCGCATTGCCATCCGCGCGCCCGATAGACTTCGTATTGTTTCCGCTCGCCACCGTGCTGGTTCTTTATCTGACTTGGCGCAATTTCGGCTCGTTCATCGTCGGCTTTTGCCTCTTCTGGATCATCTATTTCTTTGTGCGTGGCTGGTTGCCGGACTGGACAGGCATTCTCGCGGGCTCCGACGCGACCCTGGCCCAAAGCATGCGCTCCATGGTGCTGAATTTCTGGTCCCAAACCGGCGGCATGTTCGGTCAGCCGCTGCAGGTTGTCTCCGGCAACGTGCTGATCTTCATTGTCTTTGGCGCCGTGCTGATGGCCAGTGGGGCAGGGGATCTCCTGATGAAGATAGCCAACCGTCTGACCGGTGGGCTGACCGGGGGAGCGGCGCATGCAGCTGTTGCAAGTTCAGCGCTGTTCGGAACCCTGAGCGGAGCTGCCATCTCCAACGTCGTATCGACCGGCGTCATGACGATACCCGTTATCAAGCGCTCCGGCTTCCGACCGGCCTTTGCCGCGGCCGTGGAAGCTGCTGCCTCGACCGGTGGGCAGGTGATGCCCCCTGTGATGGGCGTTGTCGCCTTCTTCGTTGCGGGGCAGATCGGGCTTGAGTATCGCTACATCGTCATCGCCGCGATCATCCCGGCTGTCTTCTTTTATCTCGGCACTTTCCTGACCGTCTATTTCGAAGCCCGCCGGCAGGGTGTCGGTCCACTGCCGGCTGAAGAACGACCGCGCCTGACAGCCGCCGAACGCGTCCAGTGCCTGGTCTTCATCTTCCCATTGGGCGTGCTGAGTTACTTCCTGTTTGTTCAGCCCTCAGTTCCAAAGGCCGGTTTCTATGGCTTCATCGTTGCACTTGCATGCGCGCTCCTCTTGTTCCGTAAGTTCCGCTCGCCGGAAAAGCTTTATCAGGCCTTCGTCAGCGCGGGCCGCATGTCGGCCTCCATCATCGTCATCGTCACCGCCATCGGGCTGATCGTTGGCCTGATTCAGGTATCCGGATTCAGTGGGCGCTTGTCGCTGCTTCTGGCGCAGCTGGCGGGCGGACCGCTTTTCGGCACGCTTGTCGTCGTCGCGCTCGGTGCGATCGTTCTCGGCATGGGACTGCCGCCCGGCGCGACCTATTTCATCATCGTCATCGCGCTCAGCTCCGGTATAGACGCCGTTGGCATTGCACCGCTCACCTTGCATCTGTTCGTGGTGTTCTTTGCTGTTATCTCGACAGTGACGCCACCGGTCGCGCTGGCGGCGTTCGCGGCCGCACCCATTGCAGGGGCCGATCCGGTTCGCACCGGATTTCAGGCCGCGCGGCTCGCGCTGGCCGGCTTCATCATTCCGTTCGTATTCGTCTATCACCCGGCAGTTCTTTACAAACTGCAGGTCCTGTTTGCGTGGTTCGGCGGTGAAGTGCCGACATCGAAAGCGATGATCGAAATTGCAACTGTGACCTGGTTCGATCTTGGCTGGATCGTCGTTGCCTTCGCGCTTTCCATGTGGCTTCTGACGTCCGCTTTGACCGGCTTTGAGAAGAACAGGCTCAATTCGCTGGAGCGGATTTTGCGCGGCATTGTTGGCATCGCACTGCTCATACCGAACATGGCAATCGCCGGACCGGCGCTGCTTGTCGGGATCGGCCTGGTCATCGGACACCGGTATTTGGGAGGAGACCCGTCACCGGTCGACGCAAAGTCGGCCTGACGGTTTTGAAATGCATTTGTCAGGGAGGACAACACATGCGGAAACTAGCAGTCGCTGCATCTGCGGCAATGATCTGGGCAGCACCGGCCGCGGCCCAGGAAACGTTGAAAATGGCAACGATCGCCCCGAGCCTCGGACAGGCAATCACGATGGCGACCTTTGCCAATATCGTGACCGACAATCTGGATGATATTGAAATCGAAGTTTCCGGCGGCGGCGCGGCAACCCTGCACATGATGGAAGTTGCGCGTGGCAACCTCGACATGTCCATGACCAGCCCGGTCATCTACAACCTGATGTCCGCCGGCAAGGCGATGTATGCCAAAGAGGCAGACGCCCCGGAGCTTGCCAAGAACTACAAGCTGCTCATGTGGTTCCCTTATGGCCAGTATCACTTTGCCGTCCGCGATGACAGCGACATTCAGGTTCTGGACGACATTGAAGGCGCTTCTGTCTTTCTCGGTCCGCAAGGCGGCGGTGCCTACAATGCGGCGCGCGGCTGGGTGGAAGCGACGACAGGCCTTGTGGTGGATGAAGACTATGATGCGATCAAGGCCAACTGGCAGACCGGCTTCCAGGCCTTCCTGGACGGCAAGATTGATGTTTATGTGAATGGCTGCCTCGACCCGTGCGGCCAGTTTATCCAGTTTACCGAGACCGAAAACCTGCGCTTCATCGGACCGGAAAGCGATGAGGGCGAAGAGGTCGACAAATGGCTCGGGAAGTGGCGCTACCGCGCGGAAGTTCCAGCTGGCATGTATGACGGTCAGAAGAACGACAGCGCCGTGATGTCCTTCGATACCGCCGTCGGCATCGGTGTCCGCGCGGATCTCGACGAGGAAACCGTCTACAAGATCACCAAGACCTTCTGGGACAATCTGGAGCAGGTGACGTCCGAAGCCCCGTGGGCAAAGGCGCTCGACGTCAAGTTCGCCGCCTCCAAACGCGGGCTCATGGAACTGCACCCCGGCGCCGAACGTTACTACCGCGAGGTTGGCGCAACCGAGTAGCGGCAAGATCGGCGGAGCCGGGTCGCAGCGCGCATCCGGCTTCCGGCCGGGTTCAGGTTATCGCTTTGCCCGGAAAGGCAAACCTTAGGAGTTTGGTGATGGTCTGGTGACGTTTTCAGGCAACGAGCCCGGAGGCGCAGGCCCGGAATTCGCGCACGGCCGGCGCGGCGCCTTCAAGGGGCAGGGCCACAGCCCGGTCGCCCAGAAGTGCGGTCGCGGTGTGATTGAATTCAAGCCCGTTCAGCACGTTGCCGAAACCCCTGTCGGTCACTGTCAGAGTTGACCCGCCGCCCGTGATCACGTGGCGGTCGGTTGCGATCGTATTGCCGCGCGGCCCGTCAAAACGCATCGCAAAGAGCGGGCCCTCCGCCCAGGGACTTCCAGGCATGATCTCAAGCGCATAGAGCGGGATTGCCGGATCGTAGGTGACGCGCACAGACGCGTTCTCGCCTTCGTGGACAAGCTCACATATAGGGCCCGTCCGGACTTCCCAGGCCAGTGCCGGACTACAGCTGAGCAACAAAATCGAAAGAACCCGCAACATGGGAGCGAGTGTATCAGAACCTGGAAGTCAGCGCGTCGAAAATCGGGAAAATCTCATTGTGGCGGGACTTGGCCGTAAAGGCTCTCGCAGATAAGACCGAGACCGCTGCCGAGGCTGCCTGCCGTCGCACAAATCCTCTCGAATAGCGTGCGACATGATCCCGACGCGACAAGTTCGCGTTTCGTCACTGCCGCTGCGGGAAAACGCGGGTTCGACGGAATCCGCTCGCTACCGGCTTAGGTCAAAGATTGCTGTTTGCGGTACCGGCAAAAGAGTTTGCAGACCGGTCGCCCGTTGGCGCCGGTTGCCGAAAGGGCTGCATTTGTGAAGCGCTCCTCTTCGGCCCAGTCGACGATCTGAACCGCCAGCTTTTCATGAAGCTCCAGGTTGCCAAAAAACAAGACGTCACGACGGCTCAACACGAACCGGTGGGCAGCATCTCCGAAACGTTTGAACACGGCCCTCTCGGCTGCGGCGACAAAGGACGGGAAATACATCAAGCCGGCACGATTGAAGTCCAGCGACGGGCAGGGTTCGTAAACAAGATCGGGCGTTGGCTGTGTTGTCGCGTTTCCTTCCAGGCCGAGATGGCGATCTCCTCCAGACTTTGCCAGCCGGGCTGCAACGTGCGGAAAATCCAGGTCTGCCGGGAGCGCGGGAAGCGCGGGCAGTCCCGGGAAGTCCACCCGGGCGACAGAAGCGTTCCTGCCCGCTACCCGTCTCGAAACGAACGTTGAGACCAGACAAACCGATCCGATCAGAGTGCCGTCCACCTGCAAGATGTGTCTTGATGCGAGCCTTGTGCGCGACACCCGGTAAAGGGTGGATTCAAGATCCAGACGGTCATTCAGATCAGGCAACCAAAGGGCGGGCGTGTTGACGGAAAGCGCACAAAACGCGGCATAAACATCGTTTCCTTCCCGGTTCCTGAAAGTCGCATTTTTCTGACCTGCGGCGTTGGCGATCAAGTGCCAATGCCGATGCCCAAGCGTCTTGAGCAACCAGTTTTCCGACAACCCGACATATCCGAGCTCCGGCATGCCAAGGTCATGACTGCTTCTCCAGGACACCTGCGGCCGGGCAGGGGGGGCAGAGCTGTTTCCAAGCGCGTGGTCCAACATGGTCGTGTCTCGATCAGGAAACTTTGCTGAGCGCTGCACGGGATGCCTGGAAAACGCTCTCAATGTGCTCGCTCAGATATTTTGCATCCTCGCCAACACCGAGGAACCGGCCCGACCCCCAGGTGTTCAGCCACCCAAGCCCGAGAAAGTAAATGCCCTTGGTCTCGCAAACACCACGGTCGTAGACCGGCCTACCGCGATCGTTGAAAACATCAACCTTGAGCCAGGAATAATCCGGCCGGAACCCGATAGCCCAGACCACGGATGTTATGTTCTCCTTCTCGAAATCGAGCTCTGTCGGTTCGCCATCAGGCCGCCAGACTTTTTCAAACGGCGCTTCGTCAGGCGCGTCAATTTCTTTAGCCGCGATATAGTCGTCAATCGCATTGCGAATGCCGACGTAGCTCGCATCCGCATCGTCGAGGTTCCTTTCCAGATCCTGAGCGAAAGTTGCACCCGACCTCCAGGCGCCGGTAACGCTGCCATAAAGGGAAACTCCATCAAGCGCGAACTTCCTGAGATCAATCTCATGTCCGCCGTCGCGCCCGGTCAGATAGTGGTTCGTTTTTTCATGAACCGCCTCTCCCTGCGGATGGTTCCGTATTGTCAGGTCGTAGTGCCCCATGTCGTAAAGCCAGTCGGTAGCATCCCGGCCGCGATACATGCGGGGGGCTCTGGGCGCAGGACCGACAGCAAGATGAACCTTGCGTCCGGCGATTGTCAGATCCTCCATGATCTGCACGCCGGATTGACCGGCGCCGACAACTAGGACGGCACCCTCCGGCAACTGATCCGGGTTCTTATAGTCGCCTGCCTGTACCTGATAGATCGCCGGGTCGATCTGATCCGCATAACGGGGAATAATCGGCGTGTCATACCCACCGGAGGCAATCACCACCTGCTCCGCAAGGAAGGATTCATCGCTGGTATGCACCACAAAACGCCCGTCATCCCGCCTGTAGACTTCGGTTACCGTCACCCCCTCCTTCAGGGGAGGATCGAAGCTGTTTTTGAAGGCTTCCAGGTAGTCGACGATCTCGTCCTTGAGCATGAAACCGTGAGGGTCATTCCCGTGGTAGGGAAAGTCGGGCAGTCGGCACTGCCAGTTCGGCGTGACAAGACAAAACGTATCCCATCGGTTTTCGCGCCACTGATGCGCGAACCGGTGCCGCTCCAGCACCACATGCTCGATATTCTTCTTGCAAAGATAGTAGCTCGCAGACAGACCCGCCTGTCCGCCTCCGACGATGACAACGGGAATGGATTTCAGGTTGCTTTGGGTCATGACACATTCCTGGGTGCAGAAGCGGTTTGAAACCGCAGAAACAAGACTGTTGCATCGGGAGTTGAGCTGAACCGGCCTGCCTGACGCTGCAAGGCCTCCAGCTGGGCAGCGGCCCTGGAACAGGGAAAGCCATGGACCGCACGTACACGGTCGCTGGCGGCCGACATGGCGCGCTCGCTTTGCACCAGGAAGGTTTGAAGCGGATAGCTCCTGTCCTCTTCAAAGTAATCTCTGACGACCGAAGAGGGCGAGTAACAGTCCTCTTCTTTGCCGTCGGGCCAGCGGACTCTGAACATGAGCTCAGGCATCGGACATCTCCTTCTTGGGCAAGCCGAGATACGGATTGCGTGCATGGTCCCAGAGAACCTCGTGTCCGGTTGAGGACGAGACGGAGACAGTCGAGCCTTCGGCAACATTGCCAATGGCACCTGCCCAGATATCCTGATCCCGGAAGTGAGCTATCACGTCAGCGGCCTTGTCGACGGAAACAGAAAGGAGAAATCCGAATGACGGGAAGGTCACAAGCCAGCGCGCAAGTGGGACGCCATCCGGTGCTTCAAGGCCTTCAAGGTCAAGATCGATAGCGACACCCGAACACTCGGCCAGCATGGTAGCCGTTCCGGCCACGCCGCCTTGCGATATGTCTTTGCCGGCGCGGCAAAGTCCATTCTCCGACAGCGACGGCAACAGCTCCATGTCACGCCGCAAACGATCTCCCGGTGCAGACAGGGCGGCTTGCCAGTTGTTGAAGGGCGCGCGGTATTCGCCGCGATGATCGATCGCCGCGATGAGCACATCACCCGGTCTGGCATCGAAGCTCGTGATAATGTTCTTGGCGCGTCCGATTATCGAAACGGCAAGCTGGCTCTGACCTGCCCTCAGGTTCGTGTGCCCGCCAACAATCGGAATGCCATAGGCATCCGAGGCGGCCCGCATGCCGTCGAGGATCAATTCCGCCTTTGCGGGATCTGCTGCCCAGACAGCGTCCGTGACAGCAACTGGCCTGCCTCCCATGGCAAGAATGTCCGACATGTTGACCATGACACCGCACCAGCCGGCAAACCATGGATCTGCCTCGACGAATGCGTTGATGAACCCTTCCATGGCGAACAGAAGAAAGCCGCTCTGGTCCGTCAATATTGCGCAGTCGTCCCCCGGACGCCCTTCTGAGTTCTGATTGAGACCCAGTTTCGAACACGATGTTTCTATGTCGCGCTTTCCCAGGACACCGGGGTCCGATCGCAGCATATTTGCGATCCCGGCAAGTGTGTCCGGCCAGTGTCGCGCGGACATCACCGCCCCCTCAACTGCATCGTCCATCCCGCGGAGGGATCCTTGAAGGCAGGATAGGCGGCAAGGTTTGCTTCCATTTTCATATGCCGCTTGCCGTGAATGTCGACCGGCTCGAGGCTGACCCAATGCAGGCGCTCAAAGAACCGGACATTCTGCTCCTGGACATGCGCGAAGAACCGGTCACAGCCGAAACCATTGGCGGACGAGACGGCCAGCCGGATCAGCTCGGCTCCCAGTCGTCCGACGCGCCGGTGTGTTTTGGCGACGGCCAGTCTTGATCCCCACCAGGTTCCGGGGCTCTCTTCGTGGATGCGCACTGTGCCGACGACCTCGTCGGCTTCGCCGGCGAGCGTGGACACGGCAACAAGTGGGAGCGCCTTGTGATCAATTGCATCCCGGTCATGCCCCTCGAAGATCTCCTGCTCCTCGCAGAAGACCTGGAGCCTCAAAGCTGTTGCTCCGGCGAACTCCCAAGGGGCTGACGCAGCCTTGATTGCAAACTGTGGCGACAGGAATGTCTTGCGGCTGAACTCCAACATGTCATTTCACCTGCAGCTTCTCGTAGACGGAAAGGGCCGAACATGCACCGCAGCGGCCACATCCGGCCTTGATGTCTTCAGCTTTCAAGCCGCCCTCGATGACCATTTTGGAAAGAGGGCGCAGGATGGCGTCCATAAATCCGGTTGACGGCGCCGGATGGCTTTCCAGAGGTGTGCCGGAGACCGGCACAAAGGGAACGACAAACGGGTAAACGCCAATCTCGATCAGCCGGCGGCTGGTTTCCAGAATGGCCTCCACGGTGTCGCCAAGCCCGGCAAGTATGTAGGTGGAAACCTGGCCGCGGCCGAATATCGGCACGGCGGCTTCGAAGGAATCGAAATACTTGTCCAGGCCCACCTGTGCCTTGCCGGGCATGATCCGTTCACGCACTTCCGGCGAGACGGCTTCGAGATGCATTCCAAGGGCGTCCACACCGGCCGCCTT
Source organism: Roseibium sp. HPY-6 (assembly GCF_040530035.1). NCBI lineage: Bacteria > Pseudomonadati > Pseudomonadota > Alphaproteobacteria > Hyphomicrobiales > Stappiaceae > Roseibium > Roseibium sp. HPY-6. The sequence goes on from NZ_JBEWCD010000002.1 coordinate 757,364, forward strand.
CATGCGCTCGTGCCAGATGTTGTCTTCCGGCGGCTCGCACTGAGCTTGAACGGGAATGTCCACGGCAGCTTTGATGGCCTTCACGCTGTCGACCATGACGGCGGCGCCCCGGTCCGGGCCCTTCGGCGTTCCGGTTGTCAGCACCATGTGCTTGATCCCGTCCAGCCGGACAGCGGCTTCTGCGACTTCCGCGAGCTGTCCAGGTGTCTTGTGAGCAATGGTTCGTCCGGCTGCAAGCGATTGGCCGATGGCACAAAACTGACAGGTCTTGGTCCGGCTCTGATACCGGATACACGTCTGCAGGACCGTTGTTGCCAGAACATCACGGCCATGGAGCGTTGCGATATGCTGGTAGGGGATACCGTCCGCCGTGGTCAGATCGTAGAATTTCGGTCGGCCCGGAAAGCTGATCGAGCCGATCCTGCCGCCATCCTTCAAAACATCGCTCTGTCCGTCCTTGTCCGGCGCACCGGCGACATAAGGGCTTTCGAAGGCAGGTGCAGTGTGCACGGGCACCATGACGGTCACCCCGTCAATCGTGACCGCCTTGTGATCGGTCGGCCCCGCTCCGCCCCGCCGGGATTCATGACCGGCCTTGGGATCGACAAGGCGTATACCGCGGGTTTGCAGCTCGTTTATGAGAACTTCAGCGGACATCGACTCGCTCCTCTTCAACATGTGGCTTTGAAAACAGCTCTTCTGTGTCCTGTGGCGGGAAGTCGGTGACGTTTCGCTCGACCGACGCGACGGTCCTGGCGCGCCTGCGGTCGTGAACGAGATGGAGCAGCTCAGGCCTTGAGTAATGACCAACGCTGTCCATCATGCGCTTGCGTTTCGTGATCAGGCGCATGTCCAGATCGGCGATCAGGATCCCTTCGCCTTCGGTCAGGGGCGTCGCAAGATGGCGTCCTTCCGGGGATACGATGCAGGTCATGCAACCATCACGCAGCCCGCGTTGAAGTTTCGGATCATCGCTAATGGAATTGATCTGCTCATCCGTCAGCCAGCCGGTCGCGTTCACAACGAAACAGCCGCTCTCAAGCGCGTGATGACGCATTGTAACTTCGATCTGCTCTGAAAAGATCGGCCCGACCAGCGATCCGGGAAACTGTGCGACGTGAATTTCCTCGTGCTGGGTCATCAGGGCGTAACGCGCCAGCGGGTTGTAGTGTTCCCAGCAGGCCAGTGCGCCAACCCGGCCGACTGCGGTTTCCACCACCTTGAGACCTTCGCCGTCGCCCTGACCCCAGATCATCCGTTCATGATAGGTCGGCGTGATTTTTCGCCGCTTTAAACACAGGGTTCCATCAGCGTCGAATACCAGCTGGGTATTGTAGAGTGACCCATGGTCGCGCTCGTTGACACCAATGACCGCGACAATGCCAAGCTCCTTGGACAGGGCTCCAAGGGCGGCTGTTTCCATGCTGGGAACCGATACCGCCTCTTCATAAAGGCGCAGATGCTCGCTCCCTGCCAGCATGGGCGGAAGAACAAACGAAAAATAGGGATACCAGGGGACGAAGGTTTCCGGGAACACAACGAGGCCGGCTCCTTCTCCTGCGGCTTCGCGCATCGCAGACATAACCTTGTCCAGGGTTCGTGATTTTGACACCAGATCCGGTGAGATCTGAACCGCTGCAACCCGTACTGTTTCGTGTGTGTTTGCCATGTCCGGTCACTGATGTTGAACGTTGAAAGACTTTTGGGCCCGGCAAACAGAGCGCCGGGCCTGCAGGATTTAAAGCGTCCAGGTGTCCAGGATGAATGCGCCGTCGCGGCGATGCAGGAGAACGATGTCAAGCACGTCCTGCGGAGCGATCGGTGTGATGCCGGGAATGAGCGAAGGCTCGCCGTGTCCCATGAGAGCCTGCAATGCAAATCGGCAGGCATAGACCTTGCCGCCCTCTGACATGAACTTCTTGATCTGATTGTTCATGGCCATGTGACCCGGAAACGCTTCGTCTCCGAGTTTCGGGAAACCGCGCTGGACACCAAGAGAGACGCCGGGGCCGTAAAGCAGGATCGATGTTTCGAACCCCTTGCGCTGCAGGCGTGTTGCCTGAAGCAGGTTGACCAGCCCGATCGATCCTTCAAAGGCGACAGTGTGGAATGTCACCAGGGCTTTTTCACCCTCTTCCGCCTGAACATCCTCAAAGACCTTTTCTTCGTAGTTGACGAAGAAGTCACCGTCCTTATGTGCCGCCGCCGTAACTTCTGGCATTTCGCCCTCCTTTAGATTGCCATACAATAGGCATACAATATTTGACTTGCACTCAAATTGTATGCACAACAATCTAAGCTCGAAAAGAGGAAATTTTAGAAATGACGCAATAGCGAAAAACTCGTTCAATTGCTCATTTGCTAAGCATTCAAACGCCTAAGATGGCATCAAAAAGATCGGGTTTTGTCGCAACATTATCCATACAATTGGATTGATACATACAATCTGAGTCAATTTTGCTAAACAGGAAGCAACAAATGGAATCGCTTGGACTTGGAATGAAGAACTGGAAGCCGGTCTTGCCGGAAAGCGGAAAGCCCAGATATGTCGAGATTGCCGACCTCATCGCGAGCGACCTCCAGAAGGGCATCCTTATGCCGGGAGACAGGCTGCCGCCGCAGCGCGCGCTGGCCGATCTGCTTGGCGTGGACTTCACCACTGTTTCCCGCGGCTACGTCGAGGCAAAAGAGCGTGGGCTTGTTGAAAGCCATGTTGGGCGCGGCACATTCGTCAAAACGATAAAGGGGTCGATGGCGGAGACCGAGCCCCGGCGTACGGAGCAGGTCGACCTCAGCATGAACCTGCCGCCAGAGCCTACGAACCCGGATCTGATCGAGCGTATGCAGGCCGGGCTTTCCGCAGTCTCCGGAAATCTCATTTCTCTGCTGCGCTACCAGAATGGTACCGGCACTGAGCTCGACAAGGAAGCTGCCTCTTCCTGGCTGAGTATGCGCGGACTTGTGCCGTCGCTCGAGCGTGTATTCATTACCCCTGGTGCACATCCCGCGATGATGACGATCCTGAACATGCTTGCCGCGCCGGGAGATGTCGTCCTGAGTGAGGCCATCACGTATCCGGGCCTTAGAACAATCGCACGTTCACTCAAGTTGAAGCTTGTCGGTCTCGCCTCAGACGAAAACGGCATCCTTCCCGAGGCGCTGGAAGAAGCGATCAAGGCGCACGGCCCCAAGGCGCTTTATCTCAACCCTACTCTCCAAAATCCGACCACTCTGACGATCCCGCAAGGTCGCCGACTAGAAATTGCCGCGATACTTGACCGTTACAATCTGCCCCTGATCGAAGACGACGCCTACGGCTTCATTCCAGAGCATGCGCCGAGCCCGTTCGCCGCGGCGGCGCCGGACCTGACATGGCACATCGGGGGGCTTGCCAAATGCATAGGCGCGGGCCTCAGGCTGGCCTATGTGGTTGCTCCCGATACGAAAGCGGCGCTGAGTTTCACCTCCGCGATCCAGTCCATGACCGTGATGGCATCGCCGGTCACGATGGCTCTGGCAACGCGCTGGATTCAGGATGGCACGGCAGATCATATTCGCCGGTTTATTCGACGGGAAACGCGTGCGCGCCAGGAGCTGGCTTCAGAAATCATGAGCGATTTTGAGTTCGCGGCGGACCCGGTCAGCTTCAACATTTGGCTCAAATTGCCTGAAAATCTGTCGCGGGCAGCCATCGTCGGGCAAATGTCGGGAAAGGGTCTTGGGCTGGTGCCAAGCGATCCATTTACCGTTGGTGGTAATCCGACAGAGCATATCCGCGTCTGTTTAGGTGGGCGCATTTCGCGCGATGAACTCAAAACAGCACTTCAACTGCTTGCTCACAGGCTTGAGTACAACTTTTACAGTTGAGCCGCAGTCGGATTGAGCGCTTTTCAGCCGGAGGTCAGCCTGCGCTGAGCGTGAAGGATCCGGCCCAATTTGAAAATCGGCCGCGACCAAACTGTCATCTAGGCAATTGTTTTGGCTGGCCGCTTGAATGGATTTGCATCCGGCACTGCAAAATCCAGCTCGATCTCGCCCTTGTCGACGGCGTCGGAAATATAGCGGAACGCGCCGACGGTCATGCGCATCAGGTGATCACCAGCCTTGATGGGCGGATATTTTTCAGCAGTTTCGACCGTCTTGAATTTCGGCAGCGGCTCAACGACAGCATCATAATCGAGACCGAAGAAGAGCGGCATCGAATACCGTTCCTTGCCGGTGTTCACAACGCGGTGCTGGGTGGACTTGTAAAGGCCGCCGGACCATGTCTCGAAAATATCGCCTATATTGACGATGAATGTGCCGGGGATTGGCGGCGCTTCCATCCAGTAGTCATCGGTGTTGAGCACCTGAAGGCCAGGGCCGCCCTGGAGAAGAATTGTGAAACACTCAAAGTCCGAATGAGCTTCGATGCCAACGAAGTCCTTGCTTGCCGGAACATCGTTTTCCAGATAGCGCAAAAGACGCAACTGCGATGTGGGGCAGTTGACGTGTTTCTTGAGGGTTCCGGCTTCAACGCCCAATTCCAGTTCAAGCGCGCCAAGAAGTTTCAGTCCAAGCCCGAAAACCGCGTCATAGTATCGCGAGATCGTGTCCTTCCATCCGGGCAAATCGGGCCAGACATTTGGGCCGGTCATGCGCCAACCGGCCAGATAATCCGGATGATCGGCAGGGGCTTCAAATGACATGTCCCAGGCTTCGTTGTAGTTGATCGTTTTTGGAAACGAGCTGCCGTTTTCTTCAAAGGGCACGTAGCCCCGATGATTGGTGCTGTAGCCGCACCAGTATTTCATCTTGTAGCGCCGGGACTGGGTATGGAAGGCGCGGGACGCTGCGAAAGCCTCGTCGATCAGCGCCTGATCGACACCGTGGTTCTTGATGTAGAAGAAGCCAGATGTTTTCGCCGCCTTTCCGAGCTCCTTGGCGACCGCTGCCAGGGCCGCCGGATCGCTTTCGTGGAGCCCGGTCAAGTCAATGACCGGCAGTGACACGTTATCTGAACTCAGTGCGATCTGGTCATCGGTCCCATCGGCCGCCATCTCCGGTTCAAGCGTCCTTTGGTCCAAGAGATCGCGCATGGTGAGGCTCCAAAGTTTTGCGTGACTGTTGAGGCAATTTGTTTCCGGTAGGCCGATCATGACTGTTAGGTCGGCGCGATCACGTTGCGGTCAGAATATCATCTGCGCCTACTTGCACAATAAATGTGTATGTAGAAAAATTAGGCAGCTCGCCTACTAATCGCACAGGCTTCATGTGCGGAGTATTGGTATTTTTTCTAATCACCTGTTTTTGTTTGTTTTTTTGTTTGGCATGCAACGTGCTTGTTTGAACGCATGCCTCAAACTCAATGAGGTTCCACCAAGGTTGGCGAACGAGGGGCCGCCGAAAATTGAGAGGAACACGCCGGATGACGCAGAAATTCAAAACAAGGCGCACGGGCGATCTGACACGCCGATCAATCCTGAAAGGTGCGGCAGGCACCACAGCCCTGGCAGCCGGCAGCTCATTGCTTGCCATGCCCGCGATCGCCCAGGCGCGATCAATCAAGATTGGGTCTTATGGCGGCTACTTCGAGGACAGTTTCAAGAAATTTGTGTACCCGGCCTTTACCGAGGCAACGGGTATAACAGTCGAATCCGTGACGCAGCCCAACTCGAGCGACTGGCTTGTGACGATGCAGCAGGCAGCAGCCTCCGGCACGGTGCCCGCTGACGTGTCGCTTTACGGCAAGGACACCATGATCAAGGCGACGCGTATCGGCGAAATGCTGAAACCGCTGGACGCGTCAAAGATCCCCGGGGTAACCAATCTGGACGCGGAATTTTTGTACGAAGGTCCCGATGGTCTCGTCGGCGTAGGCTCAATGGCGTGGTTCAATGCCATGGTGATCAACCCCAACGAAGTGACGCCGGCACCAACCAGCTGGAAAGAGTTCTGGGAGAACCCCGCCTACGAGGGGTCGCTCGGCATTTCCAAGAAAATCGACGGTCGTCTTCTCGATATTACGGCAAAGACATTCTTTGACGGCGCAGAAACGCTCATGACGGAAGACGGGATCGTTGCGGTTCTGGACAAGGTTGCCGAGCTGAAGCCGCATGTCGCGCTCTGGTGGTCGGCTGAAAGCCAGATGGAACAGGCGATGAAGAACGAAGACGTCATCGGCGGATCCTACTATCTGGACGTTGCGAACATCATGGCGTCTGACGGGTTCCCGATCAAGCCGCTGTTCCCCGTCGAAGGCAATCCGATCGGTTACGGGTCCTGGTGCCTGAGCCCGCTTTCGGAAAAAACCGGTGAAGCCTACGAATTCATGGCGTTTTCCAGTGACCCGGCCACCCAGGCACTTATGTCGCGCAACATCGGCACCGCACCGCTGGTCAACCGCGAACTCACCGACCTGACGGATGAGGAGTTCGCGTTCGTGTCCGGATCGCCGATCATCACGCCTGCTTATGAATCTTATCTCGACAACGAGACGTTCATCAAAGAGCGCTGGGACGCGATGCTCGCAGGCGCTTGATGCTGTTTGTGTGTGGAGCGGGTGATACGGAACATAGACCATTGATCCCGCTCTTCCCACCAGAACGCGTGCGGACCTGTGTTTCGCTTGCCGAACAATCGGGCAGCGAAAGCCGGCAATCTTCCAGACTTCACGTTTCGAGAGTAGCAGCTTCATGGCCGGACTGGTCCTAAAGGATGTCAGAAAGATCTATGGCGACGTAACTGCGCTGCAGAACATTGATTTGGTTTTTCCCTCGGGCAAGTTGACGGCGCTTCTGGGGCCGTCAGGCTGCGGAAAAACAACGTTGCTGCGCATCATTGCAGGGCTCGAAACGCCAACCCGGGGAAGTCTTGCCCTCAACGGCGATGACATCACGACGCTGCCCGCAAACAAGCGGAAATTCGGCATGGTGTTTCAGTCCTTTGCCTTGTTTCCTCATTTGTCGGTAGGCGAGAATGTCGCCTACAGCTTGACCATTTCGGGCGTTGAGAAATCGACCCGCTCAAGGCGCGCGCAGGAGCTTCTCGACCTCGTTCAGATGGCGGACTTTAAAGATCGCCGGATTGGCCAGCTGTCAGGCGGTCAGCGCCAGCGTGTGGCAATCGCCCGGGCACTCGCCCAGGAGCCCGAGGTGTTTCTGCTCGACGAGCCTATGTCCGCACTGGACGCTCAGTTGCGCGAAACCATGCAGGTCGAGCTTCGGCTCCTGCAGCAACAGTTGAACATCACCACGATCGTCGTGACCCACGATCAGCGTGAAGCCATGACCATGGCCGACGAGATTGTTGTGATGAGCAACGGGCGTACGGAACAAATCGGTTCTCCGACAGACATATATCAGCGCCCGGAAACACCTTTTGTCGCCTCATTCATTGGCAAGGCGAACTTTATCGACGGTATCGTTCGCGGCGGCCGCGTATTTGTCGGCGACGACGCGTTTGATCTGGAAAAACCGGCCTCTTTTGTCGACGGCGCGCCTGTACAGCTCGTTTGCAGACCGGAGAATGTCGAACTGTGTTCAGTTGACGAGACTGCGCCAAACACGCTGACCGGTTCGGTCTCGTTTGTGAGAGACGTCGGCCCTACGAGGGAAGTCTTTGTCGAGACAAACGCCGGACGGGTGATCTGCGAAATGCCGTCATCAACTGGTGGCAGCGTGGCACAAGGTGAAAGCACAGGCGTCAGACTGCGATCAAACTCCCTGTTGTGCTTTCCAGGACAGGCACCGGCAGCGGCCGCTAAACAAGCGTTGGCATCTGCCGGTCACCAGGAGAACGTCGCTGCATGAGCGACCTGGCAACAGCTTCTTATCTGGCGCAGGCAGACAACGGATCCCGTCTGAACAAAACACTGCGTCCGCCGTTTGACGCGGTTCGCCGGTTCGGAGCACGGTCGATCATCATGACAACGATCGCGGCCGTTCTGCTGTTCGTCTTCCTGTCGCCGATCCTGCTTGTTGTTGCCGTCAGTTTTGGCGAGAAAATCGAAGGCGCGAGCTGGGTGTGGGCGTTTGACCCCAGCAATTATGCGCGTGTTTTCGTTGGCATCGGCTGGCCGGACGAGATCACGCTCCTTTATGCCTATAAGCTTGGCTATACGCTTGCATACGCAGTCCTCGGTTCGCTGATCGCAATCGCGTTCGCCTTTCCCTTTACATATTTCCTCAGTCAGTGTTCGCGCCCGGTGCAGGCGGCCTGGTTGGTGTTCATCCTGGCAAGTCTTTCGATGTCGGAAGTCTTCATCGTGATGGGCTGGGACATCATGCTGTCCAACCGATCGGGTCTCCCGGCTCTTTTCAAGGCCACCGGTGTGACAGAGTGGCTGAAGGAGACCGGCTGGCTTGCCGTGCTCAAGGATTGGGGCCTCGCAAACCCGCGTAACGTGAAGTTCAAAACGTCCCAGCTGGCGACGGTTCTGACAATGGCTTATCTGGTCTGGCCCTACGCGGTGATTTTGCTCTACGCGCCCCTCTCGCGCATCGATCGCTCGATGATTGAAGCGGCGCGCACCATGGGCGCCGGCTCTTTCACCGTCATGCGCACCGTTATTGTTCCGGTCGTCCGCATCCCGGTTATGGGCACCTTGCTGCTGCTGTTCGTCTATCTGCTTGGTGCCTACGTGACGGTCACCTACTTCGCGGAGCCCGCCCACCAGACACTTCCGGTGTCGATTTACGAGGCGATCCGCGGTGCCACGCTCAATGCACCCTTTGGGGCCGCACAGGCCGTCGTGCTGCTGACCACTGCCGGTGTATTCATTTTCGCCAGTCTCTGGCTCAGCCGTCTCGCGGAGAACCGGGGCCGATGAAAGCTGCTCTCAAACATGGCTTCATGCTGATTTGCGCCGCCTATATCAGCCTGCCGATCGTAATTGTGTGCCTGAGCGCCCTGAACGGCGGGCGCTCGATGCTGTTCCCCCCAAAGGACCCGACATTTGCGAGATTCTGGGAGTTTTTCGTATCCGAGCCGGTTTGGCTCCGATCGATGGAAAACTCCATCATTGTCGCGCTTGCGAGTGCCACTTTGGCGGTGCTGATCACTTGGCCGATTGCCTATGACCAATGGAAGCGCAACACGGCGTTTTCCCGTGCGCTCACCGGTCTTGCCGGGTTGCCGTTTGCCTTGCCGCCAATCGTCTTTGGGGTAGGTCTCAGCTTTTTGTGGACCTTTGTCGGTGGGCTTGGAAATATCTTTACCGGCATCCTGAGCCACACCGCCCTGCTTGCAGCCTTGCCGCTCGTGACGATATCAATCGGGCTGCAGTCTATCGACAGGTATCACCTTGATGCGGCGCAAACCATGGGGGCTGACGAGCCGACGATCCTGCGGACGATCATCCTGCCGCAGACGCTGTCGTATACCTTGTCCGGTTTCTTCTTCGTGGTGGTTCTGAGTTTCCACGAATTCATCGTCATCTTTTTCGTGTCTGCCTCCGCCTACAGCACGGTGACGCTGCAGATCTTCAATTCGCTGCGCAACGGGTTCACGCCTACCATGGCTGTCGGGGCGATCACCTTCCTTTTGGTATCGATCGCCGTTTTCAGTGCCGTCGCCCGCTATGGCGATTTGCCCCGCCTGCTCGGCGCGGACCCAGCGCGCAAAGACAATTGACCTGAGGAGGACAACAGCCATGCCCGCACAGCCCCTTCTTGTCGGAAACCCGGTGTTGCTGGTGATCGACATTCAAAAGAGCGCGTTTCTGGAAAACTATGATGGCGGCATTCCAAAAATGTCTGCCTATACAAGCGCCATGCGCCAGGCACGCACGGTGATCGATGCTGCGCGTGCAAGCGAAATTCCTGTAATCTTCTTCCAGGAAGCCCATCGCCCCAACATGGTGGACTTTGGCCGTGAGCTCGATGGTACGGAGGATGTGCATTGCGTCGAAGGCCGCGAAGGGACGGAAATCGCCGATGAAATCGTCGGCCTGAAACCAGATGACTACGTGATCAAGAAGCGCCGGTATTCATGCTTTATCGGCACCGACCTCGACATCCTCCTGCGGGGGCTGAAAGCCGATACGCTGGTAATGGTCGGCGGACTGACCAATGTCTGCGTCCACTACACGTTCGCCGATGGTCACCAGAAGGATTTCTATTGCCGTGTGGTCAAGGACTGTGTTGGCGGTTCTGATCCTGCAGCGCATTCGGCAGCCCTTGACGCAATGGAGTATCTGCAAACAGGAGCCGTACGCACCTCAGATGAACTCATCGCGGCATTTGGCGCCCACAATGCCGCCGCGGCCTGATGACGGATAGCGCAAACGCGGTCTCGGATCCCGTTTCAGACGCCGATATTCGCGGACTTTGGCGTCGGGCTTATATCAAGGCCCCGGCGAGAGATCCGGATTTCGAAGACCATGAAACGCACGTCTACTGGTTTCAGGCGGACGGCCTTTTTGCGGACTTGCGCATTCCGTCCCGCTTTTCAAACGGCCTGCCGGTCACCTGCCTTGCTGAACTCGATCCAGCAGATCTTATGGCGCTGGCGGATGCAGAAGGGTTCGCAGGCCGGTCTACTGTCGTCGACAGTGTCTGCACCTGGGAGAGAGTGATAAACCTCCAGGGTCCGGAGACCGGACGTGATATCGGTCGCTTGGAGCGGACCGCGACCGGTCTTTTTGAGTTCGGCGTTGACGCAGACTTTGTCGAGCTGTGGCTCGACCAGAAAATAGACGGTGCAGAACCGGAAGGCCGGGTGTTGACATGCGATGGCGGCATTTGGGGATTTCTGATCAGCTCTGAATCACGGTTTCTGTTCGCTCTTGATCGGCCCACCCGGAAAAACCTGTCACGCCCCTGGAAGGAAGTTCTCGCACACGCGCTGAAAAATGCCGACCGGGATCTGCTCGCCGATCTGTTCCAGGCCGAATACAGTTTTGGCCGTATTGTCGATGGATCGGCCATGATTGAACTGTCGAGCCATCCCAATCGCGTTGGTGCTGTATTGTGCGACAATCTCCACGCCGTGAGCGACAGATTCGAAACAAATCATACGCGTTTCGATGGCGAAGCGCTCAGGCGAACCTGGACCGTGGCTGAGCTCGCGCTCTGATCCGCGAAATCCCGTTCAGACACCCCAGATCCGAAAATACTTTTCGACAATCTCGTCCAGCCGTTTTTTGTCGAAGCTCGGATCGTGACCTCCGTGAACAATCGACACGTCGAGGCCCTGCAGCTTTTTCATCGTGACAACGTAGTCTTCGACACTCATGCCCGGTCCGTCATAAATGAGTGGGCCGTCATAGATCGCATCGCCGGCAAACAGAACGCCCGTTTTTTCTTCAAAGAGTGCAATGCTGCCCGGCGAATGCCCCGGCACATGCAGGACGGTGTATTGCCGGTCGCCCAAGTCAACGGTGTCTCCTTCTTCCAGAAGTCCGGTAGCCGGCGCACCTTTGAGGTTGTAGGAGGCGGGGTCATACCCCTCGTGGGGCAACGCGGTAACCAGCAATTCATCCAGCGGCGGATATCCCGAGGCGGCAAAAAGCTCCAACAGTGCCGGAGCGATTTCATCGCGAATGATCGTGTTCATGATGGAGGGGGAGGCCATCTCGTCCGCTTCGATCGGATGCACGAGACGGATATCGAACTCATGCACACCGCCGATATGATCGATATGCGTATGCGTTGAGACGCAAATGATTTCCGCATGCGGTTTGACCGACAGCGGGTCGACATAAGGTGCGATCGGGACGATGCCCATTCCCGTGTCGATGATCATGTCGCGCTCGGACCCGCGTACGAAGAACATGTTCGCCTGTTCCAGGACATGGACATGCGGTTCAAGCAGCATGTCCGTCGTCTCATCTACCTTGGATATTGAAAACCAGTCATGCGCAATCGGATAGTGGGAAACGTCAGGCATTTTTACTCCAATGACACGGGCGCTCAGACCGGAGCAGCCTTGCGAAAATTGCTGGTTTGGCAGTGCGTTGCGCAACCGGTGTAGCGACCAGCTTCATGAGACAATTTTTCCCGCCAATCATACCTTCACGGGCTTGCTCAAAACAACCGAATAGCCTGCGAAAAGGAGTGAAATTTCGTCCGTGTGTCAGCTCACTCCATGTGGCAGCCGATGCAGCCCTTTGCAGGGTTGGAACACACAGTCACCACCATGAAGTCACTGTGACAAGGGAGCGCCCAATGCTTCGGCCATGCGGGCTATGGCGGCGATCTGCGGTGCCTCCCGGCTCAGGAAGTCGTTGCTCCCGTATCCCCACCAGTCCCAGCAGCCATTCGGATTGCCTGCGTACCAGTTCCACCAGGGTGAAGGGATCCGCTCTGCCTGCGGGTAAAGTACAACAATGTCGTTTGCCTCCGCCCATTTGTTGTAGCCCGATTGGCGTGCATAGGTATCTCCAAGCACCTCTTCGCCTTGTTTGCATCCGTGAAGAGCAATGTGCAAACGGCATTGCTGCCCATTGGCGCAGGTTTCAGGGACATAGACAAAAGCCGTGTCACCCATTCCTTCCGCGGCCTGCGCGTACTGACTTTGATCGAAATCCTGCAGCCTCCCCTGATCGGGAACGGTTGCGGGACGAAGGGTGCCGTAGACGTGCTGGAGAATGTCGCCGGCCTGATCAAAATCGCAGTCAATAAGGAAGTCGGGAGCCGTGGTAGAACAGGCCAGATCACCTTGTTCGGTAACAAAACCATGACCGGCATTGATCGTCTTTTCATATGAGATCTGACCATCCGGCACGTTAAGCGCACTATAGGCGTCATAGAGCGCATCCATCGACGCTCGTGCGACCGTATCGTCGGCCTTGCCATGGAACATGTAGATGCGATCACCGACAATATTTGCGGGTGCATCTATTCGGCGACGCGCGGCGAGGTCTTCAATTTCGCGTATGGATTCCTCGGCGTCAGCTTCGCCGAAAGTGGTCGCCATACAGATCCACAGGGCCCAGTAAACGCTTCCCTCAGAACAGCCATAAGGCCCACCTGCAACGATGCCGGCACCTGCAAGCTTTTCAGAGAAGGCAACCTGCAACTGAACGGCCATGAAAGCGCCGCTTGAAAGGCCCGATACCGTTGTTTGAGCAGGATCGAGATTGAGTTCGGGGAGTGTTTGGGCGTGAGCGGTTGACCCCAAGGCCAGCGCCCACACTGCGCTTCGCAGAAGGCCGATCATGCGTGAACACTCGCATGATCATCACCCCGGGCGGGTGATATTGTGTTGCAGTATGGAAAGAAGGAGAGGATTTGTAACTTTGAAAACATTGTTTGCCTTTAATTGCCGGTAAGAGATCGGTTTGCCGAAATTCCTTGGATTTAGCCGCACCTGCCTGCTTTAGCTTTCCTTTGAATCTGTGTTCTTGCGCGAAACGAATGGCCGTTTTCTCAAATCGTGCTGCTTTGCGGACGCTTACTGGTGCCCGCAGAATGACCCTGCGGTTGGCCGCGAAACCAGCCGCGTGAGCCTTTGGTGGCACCGTCATGCGGGGCTAAGGTGTGCGATCCAACGGTACTTAAAATAATGCGTACCATCTGAGGGTGCTGGTCGTGACTGTGCACGCAAAGGCTGAAGGAAGACAAGCCTGAATTCTGTGCATTCGAGGACGCGGAGTCCACAGGGTTGCTCCTGCATCGAATGTCGAAGTTCGTGGACCGAAAAGCCGCTGATGGACCACATCGCAAAAAGAGCTGACTTGAAAGCGTGCTGTGCGGGCGCAGGTCAAAGAAAGCGAAAAGACGTCTCTGCCGGCAAGTGCGTGGTCGCCACAACACCGTCACCGCTGATGGGGCATCTCACGGCAACGGCTGCGGAAATGCGCCTTTCACAACGCATTCGAGTTGGTTCTCAGTCGTCAAAGCCGCGAGGCGACTTAACCTGAGGGACAGTCCTCGAACGAAGTCTCAGGACCGCTGCAATGAGATGCTTTCGGCAGACGATTTTTCTGTGCTCGTTTTTCGTCAGTATTGAAGATTTTCGGTTTCGATCTGTCTGTCGCGGATCAAGTCCAATGTGTCGACAATCCCTCGCGCCATCTCGTCACAGGCCCTAAAGAGTATTCGCGGTAAAGCGCGTTTGTATGGGCATGATCGCAGCGCCGATTGCGAGAGCGTTTGGGCCGAAGCGGCTCCCGGTCACCGAGAGGTCTATCGAGATCTTCGAAGCAATGCGTGACACCAGTTCATCGATAACGGTCGTTGGAACCGGTGCCGACAGGATCATCTCCGGAACACTTGCGAACGTCCCGAGATCATGCACAAGATCAACCGTCTTTGAGACGACCTGCTGGATCCATCGCTGAACACCCAGATCGTCCCGCGTCGCGACACTCTCCAAGTTTTGAGCCGTAAGATTCCAGGTTTGACAGTCGCAAATTGGAATTTGAGGGTTTGAACCTGTGTAGATCCGCCCTCCGAGGATCAGCCTTGGCTTGAGATCTTTGGACGCATAACAAAAGAGCAGATCGTCCATACGCTTGGCTTGGCCATAGAGTGTTTCGGCACTGGCAGCCGCAGTTACATCGTCTTGGATGACGACCTCCAGGCCGGAATGCGCGCGCAGGTCCTGTTCAAAGTCATAAGCCAGGACGGCTTGTTCCTGTTCCTCTTCAGCTTCAAACCGCTGGGGGAAGGTAAGCCCGATTCCGGCGACAAGGGCTTTCTGCGTGGCCGTCAACTCACCGAGCAGCGTGTCCACCATTCCAATCAGCGCATCACGCACATTCTGGACGTCGAAGGTGGTGATGGCACTTCGTTTTTGAGCAACAGGCACTCCTACAAAGTTGATGATGGTCGCCTCGATAGCGCGACGATCGACATGGATCCCGATCGAGAACGCGCCATTGGGGTTCAGGCTGATAGGTGTCGTCGGTGGCCCGATTCGCCCCCGGACGGCTTCGCCCTTGCTGACCAGGTTGTCGCGCTCAAGTGCCCTGACAATGACGGAGATTGTTTGCGCGGACAGCCCGCTTTCCCGACCGAGTTGGAGCCGTGTCATGCCGTCGTGCTGCAGGAGGAGGGACATGATCAAACGTTCATTGAAGCTGCGCGCCAGAACCTGGTTCATGCCACCCGGGTGTTCTGCGACACGAACGGTTGGTGGCGGGGCAAAACGCATATCCGGCAAAAGTACAGCCTCCTGCTTTGAAATCAGAACTCGCGAAATGCACCTCGCTTCGAGGCACGCTATCGCACTATGGATTATCACGTTTGGGCGTCTGGAACGGGCGCGCCTTTCGCGCCCGGTGATTTCTTCCCACGGTTTAGTCGCTTTGGTCCGGCCAGCCAATGGCCGCGATCTCTTCGGCAATGGCATGACCCAGGTCTTTGTGCGCCTGGACATCAAGATGAAAGCCGTCCTCGTCGCTGGAGTTGACGACAAGACCTGCATCGAAAAAATGCACTTCGTGAGCTTCGGCGATCCGTTCGTATTCACGCGCCAGTGCGCGTGATTTTTCCTGAGCCCCCAGAAACACATCCGACCATTCTTTCAAGTCAAGCGCGGTTGGCGGCGGCGCGACAATCAGAATTTCGGGTATCTTGCCCTCAACGCCGGCGGGCATGGCCTTGATGTCTGTCACAAGTGCTCCGATGCCCATGGCGATTTCACATGGGGTTTTGTTGAAACGCACTTTCAGATCGTTGGTCCCGAGCATGATGATGATCAGATCAAGCGGTTTGTGGCTCATGATGCAGGGCCGAAGATAGGTCCGGCCATTCTTTTCCGGACCTTCGATTTCGTCGTTGCTGACAGTGGTTCTTCCGCTCAGGCCTTCTTCGATCACAAGCCATTCGTTGCCGATCAGACCCCGCAATACGCCAGGCCATCGAACGTCATGCGGGTATCGGTCGTCCGGCTTGTTGGCGGTGGTTTGTCCATACGTATTGGAATCTCCGTAGCACAACACCGATCGCATACCGCCTCCAAAAGATATATTTATTTTCAATAGGATAGGCAGTCAGTTTGTGAGTGCCAACGGAACCCAGCCTAGAAGCGGATCTTCAATTGGTCAATAGTAATTCATCGTGAATAATTATTGACACAAGCGTAATTTCCGTGCTCATCATGATGAACAGACGCACGGATGCGGTCGAAATTCGCCTTGTCTGTGTTGTCGGATCACGGGAGGATCAGATGAAACTTTTCAAATCAGTCCTGGCAGCTGCTGCTGTCACAATCGGCCTCGGGGTTGCGTCACCTGCAGTGTCCAACGACGAAGGCCCGATACTGGTCGTGAGCGGTCCCTTGTCCTGGCCGTTTTTTGCCGCGGTGAAAAAGGGCTTTGACGACGCCGCTGAAATTTTCGACGTCGATTACCAGTATATTGCGGTCACGGACACGTCGAACATGACGAGCGACTACCCCAGGCTGCTGCAGCAGGCAATCAGCCGCGAGCCCAGAATGTTGCTCGTTGGCGAGTTCTTTCCCGATGGCATGGACCCGTTGATCAAGGAGGCGACCGCCGCCGGCATTCCCGTTCTCATTCACAATTCCGGTCAGACCCTTTGGGAAGGCAACGGATCGATCGGCTTTGTTGGCGAAGACCCTTATCAGATGGGCTACAAGGCAGGTCAGATCCAGGCGGACGCCGGCGTCACAACAGGCCTGTGTTTCAACCAGGTCCCGGGCAATCCGACAGTTGAAGAGCGGTGCAATGGCTATGTTGCTGCCATGAAGGAAGCCGGAAAGGAAACCATCTACCAGACCATCGGGACGGGAGATGCGACGAACCCGCAGGCCATGACGCAGGCGATCAAGGGCAGCCTGCAGGCAAATCCGCAGATCGACGGGATCTATACGCTGAATGCGGTTCCTGCGATGTCCGCCCTGCGCGCCGTGGACGAAGTCGGACGCAAAGGCGAAATCATGGTTGGAACGGCAGACTTGTCGAATGAAGCTCTTCTTGCCATCAAGAATGGTGACCTCGCCTTTGCCATGGACCAGCAGCCTTATCTGCAAGGCTTCATGTCTATCCAGATTGCCCATCAATACCTGAATTACGGCTTGCATCCGATCGGACATGTCAAGACCGGACCATTGGTGATCGACAGCTCCAACGTGGACGAAACGCTGAAGGTCAACAAGGAACATGCAGGAGTTCGCGGCGCCTCCTAGGCGCCGCACGGCCCGGCGAGGGCCATCAGACAAAGCTCACCTGGAGAAAGATGTGCTCAGGAATTTCATGAAGCGGCCCGAGGCGGGGGCTTTCGCAGCGTTTCTCATCACTTATCTTTTCTTTGCGCTCGCAACGCCCGGAACGGGATTCGTGTCCGTGAATGGCACAGCCGGATGGCTCAATCTGGCCGCCGAACTGGGAATTGTCGCGATCCCGGTTGGGCTCTTGATGATTTCAGGTGAGTTTGACCTGTCGATCGGGTCGACTGTGGGGGCTTCGTCGATGATCCTCGCGCTTGGAACCAACCAATACGATATGCCGATCTGGCCGATGGTATTCCTGGCATTGGCTGCCGGAGGTCTGATCGGGCTGGCCAACGGCCTCGCAGTCGTCAAGACCAAACTGCCGTCATTCATCGTCACCCTGGCAACCAATTTCATCGTGATCGGCGCAACAATGGGCGTCTCGCGGCTGATCGCCAATGTCACATCAAGTTCGATCGTGGCTTCCGACAGCGCAAAGTTCGTTTTTGCGGCGCGTTGGGGGCAGGCCAACATTTCCATTCTCTGGTGGCTGCTCGTTGCCTATATCGGCTACCGGGTTTTGAGCCGCAGTGTCTTCGGCAACTGGATCTACGCAACGGGCGGAAATCTGGACGCGGCCCGCGGGGCGGGCGTTCCGGTGCAGCGGGTCAAGATCAGTCTGTTCATCGCCACCGGTCTTGCCGCCGCGCTGGTCGGGATTCTCCAAGGTGTCCAATGGAATTCGGGCAACGCGACCTACGGCATGGGCTTCGTGTTCCAGGCACCGATTGTCGTAGTCATCGGCGGCGTGCTCCTGACCGGCGGTTATGGCAGTGTCACCGGCATCGTTCTGGGGACGGCGTTGTTCGGTGTCATATCCAGCGGCATCTTCTATACCGGATGGAACACGGACTGGATCCAGTTGTTCCTCGGGCTTCTGCTTGCGGCAGCTGTTCTCGCCAACAACTATGTTCGCCGGCTCGCGCTCTCAAGCAAATAGGATCCGCCATGTCTCAGCCTCTCATGGAATTGCGCGACGTCGACAAGTTTTTCGGTTCCACCAAGGCCCTGAAACAAGTGTCGATGCAGGTCGAGCCGGGCAAGATCCTTTGCCTCCTGGGCGACAACGGTGCCGGCAAGTCGACCCTGATCAAAGTCCTCTCCGGCTATCACCAGCCAACGTCCGGGACACTGATGTTCGACGGCAAGCCAACCAGATTTGCCACGCCCCGCGATGCACGCCAGCGCGGTATCGCAACAGTCCATCAGGACGTCGGTTCCATCCCGCTGATGAGCGTTGGCCGCAACTTCTTTCTGGGAGCTGAACCTGTCAAAGGCCGTTGGCCGTTTCGAAGCATCGACACACGGCTTGCCAACGAAGTTGCGGTGGATCAGATGCAGAAATTCGGCCTCACTCGGGTAACCAGCGGAGATCAGCTCGTCGGAACCATGTCCGGCGGCGAACGCCAGGTGCTGGCAATCGGGCGGGCGATGTATTTCGGTGCCAAGATGCTGATCCTCGATGAGCCGACATCGGCCTTGGGTGTCAAGGAAGCCGCAATGGTTCTGAAGATGATGCGGATTGCCCGTCAAAACGGGGCCGGCATTGTTTTCATCACGCACAATGCGCGCCACGCCATGAGCGTCGGTGACGCATTCGTTGTTCTGATTCAGGGAGAAGTCGCAGCCTCTTTTAAGCGGGGCGAAAAGTCTCGCGAGGAAGTTCTCAATCTCATGGCCGGCGGCGAAGACATGAGCGAGCTTGAAGAAGACCTTGAACAGATCGATTGACCCTGCCGCGCGCAGAGAATTGACAACGCGTACGTAAGAGCCGTCTCGCTTAGGAACTCTCTCAGGCGATCCCTGCTCAACCATAGCGACACGCGCCGTTGTCGACGTCGACACATTTGAACGCACGACGCTTGTCATTGGATTGGCAGTCAAATTCAGTGCCATCGCCCCCGATTTCGAAGCAATCGCGGATGCCAAGTGCGAAATGAACCGATGAAAATTATGTCGGACCTGCTGGGAGAAAATCCGAACCATTTCGATGATATTTTCAAGGAACTGGAAAACTGGGAAGCGGTTTTAAATTCTCTTCTGGGTTTGGGTATGTATTAAACTTGTGATGGGTTGGAATAACCCTCGTTTGTCATCGACTAGCGACCGAGCGTCAAAAGTCCGCTTTGAGCCCATTCTGGCCGATGCTGCAAAGCTACGAATTGCCGCTTTAACACGCGTGCAAGTACACCTCAAAAACCTCGGTGCGGCTGCCATCGCTCTCTATTCGAGCTTCGATCTGTCGGAAGCCGGATTTAACAAGTACTCGTTGCGAGGCTAAATTTTCTGGTGCAACGGTTGCAATCATGTGGGTTAATCCGAGTGCGGACATTGCCCACTTTGCAAGGCCTTGCACAAACTCGGTGGCAATGCCACGCTCCCACACTTCGGGAAAGAACGCGTATTTGACTTCGGCGTCGTCTTGGTTGCCCGGATGCACAAGTCCGCCAAAACCAATTGTTTTCGCCGTCTTGCCGTCTTCAATTGCGAACATGCCGTAGCCGCGTTTTTCGTAGTTCGAAAATGTGACCTCCATCCATCGAGCGGCTTCTGACGCAGACAGCGCGTGCCCGTCGTCGACCCATCGCACGACTTTGTCGATGCTGTAGAGCGTCAACAGATCAGGCTCATCGGCTGGTCGCCATTTGCGCACGGAAAGCCGCTCTGTGCGAAACACTTCAATACCGTCTTGAGGTAAACCAGAAAGTTGATCCCCTGGGGTCATCTGACCAGTATATCTAAACAGTGTAAGGATAGAAACCGGACGTTCATGGTATGACAATTAAGGGCAGCTTTGTCCGCAAACCTGCCATTGATGTTGAAACCACTTTGCAACCAGCTCGCCCGATAATGGGGTCGAACCAACCTAAACAAGGCTAGAAAATCAATTATGTCGCTCTGATCCCGTTGAGCGGGTTCGGGACCACCACTTTTTATGAAATATGGCGGACAGAGAGGGATTCGAACCCTCGATACGGTTGCCCGTATACACGCGTTCCAGGCGTGCGCCTTCAGCCACTCGGCCACCTGTCCGTTCCAAGCGGGAGCCGCTTGAGTGCCGCGCAATATACTCAGCTAGAGGTCAAGTGCAAGCGCCTGGAACGGTTTTTTTCCAGCTCTCTTTCAGCTGTGGATCGACATCGGATTGACCGGTGCGTTTGCGTATGTTTCGCTGCGACCTAGAAAGGGTTGCGCTATCTCACAAGAATGTGTTGAATATCAATTATTGAACAAGGGTTTTGCGATATTACTCTAAGGAAGCGCTGCATTCCTCGAATTTCAAGGGAACCCGCGCTGAAACAAACGAAACCCGATTAAGTAATGGTTTTTTATTTTAAAGGCCGGTAACCGAAATGATCAGTGTATTTAAGTTTATATTTCGCCTCGCGGGCCTGGGATTGCTTGCCGTTGCCATAATTGCAGGGATTTCAGACGCCAGTACCTCCATCGCTCAGTCGCAGACGCAGTTGCAGCCCTTGGGACAGCTTCTGTTCAGTCTGTTTCCGGATACGTTCCCCATTCTGCAGCCGGCCATTGAACGCCATGTCCACCCGGCCCTTTGGGATCCGGTGCTTCTGACGTTGATGACCTGGCCGGTATGGGCTGTATTTGCACCCCTTGGTCTTGCGTTTTTGTGGCTCGGTGCACGGCGCCGGGGCTATCAGCCGCAGTTCGCCTGAGCGAGAGAACCAACACGCATCCGTGATCGCACTTGGAATGCGCGGTCAACTGCGCCACATTGCGGGTAATGCTTGTGACGCGGCGGAGGCCTATTGCAGTGATTGCAAGGCCCGGTCGCCTCGACGGGAGATCCGCAATGTCCTTCATGACCATGTTGACCAAAAAGTTCTCACTGCCGGGCAAAGAGGATGCCTTGCCCGGACGTGCGGAAGCCATCGTGCCGTCCGAACCGCACTTCGTGAACGGCAAGCCGCTTGACAGGCCCTATCCGGAGGGTACGAAAACGGTTCTTTTCGGCATGGGATGTTTTTGGGGTGCCGAACGCTTGTTCTGGCAAATTCCCGGCGTTTACGTGACCGCTGTCGGCTATGCGGGCGGCTACACCGAAAACCCGACCTATCACGAAACCTGTACGGGTCGGACCGGACATACCGAGGCCGTTCTTGTCGCCTATGACCCAGCTGTGGTGAGCCTGATGGATCTCTTGAAAGTGTTCTGGGAAAATCATGACCCGACACAGGGCATGCGTCAGGGCAACGACACCGGAACGCAGTACAGATCCGCGGTTTACGTCAACTCGTCAGATGACCTGGCGCTCGCCGAGAGCACCAAAGATGCTTATCAGGCGGCGCTGGCCTCTGGTGGTGTCACCTCCGGTATCACCACCGAAATTCGGGAACTCGACACGTTCTTTTTCGCCGAGGACTATCACCAGCAATATCTCGCGAAGAACCCGGGCGGCTATTGTGGCATCGGCGGAACCGGCGTCGCGTGCCCAACCGGTCTGGGCCCCGCGGCCTGATACGCGATTCGAACTACGGGGCTCTGTATCTGCAGGAATGCGCGCAGCGCCTCGTAATTTTTCCGAATGTTTTTGCATGAATACATGTGCCCGTGGCCTGCAACCTGGACTAGATTGCAGGTCTGAGCTTTTTATTTTGCCATTCCGTCACGTCAGTTCAGTTTTTATTAAAGTAAGAGCGTAATCCTCAGCTGGAAGTAGGGCTGTCTGAGGGTGCATGAGATGAACCGTTCCGCAAAAATCTTTGCGGCTGCTTATTTCCTGGGATGCTGCGTGCTCGTTCTGGTGGCGTCTCTGACACCTGGCGGCAAGGGGCCTGTGGCCGTCTTTGCGATGCCCTGGGGCAAGCCCGCCCTGGAGGTTGTCGCCCACGCCGAAGGCCCGATCATTTTTGTCAACGACGGGTCCTGGGTTGCCCTTACGGAATCCACCGACCAGCAATTTATCAACCGGCTCTACGAGGCAGGGGCCGGCTTTGTCGCCTCAAGCGTGATCGCGATGGCTTGCGCGCGCTTGTCCGGCGTCTCACTGGAGAAGTCAATATGAGTGATATGAGTGCGGGGGCATCGGGACTGGACTGTTTCCGGGAACGATTTTGCAAGATCGTAATTTACTTCACATGGTTCAATGTCGGTCTTGTCGCCGTTACTGCCTGGCTGGTTGGCAATGTGTCGTTTGTAATCGTTGCCGGTGCTGCACTTGCAATTGGAGCTGCAGCGACCTTTACCTGGATGAAATTCGGTTCAGGGGTTGAAACGCGCATGGCAACAGCGATGTCGCTGGCTGGCCTCGTAGCGCTTTTCGTCGCGTCGCTCGCGACACCTGGCGGAGAAAACTCCTTCCAGATCGACGGTCACATGTATTTCTTCGCAGTGCTGGCGATCCTGGCAAGCTGGGTGGACTGGCGCGCGCTGGTCGCTTACGCGGCAGTTGTTGCCGTTCACCACCTGGCACTCAATTTCCTCATGCCCTGGGCTGTCTTTCCCAATGGTGCCGATTTCGCACGCGTCGTGTTCCACGCGGTGGTCCTCATTGCTGAAGTGGCGGCACTCTGGTGGATGACCAACTCGCTGGCAACAGCGTTCAACGCATCAGATCAGGCCCGCGAAGAGGCGGAGAGGGCACAGGAAGAGGCCATTCACCTCCAGGAAGAAAACTCCCGTCACACAGAACTGGAGCGTGAGAAGCAGTCGGTTATTGCCGGCCGGATTTCGGAATTCCAGAACGAGATTGCTTCCAAGCTTGACGGTGTCAGCGTGAAAGTCGGCGAAATGCGCGGCTCGGCCGAGGAATTGGGCACAGTTGCGCAGGATACGACCGGACGGGCCGTGTCCGTCTCCGACGCGTCTGAAACCGCCTCCTCCAACGTTCAGATGGTTGCGTCGGCGGCCGAGGAATTGTCGTCCTCGATTGCAGAAATCTCCCGCCAGGTCGAACAGACGACCGGAATCGTCGTCAAGGCCACAGAAAATGCGCAAACAAGCAACCAGAAAGTTGCGGGTCTTGCGGAAGCGGCCAATCGCATTGGCGAGGTTGTCACGCTGATCCAGGCAATTGCCGAGCAGACGAACCTGCTCGCGCTCAACGCGACGATCGAAGCCGCGCGCGCAGGCGAGGCCGGTAAAGGGTTTGCGGTTGTCGCCTCGGAGGTAAAGGAGCTGGCGACCCAGACATCCAAGGCTACGGAAGAAATCGGCGCGCAGATTTCCGCCATCCAGGCGGAAACCAAGGACGCGGTGGATTCCATTGGTGCAATCGCTGCAACCATGGACGAGGTCAACAGCTATACCGCGGCGATCGCGGCGGCTGTCGACGAACAGGGCGCCGCAACGCAGGAAATCTCGCGCAACGTCGCCGAAGCCGCCGACGGCACCGGACGCGTCGCGGACAATATCGGCAGTGTACGGGAATCGGCCGAGCGCACGAGCCAATCGGCATCCTCCATGGCGGAAACGACCGAGGTTCTGGACGCGGAAACGTCCGAAATGCGCCGAGCCATCGATACTTTCCTGCATGACGTTGCCGCTGCATAAGGATTTAAGAAAGACGTCTGGAATTGACCTGGCCGGCTGTTCTTCAGCCGGCCGTTTTTTTGTTCGGCCGAGAGAAAACTTGACCTGATGTCGCTTGGATGTCATGGAGCCATTTGCGCCATCAGACTCAGGGCACAAGGGGGTCGATGGCTGTCTCACTCGGAAATCGGCAAGAGATGTCTTCAAGCGCGCTAAAGCCCGGATCAATTCTGCTTTT
Organism: Roseibium sp. HPY-6; assembly: GCF_040530035.1. Lineage (NCBI taxonomy): Bacteria > Pseudomonadati > Pseudomonadota > Alphaproteobacteria > Hyphomicrobiales > Stappiaceae > Roseibium > Roseibium sp. HPY-6. The sequence goes on from NZ_JBEWCD010000002.1 coordinate 781,257, forward strand.
GGATCTCCTGAAGCAGCACTCCGCCTTGCTTTTCGAAGCACCGCGCGAAATCGTCACCTGCACGGCATTGGAAGACGTTGAGACCTGCCTTCGGCGGTTGGAGCAGGTTCAGCTGGGGGGCAAGTACGCGGCGGGCTACCTTGCCTATGAGCTTGGATATGCCTTTGAAGAAAAGCTCAGACGGCGCATTGAAGCGACGACCGAGCCTCTCCTCTGGTTTGGTGTTTACGACACGGCTCGCGAAATTTCGCTTGAAGCGGCACGCACGCTCCTGGAAACCGCCAATGACGCTGGCGAAAGCTCCTTCCGGGTACCATCCTTCGACATGGACAGGGCCGCCTATGGCCAGGCGTTTGGGCGGGTACGGTCTCATTTGGCCAAGGGGGACATTTATCAGGTCAATCTTACATTGCGGGCGGCGCTGTCTCACAAGGGCGCGCCGGAGCATCTTTTTCTGGACCTGATGCGGCGGCAGCCTGTCGAATTTGCAGCCTACATTCAAATGGAGGATCGTACGGTCCTTTCTCTGTCTCCCGAACTCTTTCTGGAACGAACGGGAACGCTGCTGCGCACCCGCCCGATGAAAGGCACCGCACCGCGCGGCCGGTATGCTTCTGAAGATACCCGCATTGCCAGGGAACTTGCGAACGACCCTAAGCAGCGCTCGGAAAACACCATGATAGTCGATCTGATGCGCAACGATCTGTCGCGCATCGCCGAGACGGGATCGGTTAAGGTGACGAAGCTGTGTGACGTCGAGCGATACAGAAGCCTCCATCAGATGACGTCGACTGTCGAAGCGCGCGTTCCAAGAAACATTGGTTTCTCCGATATTGTCGAGCGTCTCTTTCCCTGTGGATCGATCACCGGCGCACCGAAACTGAGCGCCATGCAGATTGCCCACGATCTGGAGAGCGGCCCGCGCGGCGTCTATACCGGTTCCATCGGTTATCTGGCGCCCGGCGGCGATTTCCGCCTGAATGTTGCCATTCGCACACTTGTGCTGCGCGACGACGGGACCGGCGAAGCCGGAACCGGATCCGGAGTGGTTTTCGATTCCGGTGCTGCTCCGGAATATGACGAGTGTATTCTCAAGCTGAAATTCATGACTGATGACATGCCTGAATTCGACCTGATCGAAACCATGGCATTTGATCCGGCGGAAGGGTATCTGCTGTTTGAACGGCACCTGCAAAGGCTGCAGAAATCGGCATCTTATTTTGGCTTTCAGATGGATTTGCTCCAGGTCCGCGAAGCCTTGCAGCAAAAGGCACTGGAATTCACCGGCCCACGCAGGGTGCGGCTTCTGTTGAATGCAGCGAGTGATGTCTCGATCACGTCAACCGATCTCACACCAGTCGATCAGAACACCGTCTTCAACCTTGTGCTGGCGCAGGAGAGAACCTGCTCGACGGACCGCTTCCTGTTTCACAAGACAACAAACCGTGCGTTCTATGATGACACGCGCACACGGTATCAGGCGGAAACCGGGTGCCAGGAAGTGTTGTTTTTGAACGAGGAAGGATTTCTCACCGAGGGCAGCTACATGTCGCTGTTCTTGAAAAAAGACGGTGTCCTTGTGACGCCGGCCCTTCGGCATGGTGTGTTGCCGGGGACTTTCCGCGCAGCTCTCCTGGAGTGCGGTCTGGCCGTCGAAGCCGATCTGAAAACAGCAGACCTGGAAAGTGCCGACGAGATTTATGTCGGCAACTCGGTAAGGGGTCTGGTCAAGGGCCGCTTGTTATCGGCCACCGGGGCAGAGACGGTGGATCAACGGGTCGATGCGGATGTGAATGTCGCGCGGCAGGTTGGCTGAGCAGGGGGCGTCCGGCTTACCGGTGCTCCTGGTTCCAGGGAATGATATCCAGCTCCGGCCAGAGTGCCTTCATCCGTGCGGCTTTTTCCGCGTACGTCTCCGGGTTCTTCTGGGAATAGTTGGGCACCAGTCGCATCGCGAAAAGGTTCGCCAGGCCAAAGGGTGCATGAACAACAGGCTCGCCGCTGTCGTTCATCCGCAGTGCGACTGCATGGGTTCTCGCGGCATAGGTGGTTAAAGCGTCCATGGAACAGTCAAGCGGGCGATAAGGGCGGCCGAATTTTTCTTCATACCAGAGATGCACACGCGCCTGGTTGCGCACTTCCAGAAGCGCTGCGAGGTCCGGGAGCGCAGCTTCCACCTGCTTGATCACCCTGTCCTCAGCCTCATAGGAAGGATCTTTGCCGTCGAAATAGATGACATCGAAGTCCTTGATCCCATGCAGATGCGGACGATCGGTGATGACGTTCCAGACAGTCTGGTAAATCCCGCCGGACACCAGCCAGGCATCCGGGAGCCGTAAATCGCGAATGGTCCGCACAATGGTCATGATATGCGGGATATCCTTGATGATCTCCGTGAGACGCTCGCAGCGCTCCTCTTCGCTCGCCTCACACGGGTTGCCAAGCCTGGCGAAAGGGATGTCGATTGCCGGATTGTCGGTCATGAAATCATCCTGAGGGATCGGCGGAAAACACTAGCCGATTCTGAGTCTTGCGGCATCCGTACTTTTTGCGAGGCGTCAAATCCCGGTTGAAAATGGCATGTCAGCTGTACACCACTCTGTTGCTTGACACACTCGGTCGGGGTGCCATGCTTGAGATGGGGCAACCATGCTTGGATGTTGCAAATGACCGTTTTTTCGAAAGTACCTGGCGGCAGGGCAGGTACGTACACGCTTCTGGCGCTCGGAAGTGCCGCTTTGGTTTTCGTTTCCTCGCAACCGTCGGACGCGCAGTCCCGGCGGCCCGACACAAGGGCGCTCTCCTGCTCGCAGGTTCAGTCGTTGATCCAGCAAAACGGCGCTGTCGTCATGAGCACTGGCCAATACACGTTTGACAGATATGTCTACACGAAGAACTTTTGCCAGCACGGCGAGGTGGCGAGGAACCAGTGGGTGCCGACGAAGGACGTCAAGCGCTGCCGGGTTCGGGTCTGTATTGATCCCAACATTCTAAGGTTCAACGACTAGCGCTACTCTGTCGGAGCGCGGTTCCCGGATCACGAGGCTTTCGGGGTGACCGGACACCAGACTTAGATCCCTGCGGCGCCCGGAAGGAGTTGGTGCAATGACTGGCAGAATTTTTGTGCGATCGGGCCTTCGGCTGGCGACAATCGGGACAGTGATTCTGCTTTCGAGCCAATTGGCCGCTCAAGCGCAGTCGGCACGACCCGATACGCGTCAACTTACCTGCGCGCAGGCGCAGTCCATCGTAAAGCAGCGTGGAAGCGTCGTGATGACAACCGGTCCATCGACATTCGACAGGTTTATTTCCGACGTGCGCTATTGTCTGCCGGATTCGAACATGATGCGCCCCAAATTTGCGGCGACCAAAGACAACCCGAAATGTCCTGTCGGCAACAGATGCTTTAGAAGCCGGAACTTCCGCTAACCAAAATTATCTCTTGATCAAGATTTATTCGCTAAAACCGGATACAAGCTTCCGGCGGTGTATGACTTGCGCCGACCTGTGCAGAAGCAGTCGCCATTCAGAACTGTTTCACATTTATGAAACAAGGATTGCCTACTTCTCGATGCCGGACTTAAGATATTACAAGCTGTTGCCTGAAAATACAGGGCTGGTCTTGCGACGTGCGGGAATAATACAATGAAGCAACTAAAAATTGCGGGACCTTTGGTGGCAGCCGGTATGTGTTCGGTCCTGTTTCTCGTGTTTGGTCAGCCCGCTGATGCTCAGACGCGGCGCCAGCCCAATACGGCGCAGCTGACCTGCAAACAGACTCACGACCTGATCAAGAGGTTCGGCGCGATCAATCTGAAATCGGGGGACGTCAGGTTCGATCGATACGTGTCGAGCCGGAACAGTTGTTTTCCGAATCAGACGCTGCGGACGACCAATGTGCCGACCAAGGACCAGCCCAAGTGTCCGGTGCAGATCTGTGTGGATCCGCGCAGCAACAACAATTGACGCTGCGCGTACCCATTTAGCCGGGAGCGTGACTATCCCCTGAGCGTACCACCCGTTGCCTTTTCGACATTGGCGATGATTTTGCGGGAGACCGCATCGATCTCCTCATCCGTCAATGTTTTCTGCCGCGGCTGCAACAGAACATCGATGGCAACGGATTTCTGGTCGTCCGGCACACCCTGTCCTTCATAAATGTCGAACAGGGTAACCTCGGCAATGAGCGTCTTTTCTGCGCCTTTTGCCGATTTGAGAAGAGTCTCGGCAGATACATCCTTGCCGACAAGAAACGCAAAATCGCGCCGAACCGGCATGAGATGGCTGGCATTGAGCGCGCCCTTGGAGCCGCCACCCTTTTTCTTCGGTTGCGGCAAGGCGTCCAGATCGATCTCAAACGCAACCAGCGGGCCTTCTATATCAAGATCTGCCAGCGTGCGCGGGTGGACCTCTCCGAAGACGGCAAGCGTGTTTTTCGGTCCGAGCTTCAAACTGCCCGACCGGCCCGGATGAAAAGTGGCCGGGGCATCGGTGTAGACCTGAAGCCGGTCGACTGGTGCGCCGATTGCCGCCAGCGCCGCCTCGGCGTCAGCCTTTGCGTCATAGACATCCACATTGGCCGAAGCCCCGGACCAGTGACGCCCGGAGCCCTGAAGCTTGGCTGTGCCCCGGCGCACGCCCGCAGCGACCATCTTCTGTCCCTCCGGGCTGTCGTCATGGAAAACCTGGCCGATTTCAAATAGGGCAACGTCTCCGAAGCCGCGGTCGGCGTTGCGCTGCGCAGCGGCCAGCAACCCGGGCAACAGGCTGGGGCGCATATCCGACATTTCGTGGGAAATCGGATTGGCAAGGGCAAGTGCAGCGCTTCCACCACCGAAGAGTTCGGCTTGCGGCCTGGAAATGAAGGACCACGTGACCGCCTCGTTGAACCCACGTGCGGCAAGAGCACGACGCGCCTTGTTGCGCCGTATCTGCCCGGTGGTGAGAACCTTCTGGCCGACGGTCCCGGTGCGCGGCAGCGGCGTAAGTGGCACACGATCGAGCCCGATGATCCGGACAATTTCCTCAACCAGATCCGCCTTGCCCTCGATATCGGGACGCCAGCTCGGTGCGGCCACCTTGACTGTCTCACCGGCACCGGAAATCCAGAAGCCAAGCGACTTCAGGGTCAGATTTGCTTCTGCCTGAGATACTTCGACACCGGACAGGCGCTGGATCTCCGAATATGGAAAATCGATAATGTTGCTGCTGTCGGGAACGCGCCCCGCCTGAGTGGTTTCCGACGCCTCTCCACCGCACAGGTCGAGAACCATACGCGTTGCATATTCAAGCCCTGGCATCATGTAATCCGGATCAACCCCGCGCTCGAACCGGTAACGGGCATCCGTGTTGACACCTAGCTTCCGGCCCGTCGCGGCAATGTCGTCTTCGTCCCAGAGAGCGGATTCAATCAGCACGTTGACGGTTTCTTCCGTACACCCGGACGGTTCGCCGCCCAGGATGCCGCCAAGGCTTTCGACGCCGTTGTCGTCTGCGATCACACAAACCGTGTCATCGAGTTCATAGGACTTGCCGTTGAGGCCCTCGATCGTCTCCCCGCTATTGCCGCGCCGCACGACAAGGTTTCCGTGAACCTTGTCTGCGTCGAACACGTGGAGCGGGCGCCCCTGGTCAAACGTGATATAGTTGGTGATGTCGACCAGAATATTGATCGGTCGCAGACCGATCGCCGTCAGGCGGTCCTGAAGCCATTTGGGCGAAGGCCCGTTTTTCACGCCCCTGACCAGTCTGAGACCGAAGGCCTTGCACATCGTTTTGGTGTCGCCGAAGTCGAGGGCAACACTGACCGGACACGGATAGCTTCCGCGGATCTGCTCATGCGAGCGTTCCTTCAGCTTGCCAAGTCCGGCAGCCGCCAGGTCTCGCGCAATCCCGTAGACGCCGGTGCAGTCCGGGCGGTTCGGCGTCAGGCCGATTTCGATCACCGGTTCGTCCAGACCCGCCCACTCTGCGTAATTGACGCCAACCGGAGCATCCGCAGGCAGGTCGATGATGCCGTCATGTTCGTCGGAAAGCTCGAGCTCGCGTTCCGAACACATCATGCCGAAGCTTTCGACGTCGCGGATCTTGCCGACCGAGAGCGTGACGTCGAGGCCGGGAATATAATCGCCGGGATTGCCGAGCACGCCGACAAGGCCCGCGCGCGCATTGGGCGCACCGCACACGATCTGAACCGGCTCGCCTTCGCCCGTGTCCACCTTGAGCACACGCAGCCTGTCTGCATTCGGATGCTGTTCAGCTTCCAGAACCCGCGCGATCTTGAATGGTTTCAGCCTGTCGGCACGATTGGTAACCTCTTCGACCTCGAGCCCGATCATGGTGAGAGTTTCGACAATCTCATCCAATGTTGCGTCGGTTTCCAGATGCTCCTTGAGCCAGGAAAGGGTGAATTTCATCTCAATAACTCTTTATCGCTTGGCGGCGCATTCAGGCCGCGAATCCTTTTACGTGACGCCGTCAGTTGCCGAAGCGGTCCACTTCGGGCAGCACGGTCGCGTTGCCGTAGCTTTCGGCAAAACGGCGGCCGATTTCCCCGAATTCGCCTGTCCAGCGTCGAACCATGTCCGGCGTAATCTGCTGGTTGGTCGCAATCGCCTGGGCAGCCTCTGCCTCGATCCGGTCCCGCAGGATGCCGAGTTCGACTTGGGCCGCGTATTCCGCCCGGTATTTGCCGAGCCAGCCCATGGCCACAATGATCACCATCACGAGCAGAGCCGCGGTGCTTGTAAGTCCGGCCCATTTGGCGGTGCCGCCGATGCGGCGATCACTGGCGATCAACACGATTGAGGCAATCGTCAAGAAGGCAACGATGTAAATTGCCTGCAGGAAGCTCTGATACTTCTCTGCGGAGCTGAGCTCATGATTGGCACGCAGGGTGGTGATCCTGTCGCGCAGATAAAGCAGTGCGTCGGCTTCCGTTCCCAGCTTGTCGCGGAAATATGTGTCGCAAAACCGCAGGCGCCCGCGCGACTCGATTTTCTCCGCACAGGCTTCCATGAAGGATGTCGGTGTCGGAACACGTTCGTCCCTGTCCGCTGTCTGGGCAGCAGCCGGCAGAGCGGCGGCGATCAGCAGGGCAAAGATCAGATAAATGCGGGTCAGCAGTGACATCAAAGGTCGCCCCCAGATCCGGAGATTAGTTGGACAGGCCGCCGAACAAAGTCGGCAGGTCGAGTGGGCGGAAGCCGTAGTGCTGGATCCAGCGCATATCCGCATCGAAAAACGCTCTCAGATCCGGCATGCCGTATTTCAGCATGGCAATGCGGTCGATCCCCATGCCCCAGGCAAAGCCCTGGTAAACGTCCGGATCAAGCCCGCAATTGCGGATCACATTAGGATGCACCATGCCGCAGCCAAGGATTTCCAGCCAGTCTTCACCCTGGCCGATCTTCACTTCGCCGCCGGATCTGTCGCACTGAATGTCGACTTCCATCGACGGTTCAGTGAACGGAAAGAAGCTCGGACGGAAACGCATCTTGATGTCGTCGACTTCGAAAAACGCCTTGCAGAATTCCAGAAGCACCCACTTCAGGTGTCCGAAATGGCTTTCCTTGTCGATAACCAGCCCCTCCACCTGATGGAACATCGGCGTGTGGGTCTGATCGCTGTCACAGCGATACGTGCGGCCCGGAATGATCACCCGGATCGGCGGTTCCTGTGTGCGCATCGTGCGGATCTGGACCGGCGAGGTATGGGTTCTCAGCAAAAGGCGCTCGCCGTCTTCTTTTTCATTGAAGAAGAACGTGTCGTGCATTTCACGAGCGGGATGGCCTTCCGGGAAATTCAGCGCGGTGAAATTCAGCTCATCTGTTTCAATGTCCGGGCCTTCCGCGATCGAAAATCCCATATCCGCGAAAATCGCGGTGAGTTCGTCAATGACCTGGCTGACCGGATGAATGCGGCCGGTATCGGCCGGCGCGGGGCGCAGCGGCAGGGTGACATCGACCTTTTCGCTGGCAAGACGTTGTTCCAGCGCCACCTCTGCCAGAATGTCTTTACGAGCGGTGATCGCGTCGGTGATCTTGGATTTCAGTCCGTTCAGGGCAGGGCCCATGACCTGGCGTTCTTCCGGCGTCATTTTGCCGAGCGTTTTCATCTGCTCGGATATCTTGCCTTTTTTGCCAAGAGCGTGGACCCGGATCTCTTCAAGGGCGGTTTCGTTTTCCGCTCCGTCAATGGCCGTCAGGAGATCGGATTCTAGTGTATCGAGATTGGACATGCGTGCTCGGTCGTCGGTGCGCGCTCTGCGCGCGGAATAAGAAGTCGGGGTCTTTTAGCGAATAATGGCGTCGAATGCCACGGCCTCAAACGCATTATTGCGTGAGCCCCAGGTGAATGGAAAAGCGCCTGAATTTTGGAGTGAGAGACCCGGCGCCTCAGCGCATAAATCGTCCGCAGGCAGGCCCCTGCAGTTCAGGGACACGCACGGCAAAAGCACGCAGGCGCATGGTCAATGCGGCGTGGCAGGAAGAACAGCGATGGTTCGTGCGGTCGATCATGCGCGCAATGTACCGAAGTGTTGGGAGATGGCAAGAGGAAAGACAGACGCAGTGCACCGTCCAAGTCCGTTGCCGAGGTCCAGGTCTCAGTTTCTACCCGGCACTGCCTCGTTCGTTGAGTAGGAGGTTCCTGAGCACACCGCCATCCTCCGCGACCGACTTTGTGACTCTTATCTTGAAGAGGCACCGTAATTCCGAAGACCGGACAACACTTGCTTGTCATCCCCGACTTGATCGGGGATCCACGCGTCTCCAGAGAGTTTTTGACCTTTGTTGGGATGCGCAACTCGGCACAACCCGTCGCTTAAGCTCAGAAGGTTGGTGGCATGGATTGATTTTTCGATTGGAGAAAGCATGACCTAGTGAGGGACGCACTCTCTAAGCATCCACCATATCAGCCCCCTTGGGACGCCCGATGGACGCTTGAAGCTCTTTCTTCAGCCAGTCTCCAAAAGACTGTTTCGCCCGGGTGCGCGGCGCCGTTCTGCCGCTGATCAGCCAATAGCCGAGGCCGGTTGCCGGGCGTTGCGGGAACGGGGCAATCACTTGCCCGGACTTGACGGCATAAACGGCAAGCGTCTCCCAGGCGAGAAAAACGCCCTGGCCCGCAATGGCGGCGTCAAGACAGAGCGAGCCGTCGGAAAATGTCGGACCGTCCTGCAGGATATTTTCAGTAAGGCCGAAGAGATCCAGCCAAGTTTTCCAGGAGAACAATTGTCCAGGATCTCTTATCACCGGCAGCTTGCCGATATCGGCCGGCTCCTTGATGTGCCTGGCCAGCGCCGGGCTGCAGACTGGAAAGACACGCTGATTGAGCAGCTTTTCCGCATTCACGCCGGGATAGGGGCCCTGACCGACACGAATGCAGAGATCGACATCGCTTGTGTCCGGATCAACCAGATCCACAGTGGCTTCGACGCGGACGCGAATTCCCGGATGAGCCTTGTTGAAGGCCTTCAGGTGCCAGACGAGCCATTTGCCGGCAAAGACCGGTGCAACGGAGATCGTCAGAGCGTCTTCTCGTCCGCGCTCCGTGGTCGCAATGGCGGTCGAGAGCGACGACATGGCCGAGGTCAGATGCGACTGCATGGCGAGCATATGCGCCGTCGGGAGAAGCAGGCGGTTGCGGCGTTCGAACAGCTGGACGCCCAACTGGGCTTCGGTTTTCTGAACCTGCTGACTGACCGCGCCAACTGTCACGCCGAGTTCGTCGGCAGCTGATTTGATCGAGCCGAGCCGGGCGACCGCTTCGACGGCGCGTAATCCGGACAGGTGGATGCGGTTCAGGTTTTTCATTTTAGAAATACTAAATCGAATAGTAGAAGAAGTCGATTTTTGTATGCGGAAAAGAGGCATATATAGGCAGCATAGCTAAATTCAATACAAAGGATTTGGCCATGAAAAAAAGAACAATAATAAGGAGACTAAAACTCATGTTGAAACTGTTTATGCGCAGGCAGGCAAGAACGACAACGCCGTCCTGGTACGACCGGACCGATCCGTTGTCCCACCCGGCCATTCAACGCATGAGCCAGCGCGAACTCGCTGACCTGCCGTTCAACCGGCGCTGACATCCGGCCGGCTCTCCCAGCCGGCCAGGTTAAAGTCCGATCAGCTGGAAACTCAAATCTGATCGGCGTTCCAATCAATCAGAAAACGGCGCCTGGATTTCATCCGGCGCCGTTTCTGATTCTTGAAGCGCAGCCGTTGCGACGTAGACCAATCGAGGCTGCCCACTTGACTTGGAGCGACTCCAACCCGGTAGTTTTCCTTCATGCCAAAGAAGGAGCACCAATGCGCATATCCGAAGCATCGGCGAAATCGGGCCTCAGCGCCGATACCATCCGCTATTACGAGAAATCCGGTCTTGTCCCTGCCGTTGAGCGCGGGACGGATGGGTTGCGGCGCTTTTCTCCTGAAAACGTCGAGTGGCTCATTCTGCTTTACTGGCTTCGGAAAACCGGCATGCCGATGCGGGAAATGCAGCGCTTTGCGGCGCTTTACCGGCAAGGCGACACCACGACACCGGAGCGCCGGGAGGTGTTGCTGAACCACGAAAAGCGTCTGCACCGGCGGCGTGCCGATCTGGACCGCTGCCAGGAAGTGCTTGCCTACAAGATTGCAGCTTACGATAAAATTGAAGGAGGTCTGTCATGAAGATCATTCTGGTCGGTGCGTCCGGCGACGTCGGCAGAGCTGCGTTTGACGAATTGTCAGCGCGTCACGACATCATCACAGCAGGTCGGACTTCGGGTGATGTCCGCGTGGATCTGGCGTCACCTGAAAGCATCCGCGCCCTTTATGCGCAGACCGGACCGGTCGATGCGGTCATTTCAGCTGCCGGCGAAGTTGAATTTGCGCGCATCACCGATATGACAGTCGACAAGTTTCGATTCGGCCTGGAAAACAAGGCGCTGACGCAGATCAGTCTTGTTCTTGCCGGGCTGGAGACGGTGCGCGAGGGCGGGTCGTTCACGCTGACCAGCGGCATCCTGGATCGCGATCCGGTCCTTATGGGGGCAGGCGCTGCAACGGCAAACGGTGCTTTGGCCGGGTTTGTGAAGTCGGCGGCAATCGATCTGCAAAAGGATCGGCGGATCAATGTTGTCAGCCCAGGCTTGCTGGAGGTATCTGCCGACCAGTATGGGGCGTGGTTCCCCGGCCATGAACGGGTGCCGTCGAGGCGCGTCGGTCTGGCTTATGCCAAATGCGTTGAAGGAGCGATAACGGGTCAGGTTGTGACGGTCGACTGAGGCGGTCGTAAGCTAACGCCGTGCGCCCACCTGCGCGGCGATTTGTCAGTGACGGGAGAGGACAGGGTCCTCTCCCGCCTTCTTCGAGGTCAAGCCAATCCGAGGCCGCCGCCGTCGACAGTGAATTGCAGGGTAAGAGACTCGAGCAGGTCGCCACCGCCCTTGTCCTTGTCATAGACACTGATTTCGATGTCTTGCGTGCCTTCGCCCAGGCTTGTCCCGTCGAAGAAATCGCCCTTGGTGTCCCCGAAAAGGGCGTAGGGTTCGACATTCTCAAGGCGGGACTGCGACCCCATCGTCAGCCGAACGCTTTCGACTGGACTGTCGTCGTCAATGTGCGTGGCTGCGATGGTTACGTTGCGCCCTTCGAAAAGCCCTGCATCCAACACGTCACCGTCTTCGAGCGTGGTAATGATCTCGTTTGTATCCGTGTCGGCGAAGAAGAACGAGAGATACTCGGAGGTGGTGTCCGGATCCGGTTCCGGGTCGGGGGCATCGTCGCTGACAGTGACCGTCACGGTCGTTTCTTGGCTGACAGCGCCATTGCCGTCGGAAACCGTGTAGCGGACAGTCTGGCTACCCGCCGATCCCGTGTCAGGAGTATAGACGATCTTGCCGTTTTCGACCTCGGCAGTGCCGCCCGCCGGTTGTCCCGTAATCTCGATTGTCAGCGGATCACCGTCCGGATCGCTGTCATTTGCCAGGACATCGATCACGACGGCCTTGTCAGTTGTGGTTTCCGCCGTATCCGGATTGGCGACAGGGGCACTGTTTGCCGGTGTGCCGGGCCCACCGAAGGCAGGCGAACTCTCGATGAAAGTCCTCGCATCCTGAGGCGTGCCGTTCTCGATCCCCGTCAGTGCATAAAAGAGCATCCCGGCGTCGGACGGGTCGTTCTTTTTCGTACTTCCCGCAGGCTCCATGATAGCGCGCGCGTCCTGAAGAACGGGATCATCCGTGGCGTCTAACCACGACCAGGCCTGGTTGTTGAAGCCCTTGTCGTTGTTGTTGCCATCGTTCTGGTCCCGGATGTCGATTTGCGTGACACCTGGGAAGTCGTCCCGGATGTCGTCCCAGGTCCGGGCCTCCGTCAGGCCGGGATCGCTCGGATTGTTGATGACATCCCTGTTTTCGTTCCAGCTGGAATGCGATAGCAGCGTAATGTTCGCGTGGTTTGCGGGGTCTGTCTGTTCAAGGGCGCGATAGGCAGCCTCCATCGGCCCACCTTCGATCATCAGGATCTTCTCACCGGAATTCAGCTTGTCGACGAGCAGCGCCGTCGTGGCGTCGATATCGTCCTGATAGTTGTAGGCGTCCAGCCCGAGTTCTTTTGCGAAGTCACCTCCGTCATCAAGCTTTGCCTTGCGGTCGCTTGCGTTCGCCTCGGCGAGGTTGTTGCCGTAAAGCAGTGTTGTCTTGTCTTCAATACCGGCTGCCTTGGCCAGCACGGCGGCCACCGGAATCGCGGCAATATCATCCGGATCGTTGTTGTTGCCGTCGAAATGGAAAAAGACATGATCGAACTGATTGATCAGGGCGTTTGGGTCAACGCTCACCAGATCTGGTTCCGGATCGGCCGGATTGTCCGGGTCGCCTTCACCGAAAGTGAACGGCACTGAAAACGAATCGAGCAGCGCGCCCGATGCGTTGGCGTCGCCATAGACCTTGATTTCCAGCTCTTGCGCGCCGGACGTAAACCCGCTCGTGCCGCTGAAGTTGCCGTTCGTGTCTCCGAACAGCGCATAGGGACTGACATTTTCAACCCGGGTGGTGCCGCCTAGCTTGAGTTCCACGCTGCCGATGCCAGCGTTTCCATCTGTGGGCTCGGCCGCAATCGTAACGTTCCGCCCGGCGTAGTCGGACGTGTCGATCGTTTCTCCCGGATTTAAGTATCGGATGATTTCGTTTGTGTCCGCGTCAGCCAGATAGAAGGTCAGGAGCCCTTGACCTGGAGCAGTCGGTGACGCGTCTGTAGCTGTACTCATCGCTTTATCCTTGGGGATGGCTTGAAAGACTTTCGATTTCACCAATGCCTAAGCGATGGCGCGCCCTGAAGTGACACGAATACACAGTGATTTTTCTTTTTTATTTGTATTTTTGATTCGAATATTAAGATAAATAGAAAATATGCTGATAAAGTGGCGTTTTTCGTTCAGAAATATTGTATGTTTTGCAATAATAAGAGTGATTTAAACTTAATCTAGGCGGGTTTTTAGCCAAGTCGCACGATTGTTTACGTGCATATCGAAACTGATGCGAACCTCTGGTTGGAATGGCCAAAGGTCTCCTGACGCTTGCGCGGGAACGAAAGCTTCGAGGATCAGCAGCTAGGTGCAGACCATCGAAATAGTCCGGGAAAGCGGCGGACAATTTGCCGGAACAAAGTGCAGACGTTCCAATTCGCCGCAACGGTTTCGCCGACGTTATAATAAGCATTGCTTTGGAGAAAGCTCTCTCACTCATCCATCTTGAGGGCCTGGATGAAGGCTTCCTGCGGGATCTCGACCTTGCCGAACTGGCGCATCTTCTTCTTGCCCGCTTTCTGCTTTTCCAGAAGCTTGCGCTTACGGGTGGCGTCGCCGCCGTAGCATTTTGCGGTCACGTCCTTGCGCAGCGCGGCGATGGTTTCACGGGCGATGACACGCCCCCCAAGAGCTGCCTGGATCGGGATCTTGAACATATGCCGTGGGATCAGATCCTTGAGCTTTTCGCACATGGCGCGGCCGCGGCGTTCCGCCTGGCTGCGGTGAACCAGAACGGAGAGCGCGTCGACTGGTTCCTCGTTGACCAGGATCGACATCTTGACGAGGTCGCCCGCGCGGTAGTCCGAGATCTGGTAGTCGAAGGACGCGTAACCTTTGGAAACCGACTTCAGCCGGTCATAAAAGTCGAAAACCACTTCGTTGAGCGGCAGGTCGTAGGAAACCATGGCGCGGGTTCCGACATAGGACAGGTCCACCTGAATGCCGCGCCGCTCCTGGCACAACTTCAGGATCGCGCCAAGATACTCGTCCGGTGTCATGATCGTCGCGCGGATCCAGGGCTCCCGGATCTCGGAGATCTTGACCACATCCGGCATGTCCGCAGGATTGTGCAGGTCTATGTCTTTGCCGTCGGTCAGGGTCATCTGATAGACAACGGACGGGGCAGTTGCGATCAGGTCGAGATTGAACTCGCGCGACAGCCTTTCCTGAATGATCTCCAGATGAAGAAGGCCGAGGAAGCCACAGCGGAAACCGAACCCGAGCGCGGCAGAAGTTTCCATTTCGAAGGAAAAGCTCGCATCGTTGAGACGCAATTTGCCCATGGCGGCGCGCAGGTCTTCAAAGTCGTTGGCATCGACCGGGAAGAGACCACAGAAAACAACCGGCTGTGCGGGTTTGAAGCCCGGCAGAGGGTCCGCACAGGGCTTTTTGTCGAGCGTGATCGTATCACCCACACGTGTGTCGGCCACTTCCTTGATGGAACCGGTGATGACCCCGATTTCACCGGAACGCAGCTCGTCCACCTGGATGAATTTGGGTGTCATGACGCCGACCCGATCGACATCGTAAGACGCCCCGGTCCCCATCATCTTGATCTTCTGGCCCTTTTTCAGCGAGCCGTTGATGACACGCACGAGGACCATCACGCCGAGATATGTGTCATACCAGCTGTCGACCAGCATCGCCTTGAGCGTCTCATCCGGATCGCCTTCGGGCGCCGGCAGCTTGTGCACGATCGCTTCCAGAACATCTTCAACGCCAAGACCAGTCTTCGCGGAAATCATGCAGGCATCTGACGCATCGATGCCGATTACGTCCTCGATCTGCTCCTTGATCCTGTCCGGTTCGGCGGCAGGCAGGTCGATCTTGTTCAGGACCGTGACGATCTCATGATCGTTGTCGATCGCCTGATAAACGTTGGCGAGCGTCTGCGCTTCCACACCTTGCGACGCGTCGACGACGAGAAGAGAGCCTTCGCAGGCAGCAAGAGAGCGGGACACCTCATAGGCGAAATCCACGTGTCCCGGTGTGTCGATCAGGTTCAGCGTATATTGCTGGCCGTCCTTGGCGTCATAAATCAGCCGTACCGTCTGTGCCTTGATGGTAATACCGCGCTCGCGCTCGATATCCATCGAATCGAGCACCTGCTCGGTCATCTCGCGATCGGTCATCGTTCCGGTCATCTGGATCAGGCGGTCGGCCAGGGTCGATTTGCCATGATCGATATGCGCAACGATGGAGAAATTTCGAATGTTGGAAAGCGTCTTCGTCGTCATGGCCGCCCGTTTACCACCGCAATTGGCTTTCGACCAGAAAAATGCGCGCCTTGGAGCAGGAATTCCGGCACTTTTTTGAAGGCACAAATCGCGTTCGATTCTTGCGCCCGTCCGGTTGTTTCGATGGCTCTCCGGCAAATGACGTATACCTGAGGCGTCAATTGTCGTTGCAAATCGGCATTGGGCGCGGTCAATCCACATCCGTTGCACAAACGCCGTCAACTCAAGAGATGATCCATGCGTATTCGACATGCCGAGGCAAATGATATCCCAGCAATTCTGGCGCTTTACAATCACGCTGTGCGCGAGACGACAGCCGCCTGGACGGGGCGCGAGGAGACACTCGACGACCGGACGGCGTGGTACCAAGGCCGCGTAAGCAAGGCTCTGCCCGTTATCGTGGCGGTGGATGACGAGGAGAATGTCGCTGGTTTCGCCAGCTACGGACCTTTCCGGTCGAAGGAAGGCTATAGGCATACGGCCGAACACACAGTCTATGTTGACCCCTCAAGACACCGTCAGGGCATCGGCCGGGCGCTTATGGTTCGTATTCTTGAAATCGCCGCAGCTGAAGGCATTCACGTTCTCGTCGGCGGTGTCGACGGTGACAACCACGCGTCCATTCGTCTCCATGAGGCGCTCGGATTTGACGTCAGTGGAAGACTACCTCAAACGGGAACGAAATTCGGCCGCTGGCTGGACCTGGTGTTTTTGACGAAAGTGCTCGGCCCGAAGGAAGCGCCCCAGAGCTAGAGTTTCCTGGCGGGGTCTTCGTTCAGGTAGCGGCGCCAATGGCGTTACTCAATTTGCCGTCAGCACTGTCCGGCAGGCATTTGGCAGGGCGGCAAGAGCCATCGCACGCTTCTTGACCACTTTCGGTTTTTCGCCTGCCTTGGGAGGGTTTTTCGGCACCCAGGGTTCATCGGACAGCCAATAGGTCAGGTGAGAGCCGCAGCCGTCGCCGGGAGGCGGCGGATCCTGGTTCTTGCAGCCGACGCTGTCGTTCGGACACGAAAGCCTGACATGGAAATGATAATGGTGGCCCCACCAGGGGCGCACCTTGCGCAGCCAGGCACGGTCCTTGCCCTTTTCAAAATCGCAAAGCGCCTTTTTGATTGTCGGATTGACGAAGATCCGGGCGACACGCTTGTCGGAAGCCGCCCGGCGGATGAGACGCGCATGGGTGTCGGACCATTTTTTTGGATCAACCCTGCGGTCGGCGCCTTTGATGTCAAGCGGGCCCTTGAGCATCGAAATAGCGGAGATTTCTTCGCGCTCTTCTGCAGTGAGGCGCCTGTTCGGCATTTCCCGTAGCCAGATATCGGCATCAAGGCCGATCTGGTGACTGGCGTGGCCGGACAGCATCGGTCCGCCGCGCGGCTGGGCCAGGTCACCGACCAAAAGCCCATTCCAGCCGACTTTTGGGGCGTCGGCAGCCAGATCCTTCAGATAGTCGATCAGGTCCGGATGGCCCCAGTTGCGGTTCCGCGACAAACGCATGGCCTGCCATGTCGGCCCGTCCGGCGGCAGGGAGGCTCCACCGGCAAGACATCCCTTCGCGTAGGACCCGATAGCGCGCGCCTTGAGCGGCGCCGGCCCGTCAGCAGCGCCGAAATAATTCTTTGCCGGAAATTGCGAATGCAGCACCAGTTTCGGCTTGGTAGCTACATAGCCCTCGGGCACCTCGCGTTTTTTGGTAGGAACGGGAACGCCTGCAATGATCGTGAGGGTCGGTCGATAATCAGACGGTGTGGTGCCACCCGGTTTCGTGCCCGGAACCGGCACGATATTCGCGGTCGCTGCACCAGCCAGCAGTACGCTGATTGCCAGCGCCTGGCCGGCAAGCGACATTTTCCAGATGATCCGGGCTGATCGTCCGCGTCGGGTCACGGCAGAGCCTCGTTTTGTTCTGATCCGGCCGGCAGGATACTAACAATCAGACCCGCAGCCTGTGCACCTAGGCAGCATGCACCAGATCAGAAGAGGATGCATCCGTTTCCGCTGTTTCATGCTCCGCTTTCAACAGATCGGCCAGCTCATCAAGCAGGACCGTGTTGTCGCGAATGACGCGGTCGGCCGCACCATTGAGCAAAATGATGTTCCCGGGGCGTGCGTTGTCGAAGTCTTCGGCCTCCGGCTCAAGCACTGCGTTTAGCCGGTGATAGCTGACATTGGGCAACTCAGCGAAGAGATGCTGCGCCTGGTAGGCTGCGGTCTGCGTCTGGCCGTCGGAAAAAATCGACAGGATCGGCACGCCCTTGGAAGGCTGCATCCAGCCGAGCGCACCCCAGCCGATCGCATCC
Source organism: Roseibium sp. HPY-6 (assembly GCF_040530035.1). Classification (NCBI taxonomy): domain Bacteria; kingdom Pseudomonadati; phylum Pseudomonadota; class Alphaproteobacteria; order Hyphomicrobiales; family Stappiaceae; genus Roseibium; species Roseibium sp. HPY-6. The sequence continues at coordinate 799,093 of NZ_JBEWCD010000002.1, forward strand.
TGATAAGAAAAGGGGCGTTCCGGCGCACGGCCCGTTCCAAGCGAAAGAATGACGATCTCGTCCTGGTCCCAGCCAAGCTTGCGGCTCTCCAGGTATGCGGCAATCGCCGGATCGCTCATGAAGACACCGCCATCGACCATGGCTTCTTCCCGCTTCCGGGTAAGGTTTTCAATGCGGGCCGGCTCGAAATAGGACGGCGCGGCCGTTGTGGCGCGTACCGCCTGCCAGAAGTAATAGTCGTCAGGCCGGCTTCCGTTTTCTTCCAGTCCATTGGTCATGAAGACGGCCTTGCGCTGTTCGATATCATATGCGGTCAGCACCAGCTTCGTCAGCGCGCTCGCCATGGACGTCCAGCCGAAACGCTCCTTGAGCAGCTTTTCCAGCGGCCGGGCATCATAAGTCTCATCAAACAGCCCAAGCGGATTGGTGACCGCGCGCGAAAGCCGAGCGGTGATGGAGCTCTTGAAAATGTCCCGCGACTCGCGCTCATAAAACTCCCGAAGCTCCGCAATAGTCGCTGCCGCTTCACCGGCCGTGCCACCCGGTCGCGGAGCGCTCAGCCCCGCTGCAATCAGGCCCCCGGTGGACGTCCCAGCCATCAGGTCGAACACCTGGTGCAGGGGTTTGTTCACGCCGCGTTGGCCAAGGCGGCTTTCCAGCGATTCCAGAACACGCAAGGGGATGAGTCCGCGGACACCGCCGCCGTCAATTGATAAAATAAATCGCTTTTTCTGGGTCATCGTAAGTCCCCGGGAGTGGTCAAATTGGAAGGGGCAGCGCTTGTTCGCAAACCTGCATCATACGCTTATGTGATCTGTTGTTAAATTTTTGCGACCAATTGCGACACTGCAATGGCATCCACAATAGGTAATCGTGATTTTTTGTGTCTGCCTCAGAAAAAACTCATTTACTATTCAATGGAGTTTGCAATATGTTAACGCGATGTTTTGAAAATGAAGCGGCGGGTTAGTACCCGCCGCAGACCTTCGGATATCTTGAGGTCGATTTCTAGAAGCCGAAGGGCCATTTGTCAGCAAAAGCTGCCATGGCTGTGAAAAAGGCCGGGAGCGTAGACTGTACAACCAGTCTTAGACGCTCTCGGCCCCTTTTTTTGCGTTTCACTTGCAATTCCAAAAGGATAGCTTGGTTTGTATCCTCAATGAATGCATTGGCACAATTGAGCCTGCCTTCATTTGCAAGGAACTTCAAGTATTCCTCCACCGCCATTAACATTTGACATCTTGTCATTGGATCCGGATACAGCTCAGCAACAAGTGACATTGTTTTTGGTGGGATGGGGGGAGAGTGCATATTGTCTAGCTCCTTTATTGTCGGGGATGCCCTTGGTGATTGGTTTTGATGTGTCATATTTCTCTCATCTATTTCGAACACTAAGCAGCCTCTGAGGTTCCGCTTGTGAGATGGTATGCCATGATTACAGCTAGTTCGAAGGCCTCACCTCCTCTCTTGGTTACGATGTAACAGCGTGGTTTCTTCGGGTTTTTGATGTGTTTCTCGGGGTCAACCTCGGCAACAAATCCTCTCTCCGTCAGGCTGTTTACTGACTTGTAGACCATGGTGATATTCATGGCTTTTCCGCAGTATTTGTCTGTGATTTCCAAAACGTCGCTGTAAACAAACGGCATTTCGTCTTTGGACATTAATATGCCGCATGACAGCGTATGGAGCTCGTGCTTGGTTAAGACTTCTACTTTGTCGACCTGAGTAAGAGCGAATGTCGCGAAGTTTTTTCGGCATTTGATTTCATTATCTGTCTCAATAAATGAGAGGACATGCTTTAGTGATTTTTCCAAGTCGGCTAAGTCGACTGACATTTGATCGTTTCCGATTGGTGGTGGTGGGATGTGCTTTCCGTCTCTTGATGGGCTAGATCTCGACTTCTCCAGTATTGAAATGGACATTTCTTGACTCCTTACGTTTGAGAATTGGCAAATGCCAACATGACGAGTATTTCATTTTACAGCCGTAAAATCAACTTTATTTTACGGTCGTAAAATCATTTTCATTCAAAGGTTGCGTGATTCGTTGAAACTGCCAGATAATGGAATTTGATAAACCGCTGAATCTAACTACCTTGGCCGCTTATCAACCTCGACCATACTCCCAACAGGATGTTCCATGAATATCGAACTACTCCGCCGCCTTTGTGAAACGCCGGGCGTGCCAGGCCACGAACATCGCGTTCGCGAGCTCATTCAGGATGAGATCAAAGGTCTTTTCGACGAGGTCGCAGTTGACCCGATGGGATCGCTCCTGTGCCGCCGAAACAGCCGCAAAGCGCCCAAGAAGGGCGAGCCGAAAAAGGTCATGCTGCTCTGTCATATGGACGAGATCGGCTTCCTGGTTTCGCATGTCACCGACAGGGGATTTCTGCACGTCCAGCCCGTTGGCGGGTTCGATGCCCGGAACCTGTTCTCGCGGCGGGTCCTGGTTTCAACCGACGACGGTGACTTCAAGGGCGTCATGAACCCGGGCGGCAAGCCGATCCACATTTCGTCACCCGAAGAGCGCAAGAAGGTTCCCGAGCCCAAGGACTTCGTGATCGACATCGGTCTGGGTGACAAGGCCAAGGAGGTCGTCAGGGTTGGTGACATGGTGACCATGGATGAACCGCTGATCGAGATCGGCGACAAGGTCGTCTCCAAGGCACTGGACAATCGCATCGCCTGCTGGCTTGGTGTCGAGGCCATCAAGGGTCTTGGAAAGTCCAGGCACGAATGTGAGATCCACGTGGCATTCACCTGCCAGGAAGAGGTCGGCCTGCGCGGCGCGCGGACCTCGTCGTTTGCCGTCAAACCCGATATCGGACTGGGCATCGATACAACGCTTTCCTGCGATACGCCGGGCGTTCCCGAACAGGACCGCACAACGGTGCAGGGAGCGGGCTTCGGACTTCACGTCAAGGATTCCAGCTTCATAGCCGACCGGGACCTTGTGAAGGAATTCGAGGCGCTTGCCACAAAGGAAAAGATCCCGTTCCAGCGCACCATGCTCGCTGCAGGCGGTCAGGATGGCGCTGCCGCGCAACAGGCGGCAGCAGGGGCCAAGGCGGTCGGGATCGTCGTCGGCACCCGCTATATTCACACAGTCACCGAAATGATCCACAAATCGGATTTGCAGGCGGCGCTCGACGTACTCGTGGCTTACCTAAAGAAAGCCTGAAGCGCCGTAAGATCGCCAACCTTTCAAAGGTGCTGTGCGAAGATGCAGCACCTTTGCCGCTAGGCTTACTGGCGTCGCCCAAAAAAGCGACAGCTCCTGCGGCTAGAATATTACCGGGTGTGCTTCGCATTGGATCCAGCGCTATCAGTCTTGCCGCTCGACGGGGCGCAGGAAGTGGCGATCGTATCTTCGGATACAATCCATCGTCTCTGCGAATTTGATGGCTTTCTGGCAGTCTTCGTCCTCCAGGCTCATTGTGCGATAGGTTTCGTAGGCGGCAAGAGATGGGAAAGAGAACAGACAGACGGCAAGGTCGTTCGGGCTTTCGTGCGGCAGATAGTAGCCGTGATGCGTTCCGCCGAATTTTTCGACAAGCGGCATCCACATGCGTGCGTATTCCTCAAATTCGGCGGCTCTTGCCGGGTTGATTTCGTATTTGATGTAACAGGTTATCAACGGCTCTCTCCTTGTGACCTGACACGTTCATGCGCTGATTGAAGTCTGAGAAATACGCTTGCCGTCCTGAGGTCAACAAAAAGACGCGCCCAAACGAAAAACCCCGCCTGGAAGACGGGGTTGTTCATTGTGTAAGAGCGTGTGCCGCTCGGCTGTAAGCCCGTACTGACGACTGGCGTCGTTAAGCCACCAGGCCTGCAAGGTTGGAAACCTGCTCGCCCGTTCCCGCATAAAGTTCGCTGACCGACGCACTCAGGTAGCTGAAGGACCCGTTGTCGAATTCACCCTCGATGGCAGCCGCACTCGCAGAGCGCACGGAAAGGCCGGTTTCGCTGTTATAGGAAACCCGTTCATAGGAAACGAATTGCGCCGAAATCGTCTCACCGCCGATTTCCGCTTCAATGGTCGTCGTGGAAATGGAGGCGCTTTCATATGCTACAGAAGCTGAAACGCCCTGGTCTTCTTCGCCCAGTGCGGCTTTCAGTTTTCCCGCGGTCTTCTGGTAGTCCTCGACGGTTGCGAGCGCCTTGTCACCACCCTCGTCTTCATCGTCGCCCTTGCCCTTGTCGATGGCCTGCTGAAGCGCGGCGATCACCACAGCATCTTCTTCAGCTTTTTTGCTCGCGGCTTCGAGAACGGAGACTGTGGGAGCTTTGTCCTGGCCGTTACGCTGGCCGATGTCATGCCCGTATGCGTATCCTTTTGGACCTTGCTTGGATCCTTCTGGACCGCCACTCGAAAAGGATGCGGAAAACAGGCTCGCACTCTGGGTTGTCGTTTCGACACTGATCTGCATGTGCTTGATCCCGGTTTCACCGGTCCATTCTGGTCCGGCACAAGTCTTTTCAGCATCCTTCAATCGGGTTAACAGCCCATTAACCAAATGCACGGCGGGGCGTTGAAAACGCTATTTTTCGCCGGAAAAGACTGTCTGGAGAAAGCGCCCGCCAAGGGAAACGCCGCGATCGTCGATGAAATGCGCCAGTCCGTCGAGCTCATGGAAAGTTGATTGAACCCCGGCGGCTGTCAGTGCGTCCTGTGCCGCCTGTCCGTGATAGCTCGGCACGACGTCGTCATCCGCTCCGTGCACGATCAGAACCGGGCTCTCCCGGTTAATCTGCCCAAGCTTGTCCGCTCCCGGGAGCAGTCCTGAATATGCAAGGATACCGGCCAGCGGTTTTTTCCGTCTGAGCCCGGCTTGAAGCGCCATCATAGCACCCTGGCTAAAACCGAAAAGCGCCAGCGCGCTTTCATTCAGAGACAGTTTTTCCAGTTCCTCGTCCAGAAACCGGTCGAGCGCCGGTTGCGCAGCTTCTGCACCGATCCGGTATTCAGCTGGTGTTCGCTCGTCCAGCGCGAACCATTGACGTCCGCCAAAGCCATCGAAGGGGAGGGGTTCCGGCGCATTCGGTGCGACGAATGCAGCTCCGGGGAGCAAGGCCTGCCAGAAGCGGCCGAGATCGATCAGATCCGACCCGTCAGCGCCATAACCGTGTAACAGCACAACCAGTTGCTGAACGCTCTGGCCAGAAGCCGGCAAAAGTCTCGGCCCGTCAAGGCTGGAATGACCAGTCATTTTTTACTCCGCAGGCTTCTTTTGCTCAGAAGGATCGGAAGCCGGAATACCATCGTCAGTCAGTTTCATGAAGGGCAATGCAATCAGCATGGACGCGAGAATGAGGAGCCATGCCAGAGCAAAAGGGGCACCTGGAAACGTGATCGTCGCGGCGGGGCCCGAAAAATTGGCAAAAATCTGCGTCATGACGAATGGGCTGATCACAAGTGACAGGCCGGCGGCACTGGATATCAGACCCTGCAATTCACCCTGGGCGTTGTCGGGCATGCGATTGGACATCAGACCGGTGAAAGCGGGTGTTGCCAAAGCGCCAAACGCTGCAAAGATGATCATTGCATAGGCCATCCAGCCCGAACTTGCGAACGCAAGTCCTGCGAAAGCGACAAGGTTGGCGCTAAGGCCGATCAGCAGCGTGCGTCCCGGACCGAGTTTGGGCTCGAGAACTCTGATCAAGTAGCCCTGCACAAACACAAAACCGACACCAACAAAGGCGAGGGAGAGGCCGATATCGGCTGGTGTCCAGGCAAAGACCTCTTCTGCATAAAAGCTCCAGACCGCCGGATAGACATAGTGTGCGATATCGAACAGGAAGATTGCCAGCAAAAGAGTTCGTACGGCCGGATACTTCGCGACCTGTTTGAGCGCGCCCAATGGATTGGCGCGTTTCCAGTCGAAAGCGCGCCTGTTTTCCGGCTTCAGCGTCTCCGGCAAAACAAAGTAGCCGAAGAGGAAGTTGACGAAGGAGAGCGCTGCGGCGGCGTAGAACGGAGCACGCGGCCCATATTCGCCCAAATAGCCTCCGATCATGGGACCGAGCACAAAGCCGACCCCGAACCCTGCGCCGACAAGTCCGAAATTCTTGGCCCTGTCTTCCTTCGACGACACATCGGCGATGTAAGCGGAGGCCGCGGAGAAGGTGGCACCGGCAACACCGGAAAGGGTCCTGCCGATGAAAAGAACGGCAAGGTGCCAGGACAGCGCCATGACAAGATAGTCAACGGCCATCGTGAACATGGAGACCAGCAGGACGGGTCTGCGGCCGAACCGGTCTGATAGGTTTCCGAGTGTGGGCCCGAACACGAACTGCATCAGCGCATAGACGACGCTGAGCGCTCCGCCCCATCGCGCCGCTTCGCTGACGGGCAGTTGCGTCAGATCCGTTAAAAGCGATGGCAGCACCGGCATCATCAACCCGATCCCCATCGAGTTGATGGTCAGGGTGACAAGTATGAAACCGAGTGCACCTCGTTTTGTCTCTCCGGACGGCAAATGCGTTTCCTGCTGACTGAGTTGGCTACCGGCCGCTTGCGTCCGGAGGCTGCCTGCATGGGGTACCCGTGCCGGGCAAGGGCCGGGCGTCAAGTATCATCGGGTCTTTGCACCTGGAAAATCAGACCGTTGACATCCTTGCCTAGTTCCTTGCGCAGCACTTCCTCGCGGTCCTGCTTGTAAATGAGAGACGCCTCTTCGGCGCACCGGCGAATGTAGTCCGGCGTATGCGCATACCGGCCGGAACTGTCCACGCGGAAATCCGTACCGGTGACACCGACAAGGTGTTCGACACTTGCCACCAGAATGCCGCCGGGTTTCAACGCATTGGCCAGCGCGTGCATGAATGGTCTGAGATTGCCGATGTAGCACAGCGTGTCGACGCAGACGGCGAGGTCGAACTGTGTGGGAAGATCGGAATTCAGGAAGGAAACAAGTTCGCCTTCGACCAGGAAGTCGTAGACCTTCAGCTCCGCAGCCTTTTGCATCATGCCTTGCGACAGGTCGATCCCGGTAAGCCGCGTGCAGTGATCATTGATGAGAGGACCGCACAAGCCGGTGCCGCAGCCAAGATCGGCAACATCCTGAAACGGCGCGCCTCTTTCAGTGGCAAGGGCGACGACGTCTTCGGCGACCAGTTCCGGCGCACGGTAGCCGAGATTTTCCAGCACGGTGTCGAAGGAATCCGAGAACTTGTCGAAGTGAGACTTTACATAGTCTTCAGGTGCGTGCTCCAGATCGTCGCCCCTGACGGCGGCAAGGTGATAGTGGGCGGCCTCGTTGTCCGGCTCCGCTTCGACAATCCTTTCAAAATGTTCTTGCGAAAGGTCGGTCTTTCCAAGCGCACTCAAAATACGTGCACGCCAGAGGGCTGTGGGTGACTTCGGATCATCGAAACGAAGCGATTTGTCGATTGCTTCGGCAGCTTTGTCCTCCGAACCGGTAAACATCAGTGCAAGGCCATAAGTGTTCCAGGCGCTGGGGTTTTCAGGGTCCAGACGAACGATCTCGGACATGATGGTAAGGATTTCATGATAGTCGCCGGAGCTGCGCAACAACAGGTTTATGTTCTTCCAGGCATCTTCATGGCGTGAGTCAAATTCAACGGCGCGCACATAGGCTGCGAAGGCCTTTCTGGGCTCGCCGATCAGCTTGAGGATGTTGCCGAGATTGTTCAGGGCAGAGGTGTTTCGCTCATTGAGTTCCAGGGATCTCTGGATCAGATCAATCGCACTGTCGGATTGACCGGCGTCAAAATGCAAAAGGCCGAGAAAATGCAATCCGTCGGGATGTTTCGGGTCCTCGTTCAATATCTCAAGATAAATGTCCTGGGCTGTCTCCAGGTCGCCTTTGCGATGCGCAGCAATACCTTCCTGCAGCCTTTCATCAATATTCATGTTTCCCCCAATAAAAAAAGGGCGGTCGAACCGCCCTTGCTTCCGGAAAGACCTTAAAGGATAACCTTACAGGACTTTCAGGTCTTCAGCCACCATCTGACCGCGGCGCCACTCCAGATCGAAAGCAACCAGTTGGCCTTCCTTCAAAGTGTCGATGCCGGACCGGTGCAGGGCCGAGATGTGGACGAGAATATCCTCGCCGTCTTCGGGTTGGATCGTGCCGACACCGCGGCCCTGATCAAACCATTTTACGTTTCCATGTTGCATGGAGCTTGCTTTCCAATTCTACGCCTCAAGACATACAGGCGGTCTTCCTAGCCCGACTTTTCGACGTCTTGATGACAGTGTTTATGATAACTCTAAAGTACTCCGCAAATTTGCTTCGAAAATAAACATGCGTGTGCGCAGCCATTTCTTGCTGCAGCAGTTCAACGCGCAGTTTGATTTGCGAAGGTATCAGCTTTCCCGTCTAAGCAATGCGGGAAACCTTAGTGTCTCTTAGTATGGTAATGAATTTGTTAATTTCAAGGTAGGATCTAGAGCGAGTCACGTTCCCGTGCTCCACAGGCTTGCCGGCGTGTCCGGTTCGGTGCCGTGCTCCGTGGGAACGCAAAATTCAGGCGGTCGTGCGAACGGACCGCCTGTCGGCATCAACGATCGAGCTGCCCGAGAATGACATATTTCAGGATCTCCGCGACCTGCTCCGAGGTTTCGGCCACGGCAAGTGCGGCCCCGTCGACTTCTTTCAGGGGATGCGTCAGCGACGGGTCGTGAACGACGATGAGCGACTTGCCGAGTGCAGCCGCATACCCTGCGTCGAAGGCTGCGTTCCATTGCTTGTATTGGTCGCCGAAACGCACAACCACGATGTCAGCCTTTTCGATCAGCGTTCGCGTGCGGATCGCATTGACCTTCGCGCCTTTGTGGTCGTACCAGAATTTCTTGTCTTCGCCGCCGAGAATGACCGCACCGCAATCATCGCTTGCCGAATGATCCGTAACGGGCGCTGAAAATTCCACAGGCAGGTCCAGTGCCTTGACCCCATCTGTTATTCTTTCCCGCCAATCCGTGTGGATCTCTCCCGACAGGTAAACGCGCCAGTTGCTCATGGTGTCCATTCCTCGATCGTGATCAGCAAGCGCCAGCCTGCCCTGTGCCGAAGCTGGGACGTCGATGCGCCTGCGTCAAGCCCGGAACCGGGCCTTGGGTTACGTCCAAAGTACTTTGCGCTCGGATCGGGCTATTTCGTGTTCAAGTGCCAGACGCCATCCCAGTCAGCAGGTGCTCCCTGGCTTGAAATCAAATCGAGCCTGTTCAAGAAGACCGCGGCGATCTGGTCGTCCGGAGTGGACGCAATGATGGCTTCAAAAGTCTGACGGGCTTCCGTCCAACGGGCTTGTGAAAAGGCAGTCAGGGCCTCTTCGGAACGCTCCTGCAGCTCTCTCAGGTCTTGCGGCAATTCCTGGGATGGTCCAAGCGGCATATAGACATTTGTCGGTTGCGTCTTGCCTTTGACCTGGATTTTATCGACCGGCCGGAACTCAATGCCGGATGTTGTATCGCGGGTTCTCTGGCACACCAGGATCTGGGTGCCATAGACCTTGTTCGCCCCTTCCAGACGCGCTGCCAGGTTCACCGTGTCGCCCATGATCGTGTAATTCTTGGTTTTTTCCGAACCTATCGAGCCGATGACAGCCTCGCCGGTCGCAATGCCGATACGCTGACGCAGAATGGGCAGGTTCTTTTGCAGCCCCGTCAAGTCAGGCAGCTCCTTTTGAAACAGCTCCATGAGCCGGACATTGGCGAGGGCACTTTCAACGGCAAGCGTTGCCTGATCATCGTCTTCGCTGAAGGGCTGCGCCCAATAGGCCATGATTGCATCGCCGATATATTTGTCGATGACGCCCTGACGGTCGGTGATTTGCGAAGACATCAGGTCGAGATAGCGGTTGAGCACACGCACAAGACCGCCGGGCGTGAATTGTTCCGATATGGTCGTGAAGTCGGCAAGGTCCGAGAAATAGGCTGAGACCACCTTTTTCGTGCCGGCGGTCGCGTGAGACTGGTCGGTGATGAGGCCGGAAACCACACGCGGATCAAGGTACTGGCCGAAAGTGTCCTTGATTTTCTGCGTCGACCTGAGGCCGTCGACCATGGTGTTGAAGCTGTTGGTCAGGGAGCCGATTTCATCGCGCGAGCGCGGCGTCAATCGCACTTCGAAATCGCCTTCCTCAACGCGCCGGGCACCGCTTGAGAGTGCCCGCATAGGCTTAAGGAGCCCTGAGATGACAAAAGACGAAAGCAGCAGTGCAAGCAGTCCGGCAGTGGCGGTCGCTGCGATGCTGGCATAAAGCGCCTGTTGTTCATGGAGTGCGGCGGTCGCGACCGACTGGTCCGTGAAGTCGCTGACATGTTCGCGCAATGCGTTGAGCCGCTCTGTCAATTTCTGCCCTTCGCTCTCCAGCTGTTCTTCCAGATTTTCCCGTGTCGAAGGAGGCAGGTCCGCGGTCTTTACGAGATTGAGCGCATGACTGTGAAAGTTGCTGTGCTGGGTCTCTATGGCGATCAACGTCGGATAAAGAGCAGCAAGCTCCAGTTTGTCATTGAGAGAGGTAGCTTCGTCCTGCGCGGACCTGACCCGCCGCTCGGCAGACCTTAGAAGCGTTTCGACATTGTTCGCATGCGTTTCAAACAGCGCCAGTCCCGTCTCGAGTCGTTCCTCAAGGTGCACAATGCGTGCCTGAAGGTCAGGGCGCTGCGCGACTGCACTGTCGATGTCGGTTTCCGTCAATCCGGCACTGAGTGCCTCGAGCCGGTCGGCGCGCAATTCGGCTTCAAGCTTCTCGACCCGCTCAAGCTCCAGTTCTTCCTGGAGCGCAATTACCTCGATGCGCGCAACTTCGTGGCGCAGCGGTGAATAGACCTCGGAGATCAGCTGGAGTTCCTTGTTGATCTCGAAGATCTTGTAAATCGAAAACGTGGCTGCTCCCGCCATGATCAGAAAAACGATCAGCGACACTCCGAAGATTTTCCAGGCAATGCGCATTGCGATGAACCACCTAACGATCTTTCAGGAACGAGCGGCAGCTAGAGTGTAGCCAGCAGGTCCCGCAATGCTATCCGGTAATTGGGATAGCGGAATGTGAACCCGAGCTCGTCCTTGATGCGCTTGTTGGAGACCCGCTTGTTTTCACCGTAGAACGACCGCGCCATCGGCGTCAGATCGGCACTCTCGAATGGAATTTCCGGAGGCGGTTCCACGCCAAGCAATTCGGCGGCATATGTGACGACATCCTGTGGCGGTGCCGGTTCGTCGTCCGTTACATTGAAAACCCGTGTCGACCGGGTAGCCATGGCCAGCTTCAGGGCACGTGCAATATCTGCGACATGAATGCGGTTGAACACCTGGCCCGGTTTGACCAGCCGCCGCGCCTTGCCTTTCTTGAAGTTTTCAAACGTGTTCCGGCCAGGTCCGTAAATTCCGGACAAGCGGAAAACCTGGACCGCCAATCCGGTGTCCCCAGCAAAGGAAAGCCAGGCGTCTTCTGCAGCGACCCGCTGCACCGACCGCTTGGAAACAGGTTTGCAGGGCGTATCTTCATCGACCCACGCGCCGTCATGATTGCCGTAGACGCCGACTGTCGAAAGGTAGCCGGTCCAGGAAGGTTTTCCGGCCGCGATATCTTCTCCGTGCCAGGTAAGAACCGGATCGCCGTCTTCGTTTGGCGCAATCGAGACAAGGACATGCGTTGCTGTCTTCAGCGCGTCTGAAATGCCCGCACCTTTTGCAGTGCCATCGAAAAGAAAGGGTTCCACTCCTGCCTTGCGGAGAATGCTCGCCTTTTCTTCAGATCGTGTTGTGCCCCCGATCCATTCAAACTGGTCGCGAACCTCTTCAATGAAGGCCTTTGAAGAAAAGCCGACACCAAAAACAAACAGACGCATCTCAGAGCTCCAGGTGTTTGCGGCGAATTTCATAAAGTGCAACGCCGGTGGCAACGGCAAGGTTGAGGCTGTCCGCCTGACCGACCTGCGGGATCCGGATCAGGGTTGCGCAGGCGTCCGCCATATCGTCCTCCAGCCCTTTTTGCTCGTTACCCATCACCAGAAGGACCGGTTCGGTGTATTCGGGCTTTCTGTAGTCGACCGACCCTTTCAGGTGCGTGGCGGCGACAGTCCCCGGCCAGGCCTTTGCGAACGGCTTGAATTCGTCCTTCGTCATTTTGGCGAGAGGGACATGAAACAGCGATCCCATCGTGGCGCGAACGGCTTCTACGGCAAACGGGTCGGTGCAGTCACCAACCAGAATGACACCGCTTCCGCCCACGGCGTCAATGGTCCGGACGATCGTGCCGAGATTTCCCGGATCGCGGACGCGGTCGAGAGCAACCCAAAGGCCGTTTGGTGCGGGGTTGATGTCCCTCGCGGTCAGAATGTTCTGCTCATAGACACCGACGACCATTTGCGGATTGTCTTTCCGGGTCATCGCGGACATGACGGCGGTGGACACTTCAAGGATCAGCGCGCCACGTGCTTTTGCCGTGGCGGCGGCCTTCTGAGCGACCGGGTTTTCCCGGGCATCCGGACCCAGCGCAAGATATCTAACCTGCCAGCCTGCTTCGAGCGCATCAGTGGCCAGTTTCAATCCTTCAGCAACGAACAGGCCCGACTGGCTCCTGTGTTTGCGCTGCGCGACCAGTCCCTTGATTTCCTTGACGATCGGATTGGAATGGCTGGTGATTTGCTTCACCGCGCCTTGACGTTTTTCTTTACCTGCCTGGGACATGTCCCGCTCCGGAGGCTCGCTCGGGAGCCGAAATGTTGACTGTTTTTCCTCAAGGCTGGATTAGGGCCAAGGATGGAGCGGGTCAAGCCTTCCCCTGGCCGCCAGGTGGCAACAGACGTTCTGTTGCGATCAGGATCGATTCATCGATATCGACAGGAAACGCGGTAACATCCAGCTTTCCATCGATCGCCAGAAACGAAAGACCGTGGACCTGCGTCCAGAGCGGAAAGGCATTTCGTATCACGCTCTCGGTAATTTCCGGTTCGCCGGTGTATCGCGCGACTTCACGCAGAAGAACGCCGTACGAGCCGCGTCCCACCTCTCGGAGCTCTTCGATGCGCCCGGAATGTGCCTGCGTGCTGAACATCAGCCGGAAAGCGTGTGGTTCGCGGATCGCAAAATTCACATAGGCCCTGCCGATTGCAGAGATCGACTCCACGGTGCCGCGCGTAAACTGAGAGGCGTTGTCTTCCATCTCGACGCCAAGCCGCTGCAGCCCGTCCTTTGCCACGTCTGTCAGGAGGTCCTGCTTCGACGCGAAGTGACGGTAGGGAGCTGCGGTACTGACACCGGCCAGCCGGCATGCGTCGGACATGGAAAACCCATCCGGACCATGCTCTTCGATCAGGCTTCTTGCCGCCGAAATGAGCTGCCCGCGCAGGTCGCCATGGTGGTAGGCGCTTTTTTTCTGGACTTTGTTTTTAGCCATTTTCTGGTGTTTCTGAACTTTTTTTCAGCGAATCCCTTGTCGAAGTTAATTCTTCTAACATATGTTAGCAACTGTAACATAGTTAGAGCTGTTCACATTGATGGCGCATAGAGCCCGTGAACGGTTGCCGTCAAACAGGCGATGAGGGCAAGGCGATGTCGGAAAAGAGTGCAGCTTCTGAAACAAAGACGCCGAAGCGCGGGTCATTGAGGAAAATGACCCGGGGACTGGTCAGTTTGACGACATTTTCCATGAATGTCGGGCTTGCAGCTGCAGCCGTCATGATTGGGGTGACCACAATCCAGATGCGGGCAGAGGAAAAGCCGGCCGTTGCCGCAGCACCTCTTGTCGAGGTTCGGTCCATCGCCCCTGAATTTCGCACAGGATACGACGTCTCGCGCAGTTTTGTCGGCCGTATTGAACCGGCACGTCGCACCGATCTGGGTTTTGAGCTGTCCGGAACCATCCGTGAGATCGCGTTTGACGAAGGTGACACATTACAAAAGGGCGACGTGATAGCCGTTCTGGACACACGCGCGCTTGAAGCTGAGAAACGCCGTCAGATTGCGAACCGCCGTGCGACGGAGAGCGATCGCGAACTGGCTGCGCTGACGCTTCAGCGCCGTCAGCAACTGCGTGATGGCGGGCATGTCAGCGACCAGATCCTCGACGAAGCAAGGCTCGCGCTAACGCGTCTCGACGCTACGATCGATCAGATCGATGCCGCTGTCGAGGCGATCGATATCAGTCTCGATAAATCGGTCCTGACCGCTCCGTTTGACGGAACCGTTGGCGAGCGTTTGCTGGATGAAGGCGCAACGGTTTCTCCTGGTGCGCCGGTCTTACGCCTTCTGGAGACAGCCAAGCCAACGGTTCGTATTGGCCTCGCGCCAGAGGTCGTCGACCGTTTGAAACGGCAGGAGGCTTACGAGATCCGTGTCGCAGGCAGTCTGTTCGAGGCACGTCTTTCCGGTTTTCGGCCGGACCTGCAGACCAGTACCCGCACAATCGAAACGCTTTTTGAACTGCAAACGTCACGCGAAGTGCCGCAATTCGGGCGCCTTGCAGAACTCGGACTTACGGAACGCATCGATACCGAGGGCTACTGGGTGCCGACATCCGCGCTCAAGGAAGGACCTCGCGGTCTTTGGACCCTGTTGGCAATCGTCGAGACAGAGGCGCAAACGGGGGCCGGCGGGTATGAAATCCGGCGCGAAGCGGTGGAAGTGCTCCACGCCGATGCGGACAGATCCTTTGTCCGCGGCACGATATCTGCCGGCACACAGATCGTCGCAGAAGGCGTGCACCGTGTTGTTGTCGGCCAGAAAGTCAATCCGATCGGTGAGGGAGCATAGACAATGGAAACCGTGTTCTTCCGCCAGCCGCGTCTGGTTGCGCTTACGATCCTCGTCATCATCGCGGCCGGATTGTCCGCGCTCGTTGGAATTGGCCGTCAGGAAGACCCAACGATCACCAATCTCTTTGCCACCGTAACAACGGTATACCCGGGCGCGGACCCGGCCAGGGTCGAGGCTCTGGTGACGGAAAAGATCGAGGAAGAGCTGCGTGAAGTCGAAGAGATCGACGTGATCGAATCGACCTCTTCGTCCTCCATTTCGATTGTGCAGATCGAACTTCTCGACACGTTGACGGAAGAAGTGATCGAGCAGGCCTGGTCTGAAATCCGGGACAAGATCGGCGATGCGACAAGAGAATTCCCGCAAGGTGTTCTTGAACCGGAATTCTCGACGGAAGGCGCAGGTGCTTTCGCTTCGATCAGTGCGCTTGTGCCGCGACATGATGGCGTCTCGGATGCGGTGCTTTTGCGCTACGCCGAAGCCCTTTCAGACACTTTGCGCAATGTGCCGGGCACCAAGTCAGTCGAGATTTTCGGTGAGGTTGAAGAGGAAATTCTGGTTCAGGTCGATCCTGCGGTTCTGACCTCACTTTCTTTGACCGTTGAACAGGTTTCAGCAGCGATCAGATCCGCTGACGCCAAAGTGCGGGCAGGGCGTCTGCGCGGTGCCGACCGTGAGTTCCTGATTGAGGTCGAGGGAGAAATTGCCGCACTCGACCGGATCCGGCAAATTCCTGTCACCGTGAGCGATACCGGGATTGTGACACGGGTTGGAGATGTTGCAGCGGTTTCTAAGGGAAAGAGAGAACCTGCGGAAGAACTCGCCTTTTCCTCCGGACGGCCTGCCATCCTTGTCGCGGCAAAAATCGCCGACGGTCTTCAGGTAGACACCTGGATGGAACGCGTTCGCAGCCGGATTGCCGGATTTGAAGCGGACATGCCGTATTCCATCGAACACCAGCTCGTTTTCGACCAGAGCCTTTATACCATCGATCGCCTGTCCAATGTTGGCCTGAATATCGCCATCGGGATGGGGTTGGTGGTTGCGGTTCTGCTGGTCACCATGGGGCTGAGATCAGCGTTGATCGTGGCAATGGTCCTGCCAGTTGTGACCCTCGCTTCCTTCGCGACGATGAGCATGATCGGCTTGCCGCTTCATCAGATGTCCTTGACCGGGCTGATCGTCGCCCTCGGCCTCTTGGTCGATGCCGGTATCGTCATGACGGATGAAATCGGACAGGCGCTTGATCAGGGGAGAACCCGCCGTGACGCAGTCGCCAAGGCCGTGCGTCGCCTGTTTGCCCCCCTGCTCGCCTCCACGGTCACGACAGCGCTTTCCTTCATGCCGATGGTTCTGCTGCCAGGCCCCGCCGGAGACTTCGTGGGTGCCATCGCAATTGCTGTGATCATCATGCTTTTGTGGTCCTTCGTCGTCGCGGTCACTTTGACAGCCGCTATCGCCGGGTGGATTTTGCCAGCCAATACAAGTGGCGAAAAAACAGGAAAATCCGGGCTTGCGGCTTTAGTCGCCGTGCCCTTCCGCTTTTCCTTGAAGATGGCGATGCGCAATCCGGCAAGCTCCGTTGCCTTTGCTCTGGTCCTGCCGGTAATCGGCTTCCTGAGCATGCCAACGCTTACGGCGCAGTTTTTCCCTGGCGTTGACCGGAACCAGTTTCACATTGAGGTCGAGCTTTCGGATGGAACCGCGATCTCCGAAACCGCCGGCACGGCACGAAAAATAGATGCCGCGCTCGCGGGCACACAGGGTATCGAGCAAGTGTCTTGGGTGGTCGGTAAGAGTGCGCCCGCATTTTACTATAACATCGTCGGCAATCGGGACCGGGCACCTGCCTTTGCGCAAGCCCTTGTAACGACATCATCTGCGGCTGAAACCGCACGGCTTGTGCCGGTTTTGCAGGCAAGCCTGTCGTCGGACTTTCCGGAAGCGCGCATTCTGGTACGTGATCTCGTCCAGGGCCCGCCCGTCGACGCACCCGTCGAATTGCGTCTGGTCGGTCCCTCTCTGGAAGTTCTGCGTGTTGAAGGCGACAAGCTGCGTGAGCTTGCTGCGCGCGTCGAAGAGGTGACGATCGTGCGCACGACGCTCGATGGCGGCTCGCCGAAGCTGAAATTATCCGTCAACGAAGACAAGGCGCGGCTTTTGGGGCTGGGGCTTGGTGAGGTTGCTCAGCAGCTTGAGGCAACGCTTGAAGGGGCGACAGGTGGCAGCCTGATTGAGGGCACGGAGGAACTGCCGGTGCGCGTGCGCGTCGGTGCATCGGATCGAGGCGACTTGTCCCGCATTGCAAGTCTTCCCCTGTTGCCCGGAAACGGTGTGCCCGGGTCAGCGGCCTATAACGGTGTGCCTTTGTCTGCCATCGCCGACATCCGCATGGAGCCTGCCGAAGGCCAGATCAACCGGCGAAACGGCGAGCGGACCAACACCGTCCAGGCTTTCGTGCAATACGGCGTGTTGCCGGAAGAGGCACTCAAGAAACTCCAGTCGGAAGTGGAAGCTGCCGGATTTGCCCTGCCGGATGGATACCGGATCGAAACGGGAGGCGACTCTGATGCCCGTGACGACACGTTGACGAACCTGATAGGCTCGCTGGGGTTGATTGTGCCACTGTCGATTGCAGCGATTGTGCTGACATTCAACTCATTCCGCTTGTCTGCAGTTACGCTGGTCGTCGCCGTTCTCTCAGCGGGATTAAGCATCTTCGCGCTGGCGGTCTTCCAGTATCCGTTCGGGATCAACGCGATCATCGGCGTGATCGGCTCGATCGGTGTCTCCATAAATGCTGCGATCATCATATTGACCGGCATGCAGCAGAACGAAGGAGCGGTAAACGGAGACCAGAACGCGATGGTTGACGTTGTGATGGGGTCCAGCCGGCACATCGTGTCGACCACGCTGACGACGTTCGGTGGCTTCCTGCCCCTGATCCTGGAAGGAGGCGGCTTTTGGCCTCCCTTTGCAATGTCCATCGCTGGCGGCGTGCTGTTGTCGACCGTGATCTCGTTCTATTTCGCGCCGCCGATGTTTGCACTTGTTTATGCGCGCAAGCGCAAGCCCGCGGCTTCCGAAGAAACAAAACCGCAGGCACATGATGAGCGCTCGGAAACCGATACGTCGTGGTCCAACGACAACTACCAGCCAGCGATGGCGGCCGAGTGAGCCTGCGTCAGCGGCCGCTCCAACGGGAGAACAGTGAAGTCGACAGCGCCCGGCTTCCCGCTTCTTCGCGGATCACGAGTTCTCCGGACTCCAGGAGGCCGCCCTGCTCAGCGAGCGTTTCGGCCATCAGCTCGTGGATCGCGAGGAAGCTGGACCTGATCGCATAGGCGGTCAGGATCATGAACAATGAGTCCTTGGCCAATAGCTGCCGCAGATCCTTAAGCATGCCCGGCAGGCTGGTGTAGAGATCCCAGACTTCGCCTTTGGGACCACGACCGTATTTCGGAGGATCGAGAATGATCCCGTCATAGGTGTTCCCGCGCCTGACTTCACGAGCGACAAATTTCGACGCGTCTTCGCATATCCAGCGGATCGGCAGGTCATCCAGTCCGGACAACGCCTGGTTTTCACGGGCATATCCGATCGCCTTCTTGGAGGCGTCTACATGGGTCACCTGGGCTCCCTCCGTTGCAGGCAGCAACGATGCAAGGCCCGTATAGCCGAAGAGATTCAGGATTTTCAGCGGTTTGTCGGGCGAGTTCTTGCGCCCAGCCCGCACTTTTTCATTCACCCAGTCCCAATGAGCTGCCTGTTCGGGAAAAACCCCGACATGCCGGAACGACATGAAGCGGCCATTGTATCGGACCGGCCCGTAGGACATCGGCCAGGTTTCCGGCACGTTGCCTGCAAACTTCCAACGCCCGGGGCCTTCTTCTTCCGTGTCACCGGAAAAAACGGCATCCGCACGCTGCCACTGGGCTTCCTTGAGCCGGCGCGCGCCCATGGCTTGGGGCTCCGGACGCACAATGGTGAAACGGCCGTAGCGTTCCAGTTTCTCGCCGGCCCCCATGTCGAGAAGGCGGTAGTCCTTCCACCCCCTTGTTTCCAGCACGACGGGCCAGGACTGGGACGGCGGGCTCCCGTATGGGGCAAAGGAAGAGGCGCTTTTGGGGTCCGCCACGATGGTCTCACGTTGTTTGTTCACTTAGGTGATCACGCCTTAGTCTTCCTGGCGGGCAAGGTCAATCACAGCTTCATGCGGCGCAACGAAAAAGGGCGGAGCGCATGGCACTCCGCCCGTTCAACAATGCAACGACGCTGATCAGGCCGCGGCGACTTTCGACAGGAACTGCTCGACTTCCTGTTTCAAATGGTCCGTCTTGTCCGTCAGCTCGCCGGATGCCGAAAGAACCATGTCTGCGGACGATGATGTCTGATCGACTGCCTGTGACAGCTGAGTCATGGACGAGGATACTGCACCGGTTCCTTCTGCAGCCCGCTGAACGTTCTGCGAGATTTCCGCTGTTGCGGCGCCTTGCTGCTCAACCGCTGATGCGATGGCGGTGGTGTAGCTGTTCACCTCGGTCATGGTCTCCGCGATTTCGCCGATGGCCACGACGGATTCCTTGGTGGCGTTCTGGATCTCGGTGATCTGCGAGCTGATTTCCTCTGTCGCTCGCGACGTCTGTGTCGCAAGCTCCTTGACCTCGGAAGCAACCACCGCAAAGCCCTTGCCGGCTTCGCCTGCGCGCGCCGCCTCGATAGTGGCGTTCAGGGCAAGGAGGTTGGTTTGTTCAGCGATCGCCTGGATCAGGGTCACGACTTCGCCGATTTTTGTTGCAGCTTCCGCAAGACCCTCGACCTTCTCGTTGGTCTCGCGCGTGCCCGTTGTTGCCCGGTCGACGATCTCGGTGGTCTGCGCGACCTGACGGGATATCTCGCCGATCGAGGCCGCAAGTTCCTCTGCAGCACTGGCAACAGTCTGGACGTTGTTCGTGGTGTCGTTCGAGGAGGACTGGGTTTCGGTCGCATAACCGGCACTGTCACGGGCGATTTCAGTTAGCGCCTGTGCGGTGTTGTCAAGGCTACCTGCCGTTGACGCGACCGATCCGAGAGCCTCTTCCGCAGTCGCCCGGAAATTGTTGATCAGGTCGTCGACACGCTGCTGGCGCTCGTGACGGGCTTCTTCTTCCTGTTCGTTTTGCGCCTGGAGTTCAGCCCGCTCCACGGCGTTGTCCCGGAAAACCTGCACCGTGCGGCTCATGTTGCCGATTTCGTCGCCACGCTCGATACCAGGAATATCAACTTCGTTGTCACCATTCGCCAGCCGATCCATAACATTCGTTATGATCTGAATTGGACGTGTGATCGCCATGTTGAGGATAAAGGCCAGACCGACGCCCCCGAGAATAGCGAGCATGATTGTCATGATGATCTGAACTTCGGCGGAGCCGGCTGCGGAGTTGGCCGCCTGCGACTGCGCGTTCGAGATGGCTGCAATGTCGTCGTTGACCTTTCTGGTCAGGCTGTCGAGCTGCTGTCGTTTTTCCAGCAGGTCGGTTTCCGCTGTCAGCATTTCCTTGAACGACTTATCAAGCGTGACGATGGAAGTCGGGATCGCCTCGATCGCCTCGGCTGCCGACGGCAGGACCTTTGCGTATTTCAGCAGGTCTTCTTCGAGGGCAAGAAGCGAAGCAATCTGTGCTTCGACCAGTGCTTTATCGTCCGAACCGAAAGCGCCGAACAGGTAGAGCAGCTCGGAACGCGTTGTCTGGGCGGTCTGGTTCAGCGACTTGGCCTTGTCGGAAATCGTGCGAATGGTTGCGAGCCGTGTCGACGCTTCCAGTGACTCGGTTTTGGCCTGGTCAACCACCGGGGCCGCCTGTTCAAGAACCGCGACCGTCTTTGCGTCCAGGCCCTCGATGCCTTCGCCAACCGCAAGACGGGCTTCATAGGCTTCGGAAAAACCCAGGTCTTTCGTGAGGTTTTCAAGAGCACCGAGAAGCTTCTTGGTCGCACCGGCAAGCTGAGCCATGACTTTCGGCTGCATGCCGTCGATCTGCTTGTAACGCATCTGCTTTGTGGACGAGACCATGGCACGTGCAATATGGATTGATTCTTCAAGGGCCTCGCCTTGCAGATTGCCGTTCCCTTCCAGATATTTGAGCCGGATCTGAATGACCTTGTCCTTCAGTTCAAAGATGCCCCGCTGGATCGCGGAAGCGTCGTCCAGCCGGCTGTCGGCTGAAAAGGCCTCTGCGCTCACGCGCTTTTCCTCAGTGATCACCGCGTCATTGATGTTGAAAGCCAGCTTGCCGAGGTTTGCTGTATTCTCCTGAAGCGATGCAAGACGCAGAGCCTGTTGCTCCGTTTGCGCCACGACGTCGTCGAATGTTGCGGCGAATTCCGAAACGGCCTGCTTGGCTCCGGCGACCTGTGCCTCGGCTTCCGCATTGCCGGCCACTTCCTCATCCAGCTTCTGCAGGGAGGCGTTCAGGGCCTCGATTTCCTGATCGACAGCCGCACTCAGTTCTGGGGTCGGGCTATTCAGATAGTCTTCCCGCTTGAGGGACGTTGCCTGGACCTGACCGGCAACTTGCGCGGCGCGGTCGGCAACGACAAAGCTGGAGGAAAGGTTCTGGATGGCGAAGAAGCCAACGGCACCGACCACTGCGGTCAGCAGCAGCACCGCCAAAAACCCACCGCCGACCTTGAATCCGAACTTCAGGTCGACCAACGACTTCAAAATCTGTTTCATACGATCCCCGCATGGCTGTCAGAACAGCGTTACCCTTGAAAACACTATTCCCGTCAGCCATGAATATTGGGTAAACTATCGTATTAGAGTGTCCGTTTCTTTATTTCGCTTCATTGCAAATAGTACGTAAGTGTCATTTCGTAGACCTTGCCGGTCACGCAAGCCTAGCAACATTTGACGAGATCAGACATGTTGTCCGCCGTTGATGTGAATTTCAGCTCCGGTTACGTAAGAACTTCTTTGTGAGCACAGATAAAAGATCGTATCGGCCACTTCTTCCGGCAGCCCCAGGCGCCGCAAGGGTATGTCATCAATCATCTTTTCGGTTCCGGGCGAAAGAATGGACGTGTCGATCTCGCCTGGTGCGATAGCATTCACGCGGATGCCGTGAGGCCCGAAATCCGCTGCCATTTCACGCGTGAGCGACGCCAGCGCAGCCTTTGACGTCGCATAGGCTGTACCCGCGAAGGGATGAACCCGCATGCCTGCGATCGACGTCACATTCACCACGGATCCGGTTGCAGCTTTCAATTCATCGAACAACCCGCGCCCCAGCAGGATCGGTGCAAAGAAATTCACCTGAAAGACCGTCCGCCATTCATGCATCGCGGTATTGAGCGAATTGAGCCGTGCACCGTCTGTGCCTTTCGGACTGATCCCGGCGTTGTTGACGAGGGCCTGCAATTTTGAACCGTTTGCTTCCAGCCGCTTGCGGATTTCCTGGACCGCGTATCCAAGATTTTCCGGGTCGGAGAGGTCGACCTGAATATGATCCTCCGGTCCCATCGGCCAGGGACACTTGTCGGAAAACGCCTGCCGCGAGCACGTGATCACGCGCCAGCCCTCGGCGGAGAACCGCTTGACTGTGGCGTGTCCTATACCGCGGCTCGCGCCCGTCAACACAAGTGTCGGGCGGGTATCGGGGGTGTCCTGTCCGCTCATCGGGTGTCCTTGTAACTTCACAGGGGAGTCGGAAAAAGTTGACTCTTACAGTTGAGTTTCGTTATTGCGCATAAAACCCTAAATGCCAATATGTCCGGAATTCGGACACTGCACGAACCCTAAGATGATCGTATGCTCCTGTAACGTTCTTTCTGAGAAGCAGCTACGCGAAGCTGCAAAGGAAATGCGTGCCGATCCGAACGGTAAGGTGCCGACACCCGGAGCCGTGTTTCGACATCTGGGGTGCCGTCCAAGGTGTGGCGGCTGCTTTCCGTCCGTTATTGACATCATTCACGAAAAGGCGTCTGAAGAGACGAGGGAAACCGAACCGGAGAGCGTACCGCTCAAGCGCGCTGCCAACCGGTAGACTGGAGAGGGTCTTATGAAGGGTGAAGCACAGGTCATTGATTATCTGAACAAGGCTCTCCGGCACGAATTGACGGCGGTCAATCAGTATTGGGTCCATGCGCGTCTGCTCGCCGATTGGGGTTTCGGAAAACTGGCCGACAAGGAGCTGGAGGAAGCGGACGAAGAGCGTCAGCATGCCCAGGATCTCATGGACCGGATCATTTTTCTGGAAGGCCTGCCGAACCTTCAGACCCTGGACCCGCTTCGGATCGGGCAGAATGTGAAGGAATGCCTCGAAGGCGATCTGGCTGCCGAGTATGTCGCCCGTGCGCTTTATCACGAGGCGCGCGAAATCTGCCGCGACCTGGGCGACTACGTGTCCATGGAACTGTTTGAAAAGCTGCTCAGCGACGAGGAGAGCCACATCGACTTTCTGGAGACCCAGCTGGATCTGATCGAGCGGATCGGCATCGACAACTATTCGCTTCTGCAGGCAAAGTCGGCCGATCAGGCCGAATAGCCTTTACCGGTCCTCAGAAACGGCGGGCGGCTGTGCGACGGTTGAACAACTGCCGCCTTGCTCCTTGTTGAGATGGTGGGTCATTCCACCAGCGGCCGCGGCGTCTTCCGCGTCATGCGTCACCAGCAGGACCGGCAGATGCTTCTTTCTGGCAAGGCGGAACACCAGATCGCGCACATCTGCGCGCCTGCTTTGATCAAGGCTTGAAAACGGCTCGTCCAGCAACAGTGCTTTTGGCTCGGCCAGCAGCGTTCGCATGAGCGCAACGCGTGTCTGCTGGCCGCCGGAGAGCGTGGCCGGGTCCCGGTCGCTGAAACCGGCAAGGCCGACGTCATCGAGGGCTTGGAGGGCCAGCTGGCGGCGTTCCAAGCGACCTTTTACTGCCGGTGGGATTGCGAACAGAAGGTTCTGAAGAACCGACATGTGCGGAAAGAGCAGCGGTGACTGAAACATCAATCCGATGTGACGCTCCGGAGCCGGAACAGGCGTAAGGTCCTCACAATTCAGAATAACCCTGCCGGTCGCCTCGAAAACAGGCCGCAGGAAACCTGCGATGAAATCGAGCAGGCTGGATTTTCCGCTGCCGCTCTCTCCCATGATCGTAAGTATCTGGCCCGGCTGAATATGGCAATCGATCTCGAACAGCTGTGCTCCATCAAGGCGGATACTGACGCCTTCCAGAACCAGGCCGGTTTGTTCCGTTTTTGCCGGCATTCGATCTTACCTTTCCAGCCGCATGGCAGCACGATTGCGGAATGCGAGCGAAGGCACAAGTGCGGCCAGGATAAATCCGGCAAGTGGGATAACCAGTTGCAGCAGGGCATAAAGGGCAGCGACCTGACGATTTCCGCCGCTTGCAAGGGCAACGCTTTCCGTCGTGACAGTAACGATCCGTCCGGCCCCGATCATCAACGTTGGCAGATACTGACCGACGGAAACGGCGGCTGCGACCGCAAACGTGACGAGTCCGGGGCGGAGCATCAAGGGAAGCTGAATCTTCCAGAAAATACGCATTCGGGATGCGCCAATTGAGGTAGCCGCCTTGGCATAGCGCGGATCCAGCCGGTGCCAGGGATCGCTCAGGGCGAGATAGGCGTAAGGGAAGACAAATATCAGGTGCGCAAGAAGCACGGCTTCAAACGTTCCGCTTAGTCCGGCAATCAGAAACAGCATTTGAAGACCGAACAGGAAGCTGATCTGCGGCATGAGCAGCGGTAGAAAGACTATCGTGTTGATCCGGCTGCGGGCCGGCAGCTTGCGATAGCTGCGCGCCTCCAACAGCCACAGGGTAAGGGCTGTCGCGATTCCAGCGGCAAGCGCTGCTATCGCCAGTGTGGCAAAGAGCGCGGGACCTCCCATGCCGAACGCATCCAGCATCCGTTCGACCCCCCAGCGCTGCGGCAGCGTGGCCGGGAACCACCATGACTTTGCGACGGTCCAGATCCCGAGAAGGGCAATGGAAGCCGTCATGAGCACTACGATCAGAACCATGGGCAAAAGCCCGGCGAGACGCGCAAAGCCATCCTTCCGCCTGCGATGCCCGCTTGCAAACCGGGCGGCCTGCCAGGATGAAACAAGGCGCTCCAGAACCAGATAGACCAGCAGAGCGAATGCACTGACGAAGAGCTGCAGCAATGCACCGGCGGACGCCATGAGGCGTTTGGTCAGGTCCGGATCATTCATCCAGGCAACAAGGCGCGGAGCGAGCGGAGCGGGCGTTGTTGGTCCCAGAATCTGTGCGACGTCGACCACGGAAGTCGCATAGGCGATTACAGCAAGCATCGGCAGCCGGATAAGCGGATAGACCTGAGGCAGAACCAGTTTGAAGAACGTGCTCATCCGTCCATAACCGAGGCTGGCACCGGCTTTGTAGTAGTCCCTGATATGAGGTCTGTTGAGAGCGGCAAGCGTCATGAGAAACAGGAACGGGACTTCCTTGGCAACAAGACCCAGCGTCATTGTGAACCCCATCGGGTCATTCAGAATGAGCACGTCAGGCGGACGATCAAAGCCGGTTGCCCAGGGTGATACCAGACGCACCAGAAAGCCGGATGGCGCAATCAGGAAAGCGAGCCCGATAGCAGCAGCGGCGTGCGGCACGGACAGGAGCGGAGACAGAAAGCGCGTCAGACGCTGGAAGGTTCGTGTGCCGGACCAGCCCGCAGTGAAAATCAACACGATTGCCAGAGACAGGATCGAGGCAATCAGGCCGGTGCCAAAGCTCAAAGTCACGGAGGTCGTCAAGCCGGGCGCGCGAAGCAGCGCTTCAAATGGCTCAAGCGAAAAGGATCGATACCCGAGGACAGGCAGGTATCCGAAGGCAGGCAGGATCGTGCCCATCAGGCCGGCAAGCACCGGTCCGGCGAGCAGCGTCACGATAAGGACAGTCGGAAGATCAGGTCTGCCGGTCGCTAACGGCAAGAGAACTTACTCGCTTCCTGCACCGTAGCGCGAGATCCAGGCTTCTTCGAGCGCGCTGACCCAGCTTGGGTGCGGTTCGGGAAGAACGGGGCCGAGATCTTCCGGTGACAGTGTTGCAGGACCAAGGTCCATCGCGTCGAACAGAGCCTTTTCGTTCGCTGGCAGTGCCGCAACATTCAGTACCGTTGGGTCTCCCCAGATTTCAGGCTCCTGCTTGCGCGTTTGCGCCATCGGGCTCAGAAGAAAGTTCGCATAGACCTTCGCGCCTGCCTGACTGGAACTGTTGAACGGAATGGCGACAAAATGCGTGTTGCCGATTGTGCCGCCGTCGAAAACGAAGGTGCGAACCGTTTCGGGAAGCTCGCCATTGGCGATCGCACCGGATGCATCGCCGGGATTGAAGGAGAAGGCAATATCAAGCTCACTGTCCGCGAGCAGCTGACGCATGTCCGCAGCGTTCTTCGGAAAGGCCTTGCCTTGCCGCCAGAGGTTCGGGTGCAGGTTGTCCAGAAAGGCAAACAATGGTGCGACGGTTTCTTCAAATGTTGCCTCGTCCACCGGTTGGGACAGAACGTCTTTGTTCTGAACCGTGTCTGCGAGCACCTGCTTCAGGAAGGTCGTTCCGAAAAAGTTGGGCGGCTGGGGGTAGGAAAACCGTCCGGGATTGCGCTTGGCATAGTCCAGAAGCCCGGCGAGATCGGAAGGCGGTTCGCTGATGCGGGCGCTGTCATACATGAAGACGAGCTTTGCCATGCCCCAGGGGCTCTCCTGGCCGTCTGTCGGGACGGTGAAGTCAATTCTGACAGTCGGTTTGTTTTCGACGTCCACATAGGCCCAGTTCGGAAGCGTTTCCACCCAACCGGCAGATGCCAGAAGACCGTTCTTCTTCATTGACGCGAAATTTTCCCCATTGATCCAGATGAGATCGACGGCGCCACCGGTTTCTTTGCCCACGGACTTTTCCGCCAGAACCTGCGACACAACATTCGCCGTATCGCCGACTTTCACATGTACAACCCGCACATCGTAAGCACGCTCAACCTCGCGCGCCGCCCATTGAATGTAGGCATTGATGCGTGGTTCGCCGCCCCAGGCGTGAAAATAGACCGTCTGCCCTTTCGCATCCTTGAGAACATCCTCCCATTCCTGAGATTGGCCGCTCGCTGCAATGGGTATCAAAAGCGTTGTGATTGCAGCAAAAACGGCAGTAAGCAGACGGTTCATTTATGTCCCCTGGTCTCGGCGAAAAACTCGTTGGTCGTTCCCTCGCGTATCGGGCATGACACGGTCAAGACAAGGCTTTGTGAAGGAAACATGCACTAGGAAACCTTTGTTCGGGTCATGGCGCAAGCTTAGACCGGCAAAACATGCGTATCCTTGATCTCTTCCATGACCGCATAAGTATGCGTTTCGCGGACACCGGGAAGAGTTAGAACGACATCGGACAGGAAGGCCCTGTAGGCTTCCATGTCCCGGACCCGGCTTTTCATCAGGTAATCAAATCCGCCCGCGACCATGTGGCATTCGAGAATGTCGGCAGAGCGTTCCACCGCACATTTGAAGGCGTCGAAAATCTCGGGCGATGTCCGCTCCAGCCGTATTTCAACGAAGACCAGTAGGCCGCGCTCAACTTTCTTAGGATCAAGGGTTGCGGAAAAACCCTCGATATAGCCATCCCGGACAAGACGCTTCATGCGTTCCGCAGTCGCTGTCGGCGAAAGACTGACTTTTTCGGCAAGATCCGTGTTCGTGATCCTGCCGTCTTCCTGGAGCGCTCGGAGAATTCTACGGTCGATTGCGTTCAGCATTGTGCTTTTCACCAAAAAATTTAAATTTACAAAGAAATACGCTAAGAAATATCAAAAAAACAGGGAAAAAAAGGTCTGTAGATCGACTAATTTAGAGGAATGTTTTGATTGGGCCTGAAGGGCCGATTTGGGAGGTGCTTATGACCGCGACCGCTGCCGCAATGACAACGGTAACCAACGCCGACCTGGAACCGTTCCGGACAGCTTACGCTCCCGATGAGCGCAAACTGGTTGAAGCGCTTCTGAAAGAAGCAGCGGGTGATCCCGTTGTTGAAAAACTGATTGATCAGCGCGCGCGCGGTTACATTGACGACATGCGCGCCGTGCAGGTCGGTCTCGGCGGGGTGGAAGATTTCATGCGCGAGTTCGGCCTGACCACGCGCGAAGGTCTGGCAATGATGGTTCTGGCTGAAGCCTTGCTGCGTGTGCCCGATGCCGGCACGGCGGACAAGCTGATTGAGGACAAGCTGGCGGCCGCGCGTTTCGACGACCCTTCCGGGCACAAATCCGACACCTGGCTGGTCTCCGCGTCGTCCTGGGCGCTTGGGGTGACGTCGCGATTGCTGCATCCGGGCGACACGCCCCAGAGCATTCTGTCCAGCCTCGTCAAACGCATGGGCATGCCGACCGTGCGCGTTGCAACGCGCAAGGCGATGACGCTTCTCGGGCACCAGTTCGTGCTGGGCGAAACCATTCAAAAAGCGTTGGAACGTGCAAAGGTGCAGCAGGCGAAAGGATACCGGTATTCCTACGACATGCTCGGAGAAGGGGCCCGAACCGCCAAAGACGCTGAGCGCTATTTCCAGTCCTATGCAAACGCGATCGAAGCGATCGGCCAGTCAGCGGGCGACACCGCGCTACCGGACAGGCCCGGTATCTCGGTCAAGCTGTCCGCCCTTCACCCGCGGTATGAAGCCGTCAATGGCGACCGTGTCCGTGACGAATTGCTGCCGAAGCTGCGCGAACTGGTGCAGATGGCGAAGGACCGGAACCTCAATTTCACGGTCGATGCGGAAGAGGCCGACCGGCTTGAGATATCGCTTGATGTGATTGCAGCACTCCTGTCGGATCCCGTCACGGAGGGCTGGGACGGCTTCGGGCTGGCTGTTCAGGCCTATCAGAAACGCGGTGTCGAGGTCATAGACTGGCTGGTCGAAGCGGCCAGAAAACGCAACCGCAAACTTATGGTGCGCCTGGTCAAGGGGGCGTATTGGGATACGGAAATCAAGCACGCCCAGGAGGAAGGCGCGGAAGGCTATCCGGTTTTCTCGCGGAAAGCGGCGACCGATCTCTCTTACCTGTGCTGCGCAAAACGGATGCTGGCGGCGCGGGACGTGCTTTACCCGCAATTCGCAACGCACAACGCCCTTTCCGTTGCCCAGATCATCGAATTGGCCGGAGGCTCATCGGAAGGTTACGAATTCCAGCGTCTGCATGGCATGGGAGAGAGCCTTTACAAATCCGTTTGCGAGCGTGACGGATTTCCGTGCCGCATCTACGCGCCCGTTGGCGGTTACAAGGACCTGCTGGCCTATCTGGTTCGCCGCCTCCTCGAAAACGGCGCCAACTCCTCTTTCGTTACCATCGTTGGCGATGCCTCGGTCTCCGTCGAAGCCATGCTGAAGCGGCCGTCGGAAATCCTCGACAAGGGCCACCATGCGGTCAATCGGTCCATTCCATTGCCGGCCGATCTTTACGGCGACAGTCGGCGCAATGCCAAGGGGATCGAACTCGGCTTTGCCCAGGAACGCAATCAGCTTCAGGACGGCATGGCCAGGACACAGCCACCGTTCACCGATGCCGAACCGCTCGGACGTGGCCTTTCAGCCAGCGGTGATCGGCATCCTGTCTTTTCCCCGATGGATGGCACAACCAGGGTCGGGACGGTGCGCTTTGCTGATACGGAAACAGCGCGCAAGGCGATCGAGGTTGCGCGCCAGGGGTTCGAAACCTGGTCGCGCAAGCCGGTCAACGAGCGCGCTGCCGCCCTTGAACGGCTTGGAGATCTTCTGGAGGAAAACCGCGACAGGCTGATGATGATCCTTTCCATGGAGGCCGGCAAATGTCTTCCGGACGGGATCGCGGAAATCCGGGAAGCGGTCGACTTTTGCCGCTATTATGCCAACGAGGCCCGCACGCTTTTCGGTGAAGGCCGTCTGATGCCCGGGCCGACGGGAGAGGAAAACCGGTACCGGTATCGCGGACGCGGTGTTTTTGTCTGCATTTCCCCCTGGAATTTTCCGCTGGCCATCTTCCTCGGTCAGATCAGCGCGGCCCTCCTCGGTGGCAACGCCGTTGTTGCAAAACCAGCCGAACAGACCCCGCTGATCGCCTTTGAAACAGCCAAGCTCATGTATGAGGCCGGCATTCCCGAAGACGCTTTCCTGCTTGTGCCGGGCGAGGGCGATATCGGCGCTGCGCTGACATCTCACCCGGATGTTGCCGGCGTGGCCTTTACGGGCTCTACCGAAACCGCGTGGGCAATCAACGGAACGCTTGCTTCCAAACGCGGACCGATCGTCCCGCTGATCGCCGAAACCGGTGGCATCAATGCCATGCTCGTCGATGCAACGGCACTGCCCGAACAGGTTTGCGACGACGTCATGATGTCGGCCTTCCGCTCCGCCGGTCAGCGCTGTTCGGCGCTGCGTCTTCTTTATGTCCAGGACGATGTCGCCGACACGTTGCTTGAGATGCTGCAGGGGGCTGCACAGGAACTCAGCTTGGGCGACCCGCGTCTGCCCTCCACCGATATCGGTCCGGTGATCGATGACGAGGCACGCGACAACATTGTGGCTCACGTCCACGACATGGCTGAAAGCCAGACCCTGCGCTTTGCGGGAAAAACACCGACTGGCGTTCTCTCAAGCGGATCCTGGGTTGCGCCGCATATCATCGAGCTGGACAAGGCCGAGGCTCTGAAGCGCGAAGTCTTCGGACCCGTTCTTCATGTCGTCCGCTACAAGGCCAGCGATATCGACAAGGTTCTCGACCAGATTGCGTCGACTGGCTATGGGTTGACGCTTGGTGTTCACAGCCGCATCGACGCGACGGTGACGAAGGTTGTTGATCGTCTTTCCGTCGGCAACGTCTATGTCAACCGCAATACGATCGGTGCTGTCGTCGGCACCCAGCCCTTCGGCGGTTCGGGGCTCTCCGGTACCGGCCCCAAGGCGGGCGGTCCGATCTACCTGACACGCTTCGCCCTTGAACAGGTTGTCTCAATCAACACGGCCGCCGCCGGCGGCAATGCCAGTCTTGTGGCGGCGTCAGACGATTGAAGGCACAAAGCGACATCGGAAAGAAGACGATCGCTCACTTACTCTCCATCGTCATCCCGGCCAAGCAGCGCGCGAGCCGGGACCGGGGAGCCCGTGCGCACATGATCATGGAAGAGACTCCGAGGCTCTCCGGTCCCGGATCTCCGCTGCGCTTCGTCCGGGATGACGATGGATAGGAGTTTGCTCTGGAACAGGTGGATGCGATGAACGCGGTTACCGCTAGTGACAGCACCACCCGCTTCGCCGCCTTGGAAACCTAAAGAGGACTTAGCGGCATCGGAAATGAGATGATCGCTCGCAAGCCCCCCATCGTCATCCCGGCCAGGCAACGCGTGAGCCGGGATCGGAGGGCCCGTGCTCTCAAGATCATCGAAGAGACCCCAAACCTTTCTGATCCTGGATCTTCGCTCCGCTGCGTCCAGGATGACAACGGAGAGTATGGTTAGCGAGTTCAGGCTCTTGGGGCAACCCAAGTCCTCTATCCGGACTAACTTGTGAACTTATCTTAAATGCCTCCTGTCTTCAGATATGGATCATTGCGAGGGAAATTTGGTGCGGTTGGTGGGAGTTGAACCCACATGAGAAAAATTCTCCCCGCCCCCTCAAGACGGTGCGTATGCCATTCCGCCACAACCGCAGTTTGGTCAGGGAGGCGGGATTTGAACCCGCGACCTCTCGTGTCCAAGACGAGCACTCTAGCCGGACTGAGCTACACCCTGTTGTTTCCTGGTGCCCCGGCAACGCGCACACATGTGGCGCTGACCGGGGCGGTTTATCCGCTCACTGCGGACTTGGTGCCGGCGGGGAGAGTCGAACTCCCAATCGACCGGTTCTGAACCGGTCAGGTTTACCAATTTCCGTCACGCCGGCGATGGGAAACAAAATTGGTAGGCGGGGAGGGACTCGAACCCTCACAGCAATATGCGGCTGATTTACAGTCAGTTGGGATCTCCAGCTCCCTGTGCCCGCCTAGGTTTAAGTTGCGCTTTTGAAACGAATTCGCGGTGAGCCGGATCACGGCCACCGACAAGTCTCATGAGACACCCTTGGTACGGCGACATCGACGGATCTCCGCACGTATCGGATCCGGTGTGGCGACCGAACCCGTTGATTTATCACCGATGTCAAAGAACTCCCGATCCCGTTGGGCCCCGGGCGTACCCGGTTTTGAGCTTGAAAACGAAAGACCCCCGTGACGTTCGGTCGACGGGGGTCTTTCGTTGCTCAGGATCTGGGAGTTGTCAGAGAAGTCTCGAATCTCCAAGAGCCGGCATAACCCGTCGACCGCCTGCTGGTAGCGGGGCGTACAAGGAGAGATGCGGATAGGCACGCGAGATCGCTGCGCCGAATGCGCCGATCATTTTCACGATGTTGTCTGCCTTGGTCATCTTCTCATCCTTGCGGGCCGCAGTGAGTGGGACCCGACGCCCAAACGAGTGATCGATCTCTTCGAAGACGTCAAGCCGAAATTACGAATTTTGTCGGACTATTTTTACGGGACCCTATGGGTCCCGAAATCGGGTGTTCTGGTCCCGGAAATGGCGAATGGTGTTCAACAGGATATCAGCACAAGGGTCAAAGGACCCATTTATCGACGGATCTATGCGTCGTAGGTCACCTTTCTGCACAGAATGCGAGATCTCTTCTGGAACCAATTCTAGTGATCAATTCCCCTCCATCGTCATCCCGGCCAAGCAACGCGCGAGCCGGGACCGGGGAGCCCGTGCGCTCAAGATCACGGAAGAGACTCCGAGGCACTCCGGTCCCGGATCTCAGCTTCGCTTCGTCCGGGATTGCGACGGAGGGCTTTTGCGCAATCGCCGCAACTCTCAGTCTTGCGGTTTCCCACCCCTTGGCTTCGCGCGCCGGGTCGCTTCTGCTTCTGTCGGATCATCCGGCCAGGGGTGTTTGGGATAGCGGCCTTTCATGTCCGCTTTCACGTCCGCCCAGGAGCCGGCCCAGAAGCCGGGCAGGTCTTTTGTGATCTGGATCGGGCGCTGCGCGGGCGAGAGCAGTTCCAGGATCAGCGGCAGTTTTCCGTCGCAAACGCTCGGATGTTCCGTCAGTCCGAACAACTCTTGCACACGCACAGACAGTGTCGGTCCGGCAGCGGCGCCATAGTCGATTGGTATCCGACTGCCCGTCGGGGCCGTAAAGTGGGAAGGGGCGAGCGCGTCGAGCCGTGCAGACGTGTCGTAAGGCAAAAGGCCGGCCAGTGCATTGCCAAGCAGAGCAGCATCGACTGCGGCAACGCTGGTCAGGCCGGAAAGATAGGGCTGCAGCCAGGTTTCGAGCGTATCGTTGAGATTGTCGTCCGAGAGATCGGCAAGGTCTTCTGCACCATTTTCCCGGACATAGGCCACGCGCCTACGTAGACGCAGCTGGTCCTTGCTCCACGGCAAACGCGAGATGCCACGCCGTCTGATTTCACTGACAAGAGCCTTTTCAATTGCCTTCGGATCAGCGGATTTGATTGCGACAGACTGAAGCTCAACGGCCCTGTAGCGGGTGACGCGGCGGGCCTTCAGGACACCGTCACCGGTGAGCTGCACCTCGTCTTCCTCAAGGATAGCGTCAGCGAAAAGCTCTTCGATGTCATCGCGCGAAATCGGCGCGCACAGCTGGATACGGCCGCTTGCAGCCTTGCCTTGAATATCGGCAATGGTCAGAAAGGCTTCCCCTGAAAGTGCATGTTCGCGGTCAAGCTCAGCGCCGCGCCCATTGGCAAGGCGGAAGCGTCCCGTCTGGCCACGCGCCTGGGCAACCCGGTCCGGATAGGCAAGTGCCAGCAAAGGCCCGGCACTTTCGAAATCGATCCTCGTTTCGCCGCCGCCTGCCTGGCGGAGCCACTTGAGTGCCAGTGCACGGCCATCCCGGGCGCGCTGGCTCTTGTCGTTCTGAAGATTTCGAAGCCTGACGCGTAAATCGGTATCGCGGCCGCCTAGGCCAGGCTCCGACAAAAGAAGTGCGGTCTGGGCTGCCGTGGAACCAAGATCCCGTTCGCACCCTTCAATCACCATATGCGCCAGCCGCGGATGAAGCGGCAGTTTCGACAGCATTTTGCCCTGTGGGGTCAGGCGACCGTTCGCGTCAAGCGCATGTAGATCTTCAAGGAGCGATGCAGCCTCTTTCCAGGCAGCTGCCGGTGGCGGGCTCGCAAACGCCAGGCTGGCCGGATTGGAAGTGCCCCAGGACGCGAGATCCAGAACCAGTCCGGTGAGGTCCGCTTCCAGGATTTCAGGTGTTTCGCTCGCCGGCAGCGCAACGGTCTGTGCCTCGTCCCAGAGCCGATAGCAGACCCCCGGCTCGGTTCTGCCTGCGCGCCCGCGCCGCTGATCCGCCGAGGCGCGGGACACACGAACCGTTTCAAGGCGCGTCAGCCCTGTCTGCGGTTCGAACCTTGGAACGCGCGCAAGGCCGCTGTCGATCACGACACGAACGCCTTCGATCGTCAGCGATGTCTGTGCAATCGCGCTCGCCAGGACGACTTTCCGGGTCCCTGGCTCCGCTGGCCGGATGGCTGCATCCTGTGCACGAGCGTCAAGGCCGCCGTAAAGCGGTGCGATCCGGCAATTCGCGGGCACTTTGCCGGCGAGCAAATCAGCTGTGCGCCTGATTTCCCCCTGGCCGGGAAGAAAGACAAGCAGCGAGCCGGTCTCTTCCGTCAGAGCCTGTCGAATTGCCCGGAAAATCTGCGGCTCGATCCGCTCCTTTGTGTCTCGGCCGAGATACTTCGTTTCCACGTCGAAACTGCGCCCTTTGCTTTCCAGGACCGGGGCATTACCAAGTAGTTTTGAAATCTCAGCAGCATCCAGCGTAGCCGACATCGGAACAAGGCGCAGGTCTTCGCGCAGGGCCGATTGCACATCAAGGGCTAGGGCGAGACCGAGGTCGCCCTCCAGGCTCCTTTCGTGAAATTCGTCGAACAGGATAGCGGCTATCCCGGAAAGCTCGGGATCATCCAGGACAAGCCGTGTGAAGACACCTTCCGTGATCACTTCGATCCGGGTCTTTGCGCTGACCTTGCTTTCCATGCGTACCCGGTATCCGACAGTTTCGCCGGGACGTTCTCCAAGTTCACTGGCCATGCGCCTTGCCGCGGCACGTGCTGCCAGACGGCGCGGCTCCAGCACCAGGATCCTGCCGTCCTTGCGCCAGTTCGCATCAAGAAGTGCAAGCGGGACGCGCGTCGTCTTACCGGCTCCCGGAGCAGCAACCAGAACCGCGTTTTTATGCGCGTCAAGCGTCGTCAAAAGGTCCGGCAGGACGGCGTCGATCGGGAGAGGAGATCCGAAAGTGCGTCGCGCAGACATGGCCGGCAGCGTCACCTTTTTGCGATCGGGAGATCCGCCATCCATTGGCGTCCCTGAAGATCAACCGCAAATGCTTGCGGATCTCTTGCGTAAGAGGCAAGGCCCTCGAGCGCGGGGTCGGGATGGCGGACGATAAAGGTCGGTATCTTTGCCATCAGGGTTTCATGCGGCGCCTTGGCTTCAAAAGCCGACCTGAACCCGCCGTCCTGCAGGAAGCGTGTGATCCTGGGGGTGATGCCACCGGTGAGGTAGACGCCACCCCGGGCAAGGACCGTCAGGGCGCAATCCCCCGCGACACGGCCGAGGCTGCGCGCAAAGACTTCCAGCGTCTTGACCGCAACAGGATCATTGTCTTCCGCTGCCTGCGTGATGCTGGCAGGTGTTTCGAAGGACCGCTCGGCATTCATCCAGGTGCCCACCGCTCTGGCAAGCCTTGGCATTCCCGTGCCGCTGAGAAGTTGTTCTGCTCCGATGCGGCCTCCAAACCGTTCGATATGGGGCCAGATATCGACGTCTTCCGGCGTTACCGGACCAAGTTCCACATGCCCGCCTTCACCGGGTACGGGTATCCATGTGCCTGCTGCAAAGATCATAGCCGCAGCACCGAGCCCTGTGCCCGGTCCGAGAACGAATTTTGCACTGTTTGCGCGGACCGCGCCGCCGCCCACCTGCTCGATATCCGATCCGTCATATCCGGGCAGGGCAAGCGCCTGGGCTTCGAAATCGTTCAGAACGATAACCTGCTCCAGCCCGAGATCAGCGATCATCTTCAAGGGCTCGATCACCCAGGCAGCATTTGTGAGCGGGATGGCATCGCCCGTCACCGGCCCGGCGACGGCGATGATGGCGGTCCTTGGTCTTGTTTCCGTTTCCGGCAGAACAACCTCACGGATCGCGGACGAAATATCGGCGTGCCCTGCTGTTGCGGTCTTGCCGCACATGCGAGTGGCGGCGTTGCTGTGGTCGACCAGCGCAAAACGGGCATTGGTCCCGCCAATGTCAGCCACCAGAACGGGATAGGCAAAGGTCGTCGAACGTTCAGAAAAACTCATGATCAGGCCGTTCCAACCTCCGGCGTATCGGAGGTGGTTTGAAGACCCTGAAGCCGCGCGGACCTGAGAAGAATGTCTGCCGTGGATTCGTTGAGAGCCATGGGAATATCATAAACGAGGGCCAGGCGCATAAGGGCCTTGACGTCGACATCGTGCGGCAAGGGCGACAGTGGATCGACAAAGAAGAAGAGACCCTGCAGACGCCCTTCGGCAATCATGGCGCCCAGTTGCTGGTCGCCGCCAAGGGGGCCGCTTTTCAGCCGTGTAAGAGAAAGCTCCGGACAGGCATCCAGAACGCGGCCGCCGGTCGTGCCGGTTCCAACCAGATCAAACGAAGCCAGTTTCTCCCGATGCCGCGTCGCAAAGTCCACCATCGCATCTTTCTTGGCGTCGTGCGCAACGAGTGCAAGCGTCGGATTGGCTGGCATTGTGGTTCCTCTTTGAGACGGGCAGCGGGAAGGTTATTAGCCCCAAAGAGTGGCAGGCGCAAAGGGTGATGCGCCGGATCTTGCCGGAAACCGGAAATTCGGCGCATTTTTTAGCTTCACAAAAAAATGCCGCGCTCCCGTCCGAAGCGCGGCAGGTTATAAGGAGAAAGACATTTTTTGATCAGTCGAAAAGATTGCACCGCACCGGTTCTCGCGCTGAAACGCGCTGGAAGTAGGGATCAGGTTCGTTCAAGTGCAGACCGGCAATTTCCAGAACCAGTTTCATCCGGATCGCGTCGGCAAAGCCTTCCTTTGATCTGACGGGAATTGCAAAGGAGCCCGGGCCACCGATCACGCAATCTTCGTAATAATGGTCGAGATTGAGCATGGCCTGCCAAGTGTTCTTGTTCGATTTCATCATCAGCGGAAGTCCGTTGATCGTCACACCTGCTGCAATCATCCGGTCGCGCATTTCCGTGACCGAACCACCCTGATTGTTGGGTCCGTCACCCGAGATGTCGATGACCCTGCGCAAGCCCATATACTGGTTGGTCTCGACCAGTTCGACGGACTTTTGCAGAGCGGACGCAATTGATGTCCGCTGCACCTGCCGCAAGGGGGCTTCGGCGATTTTCGAGGCGAAATGGGACGCGGATGCCGCATCCTGAACGACTGTCCAGTCCGCAACGATGAAGTGCTCGTCGACACCGCCCCACTCCATATATGTCACCGCAACGCGACCGATCGGACCGACCTGGATCGCATCAAGGAATTCACGCGACGTCAGGGCTGCCACATAGCCGGCGCGCTGTATTTCCTGCTCTTCGGTGTCCATGGATTGGGAGATGTCGACCGCCAGGACGAGTTCAACGTCCACTTCATTGGCTGGATCGTATGTAAAGTTCGCGGCCACAGGCAAAGCCGGGCGGTAATCGCGGGCTTCGGCGGCGGCGGTGGTGAGCAGTATTGCTGCTCCTAGAATGGACAGTCGTTTTGCAACTGTCTGTGCACAGACTTTTGTTATGTCGAGACGCATGGTTTTCTCCTTATTTGGTCTTTCGACCGTGGTGCCACGTCTCCCCAGTGTTATTTTGTATTTCTTTTGCTCGTCTTTTAGGTCCTTGTTATTCCTACTAAGGCGTCATAAACGCCTTGGGTTAGCTTGAGGATTTACTTAGCAAGCTACGTGCCAAACGTAGCTGAAATGAATTTATCTGGCAAAATCAAATGTGCACGGAGTGCGTATATTCCACAGATAGGAAATAAATGCCGGATTGCTAGGCAAAATTTGCCGCGTGGCGTCACATTTCTGACATCGACCGGCAAATCTTGCCGCATGGACTTTGCCGGGATCTTTGAAGGGACTGCCACCAAAAGCAGCAAAATGCCCAAAATTCAGGTGTTTTTTTGGTTGACGAAAACGTTGTCGCTGGTCATGATCTGAATAAATTCTCACCGAGTGAAGAATTTTTCGGCGCAAATTGCGAAATGAGCGCTCGTTCAAGAAAAGCTCCCGAGAGGGGTCGCGAATCGTTGGCGGGGTCAGGCCGGTTCACTGGCAGACCCGATGGGAAGGTGTCGACGCGAAATGCAGGTGCGCGAGGACGATTGGACATCACATATGGCCATCAGGGCGGCCTGGCTGTCTTTCGTGGGTGGTCGCACGCAAGGTGAAATCGCCTCTCAGCTGGGCGTATCTCCCGCCAAGGTCCATCGTCTGATCGCACATGCTCAAAAGTCCGGTTATGTGAAGTTCCAGATTGATGGCCGTCCTATGGAATGCCTGCAACTGGAAAAGGAGCTGTCCCGCCATTTCAGGCTTACCAACTGCATAATTGCGCCCGACCTTGGCGCTGGCGACGACGAAGCGGCCCTGCGCGCCATTGCAGTCTCAGCATCGCAATTCCTGACAGGCCTTCTCACAGGCTCGAATGTCACCCGCCTTGGTGTCGGGATGGGCAGAACGCTGACGGCTTCTGTCGAGGCGCTGCCCAAAACCGCGCGCCCGGAACTTGAAATCATGTCCATCTGCGGTTCGCTGACGCGTACGCTCGCGGCAAACCCTTATGACATTGTGCAGAAGATGCAGGAGCGCACCGGCGGTATCGGCTATTATTTGCCAGTTCCATATTTCGCTGAAAACCGTGACGAGAAGGCAATGTTCCTGACACAGCGCAGCGTGCAGGATCTCATGGCACGCGCCCGTCAGTCCGACGCTTTCCTGATCGGATTGGGGTCGGTTGAAAACGAGGGACACCTGGTTCAGCGAGGGATGATTTCGAAGCAGGAGCAGGAAGAACTGATGTCCTGCGGTGCGGTCTGTGATTTGATGGGCCGATTTTTGACGATTGAAGGAAAACTGGTTCCCAATCCGCTCGGCGATTGCGCCGTCGGACTGCACTTCGATGAAGTGCGCGGGCGCCGCGTTATTGCGCTGGTGGGTGGTGAGAGCAAGGTGGATGCCACGCTTGCTGCACTGCGCACCGGTGTTATCACCGACCTGGTGGCAGACGAGACCCTTGCGAGGGCTTTGAGCGCACGGGTCGGTTTGCAGTTGGCACAGTCCGCATGAAGCGGCTGGGTCACGAGGGGAAACGGGCCAGTCAGGATAAGACGGCCCCCGCATGTCGGAGGACATAAACGTGAAAAAGTTTCTAACCATCGGCACGGCGCTTGCCGGACTGGCCTTTTCTGTTGTGAGCGCAACGGCTGAAACCAAGCCGGCCGTGCTTTACGATCTCGGCGGCCGTTTCGACAAGTCGTTCAACGAGGCCGCCTATACCGGTGCTGAAAAGTTCAAAGAGGACTACGGCATCGAGTACCGCGACTTTGAAATCCAGAACGATAGCCAGCGCGAGCAGGCGCTTCGCAACTTTGCAAAGCGCGGCATGAACCCGATCGTTGCGATCGGCTTCTCCCAGGCAAATGCGGTTGAGAAAGTCGCCGCGGAGTTTCCGGACATCCAGTTTGCGATCGTTGATATGGTCGTCGA
Source organism: Roseibium sp. HPY-6 (assembly GCF_040530035.1). Lineage (NCBI taxonomy): Bacteria > Pseudomonadati > Pseudomonadota > Alphaproteobacteria > Hyphomicrobiales > Stappiaceae > Roseibium > Roseibium sp. HPY-6. The sequence goes on from NZ_JBEWCD010000002.1 coordinate 838,647, forward strand.
CCTTCCGAACGTTCGTTCGATCCTCTTCAAGGAGCATGAGGGCTCTTACATTGTCGGTATGCTTGCGGCCATGGCCTCCGAAACCGGCAAGGTCGGTTTTGTCGGCGGCATGGATATTCCGCTGATCAGCAAGTTCGCCTGCGGTTACAAGCAGGGCGTTGCGGCTGCCAATCCGGACGCAGAAATCTTTGAGAACATGACCGGCACGACGGGCGCGGCCTGGAACGATCCGGTCAAAGGCGGTGAGCTCGCAAAATCCCAGTTCGACCGCGGTGCGGATGTTGTCTATCACGCAGCCGGAGGCACCGGCATCGGCGTGCTTCAGGCTGCAGCGGACGCCGGCAAGCTCGGCATCGGTGTGGACAGCAACCAGAACGGTCTGCATCCCGGATCCGTTCTGACATCCATGCTCAAGCGCGTTGATATTGCCGTTTACCAGGCTTTCGAAGACGCTGAAAACGACACATGGTCCTCCGGTTTCGAAGTCCTTGGCCTTAAAGAGGGTGGCGTTGACTGGGCGCTGGACGACAACAATGCGGAACTCGTCAACGACGAGATGAAGGCGGCCGTTGAAGAGGCAAGCCAGAAGATCATCTCCGGTGAAATCGTCGTTCACGACTACATGTCCGACGAATCCTGCCCGAACTAAGACACACCAATTGCCTCCGCGCGTAGTGCGCGGAGGCCCTCACGCAAATTGTCTGCCGCCCAATCGTTCTGCTGGGGGATCGGATGTTCCGCATGAAATCAGGTGTCGTATGCGCGGTCGCAGCCGTTGCGTTTTCAGTATCTGCCGCGTTCGCTGACCCGGCGATCGTCTATTCTGTCGGAGGTAAGTTCGACGGCTCCTTTAACGAGAGCGCCTTTTCCGGCGTCAAACGGTTTCAGGAAGAAACCGGCAAGGCAGTGCGGGAATTCGAGCTTGAACGCGATGCGCAAAGCCTTCAGGCCTTGCGCAATTTCGCAAGCCGGGGCAGCGAACCGGTTGTTGCGATCGGCTTCAACCAGGCCAATGCGCTCGGGCAACTAGCCCCGACATTTCCAGACACGGATTTCGCAATCGTGGACATGGTCGTGGACCAGCCCAATGTCAGATCTTATGTCTTTAAGGAACAGGAGGGCGCTTACATTGCGGGCCTTCTGGCGGCCATGGCGACGCAGAGCGGCACGATCGGCTTCGTTGGTGGCATGGATATCCCGATTATCCGGCGGTTCCTGTGCGGGTACAAACAGGGTGCGCTTTCCATCAACCCGGACATCAATGTGATCTTCAACATGACCGGCGACACGCCAGCCGCTTTTACCGACCCGGTTCGCGGTGGTGAGTTGGCGATCGGTCAGATCAAACGCGGTGCCGATGTGATCATCCAGGCCGCCGGTGGTACAGGCCTCGGAGTTCTGCAGGCGGCAGCGGACGCGGACATTCTGGGTATCGGCACGGACAGCAACCAGAACGGACTTCATCCCGGCAAGGTCCTGACGTCGATCCGAAAGCGTGTCGACAATGCGGTCTACGACAGCTTCCAAGCTGCCGAAAACGATAGTTTTACACCCGGAATTCAGGTTCTCGGTCTGGCTGAAGGGGGCATGGACTGGGTGCTCGACGAAAACAACGCCGAGCTTGTTTCCGAAGACATGAAGGCCGCGGCCAACGCGGCCGTGAATGACATCTCGAATGGAACCGTTAAGGTTCATGATGTCGTCACTGAAGGGGCGTGTCCGTTCTGAACGGAAAAGGCAGCCACAGGGGGCAACCGACAATGACAAAGAACAACCGTCAGGCCTGGGGGAAGGCATGAGCGACACGCCGGCAATCGAGCTGCGAAAGATCAATAAGCGTTTTGGCCCGGTTCACGCCAACAAGGACATCGACCTTGTTGTGAAAAAAGGATCCATCCACGGGATCATTGGCGAAAACGGCGCGGGCAAGTCGACGCTGATGTCGATCCTCTACGGTTTTTATCATGCCGATGACGGGGACATTGTCGTCGATGGCAAGAAGGTTGTTATTCCCGATTCCAAAGCTGCAATCGCAATGGGCATCGGGATGGTTCACCAGCATTTCATGCTCGTCGACAATTTTTCCGTTCTGGAAAATGTCGTTCTGGGTGCGGAAGACAGTCAGCTGCTTGCAGGTGGTCTGACCCGCGCGCGCTCCGAGTTGAAGCGGCTGGAGGACGAGTATGAACTTCGGGTAGACCCGGATGCCCTGATCGAGGATCTGCCGGTCGGCCTGCAGCAACGCGTGGAGATCCTGAAAGCGCTCTACCGCAGCGCCGAAATCCTCATTCTGGATGAGCCGACTGGTGTTTTGACGCCTGCAGAGGCGGATCACCTCTTCAAGATTCTTGAGGTACTCAGAAACGAAGGCAAGACCGTTCTCCTGATCACGCACAAGCTGCGCGAGATCATGGCGATCACCGACGCGGTCTCCGTCATGCGGCGCGGCGAAATGGTTGCCACCGTCGAAACCAAAGACACATCCATGGAAAAGCTTGCGGAGCTGATGGTCGGCCGGTCCGTATTGCTGCGCGTCGACAAGAAACCGGCCGAACCCGAAGCGCCTGTGATGGAAGTCAGCAATCTGACGGTAACGGACAGTCGCGGCGTGCAGGTGGTCAAGGACGTCACCTTCTCGGTTCGGGCCGGTGAAATCGTCGGTATCGCCGGCGTGTCGGGCAATGGCCAGTCCGAATTGCTCGAAACGCTTTCCGGAATCCGACGGGCGACAAGCGGGACCCTGAAAATTCATGGCGAAACGATAGATCTGGGAACAAGCACTCTCGATGCGGCCGACATGCGTGAAAAAAGCATGGCGCACGTTCCCGAAGACCGCCACCGCATGGGGCTGATCAACAGTTTCACTGAATATGAGAATTCCATTCTCGGCTACCATCGCGATCCCGCCTATTCCAAGGGCCTATTGATGGATCTTGCTGCCATCAAGAAAAACGCGGTTGCCGAAATCGAGAGATACGACATTCGTCCGCCCAATCCGATGCTGAAAACGGCCAACTTCTCAGGGGGCAATCAGCAGAAGATCGTGCTTGCACGCGAAATCGAGCGGGATCCGAACGTGCTTCTGGTCGGACAGCCTACGCGGGGCGTCGATATCGGTGCGATCGAGTTCATTCACCGGCGCCTTGTTGAAATGCGGGATGCCGGTAAGGGCATTTTGCTGGTCTCGGTGGAACTGGATGAAATCCGGGCATTGTCGGACAGGGTCCTTGTGATGTTCGACGGCAGGATTGTCGGCGAGCGCGGCGCCAACGCTGAAGAGGGTGACCTCGGATTGCTGATGGCTGGTGTCGACAACAACAACACGGTTGAAGGAGGTCTCCAATGACCCCAGGCCAGCTGCCACGCTGGGTCGACCTCGGTCTGATCCCCTTCCTGAACCTGGCCGCGGCCTTTCTCGTGTCCGGTCTTGTCGTTGTCCTGATCGGCGAAAACCCTCTCGAAGCGGTCCAGATTCTCGTCTGGGGCTCGCTCGGATACGGCGAAGGCATCGGCTTCACGCTGTTTTACGCAACCAACTTCATTTTCACCGGGCTTGCGGTGGCCGTTGCCTTTCACGCCGGGCTTTTCAATATCGGCGGGGAGGGACAGGCATACCTCGGCGGTCTTGGTGTGGCCATTGCCTGTCTTGCGATGGACACGATCGTTCCATGGTATGTGACCTTGCCGTTTGCCATAATCGGTTCCGCCGCAATGGGGGCCGCTTGGGCGTTCATTCCCGCATGGCTGCAGGCGACACGGGGCAGTCACGTTGTCATTACGACGATCATGTTCAACTTCATCGCATCGTCTCTGATGGTCTATCTGCTCAACGGCATGCTGAAGGAACAGGGCTCCATGCAGCCCGAGACACGCACCTTCGAGTCCGGCGGCCGGCTTCCGTTTTTGAACGACCTCTTCCCGTCATTCGGCTTTGGCTACGCACCGGTCAATCTGTCCCTTTTCGTGGCGCTCGCCGCATGTCTCCTCGTCTGGCTTCTGATATGGCGCACGAAACTCGGTTTTGAAATCCGGTCTTTTGGCGCAAACGCGACTGCTGCTGTCTATGCCGGTATTTCGCCGGTCAGAACGATCGTCATAACGATGCTGATCTCCGGCGGTCTTGCGGGCATGATGGCCATCAACGAGATCATGGGCTCCCAGCATCGTCTCCTGATCGATTTCGTGACCGGCTACGGCTTTGTCGGGATCGCCGTCGCGCTGATGGGCCGCGCGCATCCGGTCGGGATCATTCTCGCGGCAATCCTGTTTGGAATGCTCTACCAGGGTGGCGCTGAACTTTCGTTCGAGATGCCGAATATTACCAGGGACATGATCATCGTTATCCAGGGGCTGGTGATCCTGTTCGCCGGTGCGCTGGAGTATATGTTCCGGCCCGCGATCATCCGGCTGTTTACGCCCGCGCAACCGCTTACGGCGAAGGAGGCGTAATCATGTTCGAAGATTTCATCCTGATCCTCGATTCAACTGTACGCCTGTCCACGCCGCTTCTTTTGGCGTGCCTTGCCGGTCTTTACTCAGAGCGTTCTGGCGTTGTCGATATCGGCCTTGAAGGCAAGATGCTTGGCGCGGCCTTTGGCGCGGGCGCGGTGGCTTACATTACAGCCAATGCCTGGCTTGGACTGATGGCAGGAATTGCGGTGTCCGTATCGCTCGGGCTGCTGCATGGGTTTGCATCTATCTCAAACCGCGGCAATCAGATTGTCTCGGGCGTTGCCATCAACTTCCTTGCCGCCGGGCTGACAGCCTTGCTCGGCCAGACCTGGTTCCGCCAGGGTGGCCGCACACCCGCGCTACCGGAAGGCGGTCGGTTCACCGATATCGCCTGGCCGTTTGCCGAACAGATCCGCGACGTGCCGATCATTGGTCCGATCTATGCAGAGTTGCTTTCGAGCCACAACATTCTGGTTTATGCGGCCTTTCTCGCAGTGCCTCTGACATGGTGGGTCCTGTTCCGCACACGTTTCGGGTTGCGCCTTCGCGCGGTCGGGGAAAATCCGGCGGCCGTCGACACCGCCGGAATTTCGGTCACTTGGCTGCGATACCGTGCTGTCATTGCATGCGGAATCCTGTGCGGTTTTGCCGGTGCCTATCTTTCCATCGCCCAAGGTGCCGGATTCGGTGTCAACATGACAGCCGGCAAAGGCTTCATTGCGCTTGCAGCGCTCATCTTCGCCAAATGGCGGCCGGCCAGCGCGATGATGACGTGCTTGCTCTTCGGCTTCCTTGACGCGGTCGCAATCCGCATGCAGGGACAGGAAGTGCCCGGGATCGGTGAAATACCGGTGCAGTTCTTCCAGGCGCTGCCGTATATTCTGACGGTCATCCTTCTGGCCGGATTTATCGGCAAGGCGATCCCACCGAAAGCGGCCGGAATTCCGTATCTTAAGGAGCGTTCATGAGCGATCTAAACGCGCTCTTTGAAGCGGCCAAGGCGGTCCGCGAAAAGGCCTACGCACCCTATTCGAACTTCCTTGTCGGTGCGGCCTTCCGCACGCCCGATGGCACGATTTTTACCGGCTGCAACGTTGAAAACGCGTCGTATCCTGTGAGCGTGTGCGCGGAAGGGGGCGCTGTCAGTGCGATGATTGCCGCCGGATACCGGGAGATCGCGGAAGCGGTGGTTGTTGGCGATGCCGCGCTCTGCACACCGTGCGGCGTGTGCCGCCAGCGTTTCGCCGAATTCGGAACGGACAATCTGGTTGTTCATGTTGCCGACCTGAATGGCATCAAGCGCAGTTTCACGCTTGAGGAACTGCTGCCGGCCGCATTTGAACTTGAAGACAAAGCAAAAGACGAGAAGGACTGACCCTCGATGAGTGGTTATGGACGTGAATGCGCGGATATCGTCCGTGCAGCCCGTAAGGGTTCCTACAAGATCGGCATGATCCTGGGCTCTGGGCTTGGGGCTCTGGCCGAAGAGGTCGAGGATGCGGTTCGCATTCCTTATGGGCACCTGACGGAGTTTCCTGTGTCCACGGTGACCTCCCATTCCAGCGAGCTCGTCGCGGGCACGCTGTCCGGTGTTCCGGTGGTCATCCTGTCCGGACGAGCGCACTACTATGAGTCGGGCAATCCCTCGGTCATGCGAACACCTGTTGAAACACTGAAGGAGCTCGGCTGCGAAGTCCTTTTGGCCACCAACGCCGCCGGGTCTTTGCGCGAGGAAGTCGCGCCAGGTTCGCCGATGCTAATTTCTGATCATATCAACTGGTCCGGCAAGAACCCCCTGATCGGCGAAGAGGACGAGAAACGCTTTCTGGACCTGAGCGCGGCCTATGACGCAGAGCTGCAGGCAGCGATGAAGAAAGTCGCTGCCGAGACGGGCGATCCGATTGCCGACGGGGTCTACATGTGGTTCTCGGGCCCGTCTTTCGAAACACCGGCTGAAATCCGCGCTGCGAAGCTTCTGGGGGCCGACGCTGTCGGCATGTCGACGGTGCCTGAAGTGATCATCGCCCGCTTCCTGGGCCTGCGTGTGGCCGCCATGTCGATCATTACAAACTACGGCGCCGGCATGCAGACGCACGCTCTTTCGCACGACGAAACCAAGTCGGTCGCGCTGAAAGGCATGGAGCGCATGAAGCAGCTCGTGCGCGCATTCGTGAAGGAGGTCGGCTGATGAGCGACCGGATTGAAAACGCTAAGCGCGCCCTCGGGCTGGTCGATCTGACCAATCTCAACGATGACTGCACGGCGGAAGACATCACCAAGCTTACCGGCCGCACGGTGACGGATCATGGTTCGGTCGCTGCGGTCTGCGTCTGGCCGCGATTTGTGGCGCAGGCTGTCAAGGAACTGACCGGAACCGGCGTCAAGGTCGCAACCGTCGTCAACTTCCCGCAAGGCGGTGAAGACACCGGCGCCGTTGTCGCAGAAACGGAAAAAGCGATTGCGGACGGTGCTGACGAGATTGACCTCGTGATGGCTTACAAGGCGTTTGCTGACGGGCGAAAAGGCTTTGCCGAAGAACAGATCATAAGGGTCAAGGCTGCGATACCGGCACCTGCGATCCTGAAGGTCATCCTGGAGACGGGTGAAATCAGGGATCCGCTTCTGATCCACGCTGCGTCGAACATCGCAATCGGTGCGGGCGCTGATTTCATCAAGACCTCCACAGGCAAGGTGCCGGTCAACGCGACGCTCGAAGCCGCGGAAATCATGCTGACCGCGATCGAGGAAGCACGCCGGGACAATGCGGAGCGTGTTGTCGGGTTCAAGCCCGCCGGCGGGATCAAGACCAGCGAAGATGCGGAGTCCTACCTTGCGCTGGCCGACAGGATCATGGGGCACAATTGGGCGTCCTCATCGACATTCCGCTTCGGCGCGAGCGGCCTCCTGGATGCGCTGATCGCGACGATCGAGGGCAACGAAGCTGCGCCCGGCCAGGGCTATTGAACGGCACACAAAAGGATACAGATGATGCTGCCGCAGGAACTTATTCGGAAGAAGCGGGACGGTGGCGTCCTCAGCGCCGAAGAAATTGCGTTCTTCGTCAGGGGACTTGCCGACCACTCTGTGACCGAGGGGCAGGTGTCCGCGCTCGCTATGGCCGTGTTTTTCAAGGGCCTGACTGTCGATGAGCGCGTCGCGCTCACGCTCGCCATGCGCGACAGCGGCGATGTCATGAACTGGATGGAAGTCGAAGCGCCGATCCTCGACAAACATTCGACGGGCGGTGTTGGCGACAATGTCTCGCTGATGCTCGCACCGGCACTTGCCGCGTGCGGCGCTGCCGTGCCAATGATTTCCGGTCGCGGTCTCGGCCACACCGGCGGAACGCTCGACAAGTTCGACAGCATTCCGGGTTATCAGACCCAGCCGGACAATCTTCTGTTCAAGAAAGTCGTGCGCGATATCGGCTGCGCCGTGATCGGCCAGACCGGTAATCTTGCTCCCGCGGACAAGCGGTTTTACGCGATCCGGGACGTAACCGCGACGGTGGAAAGCATTGATCTGATCACCGCGTCCATTTTGTCCAAGAAACTGGCGGCCGGTCTTGAGGGCCTCGTCCTGGATGTCAAATGGGGAACGGGTGCATTCATGGCTTCGCTCGAGGAGGCGCGGGCACTAGCCGAGAGCCTCGTCCTGGTCGCCAACGGTTCCGGATTGAAGACGACCGCCCTCCTGACCGACATGAACGAGCCACTTGCATCCGCGGCGGGCAATGCCATCGAGATGCAAAATGCGGTCGACTTCCTGAAAGGAACGTCGGTCGACAACCGCCTTTGGGATGTAACGGTTGCCCAGGGCGGCGAATTGCTGGCGTCCGGCGGCATCGCGCCTTCCGCAGACGTGGGCGCTGAAATGATGCGCGAAGCGTTCGACAGCGGCAAGGCTGCCGAAAAGTTCGCGCAAATGGTGCACGCCCTCGGCGGTCCCGTCGATTTCCTGGAGAAGAGTGAGCTTTACCTGGCAAAAGCTCCGGTACAGGCTCCGATTTACGCCGAAACGGATGGAACGGTCACGGCCGTGGATGCGCGGGCGGTCGGTGTTGCGGTCGTTGCTCTTGGAGGTGGACGCAGAGCAGCGGCGGACGTCATCGACCCCTCCGTCGGCCTGACCGATCTTGCCGGCATCGGCAACTCCGTGGACGCCGATGCGCCGCTTGCGATCGTGCATGCACGTTCTGAAGAAGAGGCTGAGCAGGCAGCAATTGCCGTTCGAAACGCCTATACGATCGGTTCACCAGTCGACGTTGCCGACAACCCCAGCGTTGTCGACCGTATCGCGCTCTGAGCCAAAACCAACCGGACCTCACGGTCCTGTGGGGCACCGGTCCATTCGACCGGCAAAAACATAGATTTGAGGAGACACCCATGCCAAGAGCAATCCTGTGCGTGCTCGACAGTTTCGGTATCGGAGGCGCTGCGGATGCAGAGGCGTTCGGCGATGCCGGGTCCGATACGCTCGGCCATATTGCCGAGCATTGCGCACAGGGTAAAGGCGACCGGGACGGCTTGCGGAGCGGGCTGCTTCAGGTGCCAAACATGGATCGCCTGGGTTTGGGAGCTGCGGGCCGTCTTTCCACCGGCAAGACGATCCCCGGGCTTGATTTTGCCGGCGACCCGCAAGGCCTGTGGGGCTATGCGGTGGAAGTTTCCAACGGCAAGGATACACCTTCAGGCCACTGGGAAATTGCCGGTGTTCCGGTTCGCTTCGACTGGGGCTATTTCCCTTCGGAGATCCCCGCTTTTCCGGCAGAGCTTATCAGCAAGATCAGTGAAGCCGCAGGCCTGGACGGTGTCCTTGGAAACAAACATGCCTCTGGCACCGAGATCATCGCAGAACTTGGTGAGGCCCATGTTGAAACGGGAAAACCGATTTTCTACACATCCGCGGATTCCGTGATCCAGATCGCAGCCCACGAAGAGCACTTCGGCCTGGAACGGCTGCTGAAGCTTTGCGAAACTACAAGGGAGTTTGCCGACCCATACAACATCGGCCGTGTGATCGCGCGCCCGTTTCTGGGTGAGACTTCGCAGACATTCGAGCGAACCGCCAATCGCCGCGACTACTCGGTCCTGCCGCCGGAGCCGACCTTGCTGGACCGTCTGAGTTCGGACGGGCGCACTGTGATAGGTGTTGGCAAGATATCAGACATTTTTGCGCACCAGGGAGTTGCGAAAGTGCTGAAGGGAGCAGGCAACGACCAGCTGTTCGACAAGACGCTAGAAGCGATGGAGATGGCCGGTGACGGCGACATGGTATTTTCGAACTTCATCGATTTCGACTCGCTCTACGGTCACCGCAGGGATGTGCCGGGCTACGCGGCAGCGCTTGAGCATTTCGACCGGCGGCTTCCTGAAATGATCGACAGGATGCGGCCCGGAGACCTGTTGATCCTGACCGCTGACCACGGCTGCGATCCCACCTGGAAGGGTACGGACCACACGCGCGAGAATGTTCCGGTCATTGCAACAGGACCCGGATTGTCGGGAAGGGGGGTTGGCGGACGTAAAACCTATGCAGATATCGGTGAGAGTGTTGCGGAGCATCTCGGTATCGCGCAAGGTCCCCATGGTGCGAGTTTTCTTTAACGTGGCAACGGGTGTTCGTCCCTTCACTAAACAGTTTGGCAGGTCCCGCCTGAAATGAATCAGAACGTGAATGTCCCAAAGGCGGAACTGCATTGCCATATTGAAGGCGCAGCTCCAACAAACCTGGTCAAACGTCTTGCCGGCCGACATGGTGTCGACGTCTCCGAGGTCATCGACTCAAAGGGCAAATATGTCTGGTCGGATTTCACCAGCTTCCTGAAGGCTTATGATGTTGCAAGTTCCGTCTTCAAGGTTCCGGCGGACTACGCGCTTCTTGCAGAGACCTACTTCCGGATGATGGCGGCCGAAGGCGCCATCTACGGCGAGATCACGATATCCCCGGACCATGCGCAGGCCGCCGGTCTGTCCTACCGGTCCTATGTCGAGGGTCTGGCAGCCGGAATTGAAAGGGCAAAGACCGAAACGGCGATTGAAGGCCGGATGATCGCTATCGGTATCCGTCATTTCGGATCGGCTTCGGTGGAGCGGGTCGTCAAGGAAGTGGTTGCCAATCCGCATCCCCTGGTTACCGGCTTCGGCCTTGCCGGCGATGAAAGATCAGGACATCCCGCCAATTTTTCCAGGGCATTCCGCATCGCTGCTGACGCGGGTCTTGGAACCACCGCGCACGCCGGAGAGTTCGGCGGACCTGATAGCGTTATTGCGGCAATGGAATTCCTGCGTGTCAAGCGCATTGGCCATGGTGTTCGCGCGATCGAAGACCGTGATCTCGTCGCGCGCCTTGTCGATGAGGAAATCGTGCTGGAAGTTTGCCCGGGGTCGAATGTCGCTCTCGGTGTCTACTCCCACCTCCGTTTTCACCCGGTCAATATCCTGCGCAAGGAAGGGGTCAAGATCACGCTGAACTCGGACGATCCTCCCTATTTCGGCACAACGCTCGGCAAGGAATACACTTCTGTCGCCGATACGTTCGGCTGGTCCTTTGAAGACCAGATGGCGGTTACAAGAACGGCCATAGAGGCCGCATTTTGCGACACGGCCACCAAGAAGCGGCTTTTGGTAAGACTGGACAGCGCGAACCGCCAGGACGGCGACAGCTGACGGAGGTGTTTCGGGATGGAACCCCTGAATTCGAAACTGGCACTGTTCAAGCCGCAGGAAATCCGGCGCAGGTCTGACGATCTCCTCCGGCAAGCGATCGGCAGCGGTCTCAAGCATGTCCAGGTGGACATGTCGAAACTCGGCGATACGCTTCTGACGGTCCTGGAAACGACCAAGGAAAATTATCCTGATTTTCATATCCCGCCTTATGGCGTCTGGCGCGACTTTGAAGCCGGTGGCATTGACCGGTGGGCGGCACTTGTCAATGCACGGGCGTACGAAAACGCCGGGGAAATGCTGACCGCTGCTGCGGATCTCGCTTTCCTCAGCGCTTACATGAAAACCATGCATCCGCTTGACTGGGTCTATGAAGACCAGATGACCGAAACCAGGGTCTCGGGCAAAAAGGCATCGGCGCTGGCTGCGTTTCACATGTTTGCGTCCGGCTCCTTTTCCAGCGAAATGACGGACCCCTACCGTGTCGACGCGGAAACCCTGATCCGGATGGAAAAGGATGAACTCGCCTCCGGTCTGCAATGGGATCTGCAGGATGATGCGGACCTCCTGGAAGCCATGCAGCAGCATCTCAAGCGTCTGGGTGAAGCGCTGGCGTTGCGCTCGGACATGTTTTCAGAAGGGTATTTCACGCGCCCCGGCCTGCTCATGGTCCAAATGGCGCGGGAAGACGAGAACGCGGTCAGTGCGGAAAAACTGCTCGACAAACTGTTGGAAGCGCTCGCACCGGTATGGCAGGGAGGTGCTGCGTTAGAAGACATCACGCTCGGCGACAGTTTCCTGCATTCGTCATTGCAGGATGGCGAACCTGCTTCCGTCTTTCCGTTCCACATGGCAGCGCAAGAAATGGTCTATTCCCTGGTCGAACCGTTTGCATGGGCCGGACTTGAGGTCAGTGATCTCGATCTCCTGACCGCCCCGGCCGATGATGCGCACGCCGCCTTGTTTGTGCAGACCGGCGTTCTGAAGATCAAGGACGGGCCCGAGGCGCCGACGGAAGCCGGTGTGCGCGACCGGATGATCGAAATTCGTGCGATCACCAGTGCGCTTACAGACAAGCTTGCAGAGCTGTTGCGCCGGGAACTGGAAGTTCCGGCCGAACAACTGCCCCTGACCTGCATCCTGGAGGGCGGCACCAGCCGGGCAGGAAACCGGATTTTGGAAAAATCAGGCAATGAGACCGCCAAACTCGGGCGCTATCTCAATCCGGTGGCTGTTTTTTGGTTGCCGTTCGGGGCGTAGGTCCTGAAGCTTTAAAGTTCGTGCCATGACCCCGGCCAAAGGGGAAACGCTGCCCAAGACAACGGGTTTCCGTCGAACTGCTGTGTGACGCAGCAACCGCTTCCAATGCAGCAAGATGTGTCGGTCAGCAGCTGCCCTCCGCAAGATCTGCTTTGACCCAGATCTGCTTGCTCTTCAGTAAGCGTTCCCAACGTCATGAAAACTCGCAGGCGCTTTCGGTTTCCTGGGTATTTCTTCTTTGAGAAGAAGCGCGTTTGAATTTCGGCGCTTGTGGAGTGTCCCACATCACAGGGTAACGGGCCCGTTATCGCTCAGATTGACCTCAAGGGCGGCGAATTGTCTGCCGCATAGAACACCGACGAGGAAATTCTGATGCGACCCGTGTTGATCGGCTTCACTGAAAACTGCGCACTCAAGTGGCAAAGCGTGGCCTGCCGGCAATTCATCTTGCGGGTCATGGCCATCTTGTTGCTGCTTTTCTGTCTGGTTTTTGCAGCCTTCATGGCCTGGAAAATGATCTTCTACATCGCGTGGCAATTCGGCGCGCAAGTCCGGGATTCCTTTCCGCTGGTCTATGAAACTTCCATGTTCCTAAAGATGGCGGCAGCGCACCCGAAACTGCCGTTCTTTGCGCATGGTATTGCAGGAACCGTCGCTATGGTCAGCGGCGCTGTTCAGTTTCTGATGATCCTGCGCGGGGTCAAGTCGCGCTGGCACGCAGTACTCGGCAAGACTTACGCGGTTTCCGCTATCATCGCATCGACGACGGCCATCCCGCTGGCCTGGAGCCTTCACCACGACATGCTTCTGACCAGCATTGCCTATTCGGCGGGCGCCGCCGGCTGGTGCCTGGCAACTTTTGTTGCTGTACAGACGATCATATCCGGTGACCTGGAACGGCACATTGCCTGGTGCATTCGCAGCTATTCCTTTCTGGCGATGGTCGTGACCGCACGCCTTTTACTGGCGTCTGGCGCGATTGCAGGATCGGGTGACTGGGGTTTCGATCTTATAAAGCTCCAGTACGCCGTCACGATTGTCGCGACGTTCTTCCTAAACTGGGGGCTTGGCGAGTGGATCGTGGCCAGGGTGATGGATCGAAGAAGAAAAATGTCTGCACAGAGCGCCGGTTCTTCGACAATTGCAAGGCCCGTTACGAATACGGCATACGCCGTCCAAGCCAGCCGCCAATCGCGGCAGCCAAACCTCACAATCGGCGGGAGAAGGCGTGTTTTGGAGGTTGGTGCCTAGACACTCTGCCCAGCAATACGCCTCTTTGGCGTCGTTGAATTCCTTGCCTCACTTCACTTTAGTGATTGCCAGCTGCTGTAGGTTCCCGCGCACCTGAAGGCATTTCATGCTTTCCGGAGGGCTTCGGCTTTTCACAGCTAGAGCGCCGAGTCCTTTTTGCCGCTTTTTGTGTTTTCTTTCCTCGTGCTACCAAGGTAAGAACACTTAATGAGGGGTAGCCGTCCAACCGCGATCCGATACCCGCCCAAGTCACCCAAACGGGGCCACTGCTGGCCGCCGCTTGCGGCGGCCAAAAGGAAAAAGAAAAGTCAGAAAGCCATTTGACATCAATTGCTTGAATAACAAATGGCTGCTGCAAATGTTACGAAAGGTCTGCTTCTATGTCCGGAGCCAATGTCATCAGTCATCCGCTGGTTCAGCACAAGCTGACCATCATGCGCGACAAAGGAACATCCACACAGGGTTTCCGCCGGCTGCTGCGCGAAATCTCGACGTTGCTCTGTTATGAGGTGACACGTGATCTGCCGATCGTCCGCCAGACGATCGAAACGCCGCTGGCCGAAATGCAAGCGCCGATGCTTGCGGGCAAGAAACTTGTCTTTGCCTCGGTTCTACGCGCTGGTAACGGACTTCTGGAAGGCATGCTGGAACTTGTGCCGTCCGCACGTGTCGCTCACATCGGTCTTTATCGCGACCCTGAAACGCTTCACCCGGTCGAGTACTACTTCAAAGCGCCGGAAGACCTCAATGAGCGGCTCGTAATCGTGGTTGACCCGATGCTCGCGACCGCAAATTCCGCAATCGCTGCCGTCCAGAAACTCAAGGAACGCGGCGCGAACAACCTGCGTTTTCTCTGCTTGCTGGCAGCCCCTGAAGGCGTGGCGAAGTTCAATGAAATGCATCCTGATGTCCCGATTTACACCGCTGCAATCGACGAGAAGCTGAATGAAAAGGGATACATTGTTCCCGGTCTCGGCGATGCGGGCGACAGGATGTACGGCACCAAGTAGGCAGTTCCGGCCTCATGATCACGGTCTTCGGTTCCATCAATCTTGATCTTGTCGTCGTCGTTCGACGATTGCCGGCGGCCGGAGAAACCGTCAGCGGGCCCGATCACCAGACCTTTCCGGGCGGCAAGGGGGCAAACCAGGCACTTGCCGCCAAAAGGGCGGGCGCGTCTGTCACCATGGTCGGTGCGGTTGGACAGGATGCCTTTGGAGCACTGGCGGTCGCGAACATGCAACATGCGGGCGTCGATCTTGCCGGCGTTCGCAAGTTGCCAGGCGCAACGGGGCTCGCCCTTATTGGAATAGACGCAGCCGGCGAAAACCAGATCATCGTTGCCAGTGGTGCGAACGCCCGCGTTGAGGCTGAATGGGTCGAGCCGATCCTGGCAGCCGGAGGCACCCTTTTGCTTCAGGGCGAGGTTCCGTTGGCGCAGATGCAGCTGGCGGTCGCCAGGGCCAAAGAGGTGGGCGCGAAGGTCATCTGGAACCCAGCACCGGTGCCGGAGGACGATTTTCTATCCTGTCTCGATGCGATTGATACGCTCATTGTCAATGAAAGTGAGGCGGCGGAGATAGCCGGGCGTGCCGGTGTTTCAGCTGATCCCGACACGTTCATCGCGAATTTTGCAACGTCGTCACGATCCGTCGTTGTCACGCTAGGATCAAAAGGCGTTCTCGCCGGTCGGGGTGGGGACAGATTTCGCTGTGAGGCACCCAGTATCAACGCGGTTGACACGACCGGGGCAGGGGACGCGTTTTGCGGTGCTTTGGCGGCATCCCTGGACAAGGGAAAACCGTTTGAGCGTGCTTTGAAAGAAGGCGTCGCTGCAGGTACGTTGGCGTGTATGGCGACCGGAGCGCAGTCAAGCGCACCTGGAAAGGACGATATCGCTCGCCTTGCAGATCAAATCGTCTGAATTGGCTTTACAGCCCGCTAAGGAAACTGTGTTACCCCGGTCAGGCCTGTTGAAATGCCCGGAAAGCACCATGTTGCGGTATGTCATCATTCTGCTGGTTCTGATCGGCCTGGCACCTATCGTGCCGAGCCTTGTCGAAGCACGCCTGAATTCAATGGACCGGCAGGACCATGCTGAGGCCGACGAGGAAGTAACTTCGGGACCCAGAAAGCACAGGATTTCCGTCGATCGCCGGGGACACTATGTGGCCGATGCCTATGTGAATGGGCGCGCGCTCGATATGCTTGTTGACACGGGGGCAACCGTGACCGCACTTCCGAAATCGGTCGCCCGGGATATCGGCATTTTTCTGTCTCCGTCGGACTTCAAGCACCCCATCGGCACGGCAAACGGAACTGTTTACGGCGCAAGAGCGGTTATCGACAAGCTCCGCATTGGCGCGATCCGCTTCAGAAACGTTGACGCGATTGTTCTGGGAGACGAAAGCCTCGGCGTTCCGCTTCTCGGCATGTCGGCGCTCAGCCAGTTGAAGCGGTTTGACATATCGAGCGGCACGCTTGTACTTGTTCAATGATCTTCAGCGCAGTTCCCGGTTTCGCGTCCAGTCATCTCTTTCGCACACCAAGAGGATTTGATGTTTCCAAAACCACACCCGAGCTTGCCGCCCAACACGCTTGAATATGAATCCCTGCCGATGGTGAAACCAACCGGGTTCCGGGAATATGACGCGCGCTGGCTCTTCGAGGAAGAGATCAACCTGATGGGCATGCAGGCGCTCGGAATGGGTGTCGGCACGCTCATGCATGAGCGTGGTATACGGCCAGACATTGCCGTCGGGCATGACTTCCGCGGCTATTCCGCCTCTATCAAAATGGCGGTCGTGAATGGCTTGCTGGCATCGGGTGTCAATGTACACGACATCGGATTGGCACTGTCACCGATGGCCTATTTCGCGCAATTCGCGCTGGATGTACCAGCGGTGGCAATGATCACCGCGTCGCATAACGACAATGGCTGGACCGGTGTGAAGATGGGTATCGACCGGCCGATGACCTTCGGACCCGATGAAATGGGTCGCCTGAAGGAAATTGTTCTGGAGGCGGCTTTCGACCTGAGAGGCGGTGGCAGCTACCGGTTTGTCGACGGCTTCCCGGATGTGTACATCAAGGATCTCACGGACCGGCCGAAACTGAAACGCCCGATTAAGGTGGTGGCTGCTTGCGGCAACGGCACGGCAGGCGCATTTGCCCCGAAAATTTTGGAAGCGCTGGGCGCAGACGTCATACCGCTCGACGCCGAACTCGATCACACGTTTCCGCGCTACAACCCGAACCCGGAAGACATGAAGATGCTTCATGCGCTGCGGGACCAGGTTCTGGAAAGCGGCGCCGAAGTCGGACTGGGCTTCGACGGTGACGGTGATCGTTGTGGCGTTGTCGATAATGAGGGCGAAGAGATATTTGCCGACAAGGTCGGCGTCATGCTCGCACGCGACATCTCGGCTCTCCATCCGGGCAGCCAGTTTGTTGTTGATGTGAAGTCGACCGGTCTTTTCAACACCGACCCGGTTCTGAAGGCCAATGGCGCAAGGACTGACTACTTCAAAACGGGCCATTCCTACATAAAGCGTCGTGTCAACGAGCTTGAGGCAATTGTCGGGTTTGAAAAGTCAGGCCACTATTTCTTCAACGCACCGATCGGGCGGGGGTACGACGACGGTCTGGTCTCGGCGATCGCCATTCTCGATATGCTTGACCGAAACCCCGGAAAGACCATGGCGGACCTTCGGCGGGACCTTCCCAAGACCTGGGGGTCTCCGACTATGTCGCCAAAATGCGCCGACGAAATCAAGTACGATGTCGTCGAACGGGTCGTCTCGAAGTTCCGGCAGATGAAAGACGGCGGCGAACCGATTGCCGGCCGGGCAATCACGGACCTGATCACTGTCAACGGCGTTCGGGTCGTAACTGATGATGGTACCTGGGGGCTCGTCAGGGCCTCTTCGAACAAGCCGGAACTGGTTGTCGTTGTCGAAAGCCCTGCTTCTGAAGAGAGACTGCACGAGATGTTCAAGGCGGTCGATGGCGTGTTGCGCGAAAACCCGGAAGTCGGGGAATACAATCAGACGATTTGAGGTGGTAATTTTGCCGGATAAGGGACTGATGGCCCATCGTCGCGCACGAACCAGCGGGAATGAACATGATCAGTGAATTCGGCACACTTCCGGATGGAACACCCGTTCGGGAAGTCACCTTGAAGAAAGGCACGCTGGAAGCGTCCATCCTGACCTACGGCGCGATCATCCGCGATCTGAAAGTCGATGGCCAATCCGTCGTCCTCGGGTTTGAAGACCTTCAGAGTTATCTCGACCACTCGCCCTATTTCGGTGTGATCGCCGGGCGCTGCGCCAATCGGATCGCGCACGGGAAGATGATCGTTGATGGACAAAGCTATCAACTCGATCGCAACAACGGCGTGCATCATCTTCACGGTGGTGTCGCCGGCTTTTCCCACCGGAACTGGGAGCTGGAACAAAGCGACAAGGCGAGTGCGCTGTTGAAGATTGTGTCCGAAGACACCGACATGGGCTATCCAGGGCGCGTCGAGGCTCTCGTTCGCTACACGTTGACCGGAGCTGGCGCGCTCCGGGTCAAGATCACGGCGACAACGGACCATGTGACCCCGGTGAACCTGACACAGCACAGTTATTTCAATCTGAATGGCGGCAAGGACATTCTCGATCACAATCTGGAAATAGCCGCCGAAACATACCTGCCGGTCGATGAGACGCTTATTCCGACAGGTGAAGTTCGCCGGGTTGAGTGGACACCGTTTGATTTTCGCGATGGCAGAAAAGTGCGGTCGAAGCCTGGCGAGGTCGCGGTCCACTACGATCATAATTTCTGCCTGTCTGACGCCCCGAGACAAACCGCCGAGTTCGCTGCCGCACTGGAGGATCCTGCTGGTGAGCGGCGCATGGAGGTGTGGACGACGGAACCCGGACTGCAGCTCTATGATGCCGCGCGGTTGGACATACCGGTACCAGGCCTGTCGGGACGCACGTATGGTGCCCACGCGGGGTTGTGCCTGGAGGCACAGCGCTGGCCGGACAGCATCAATCAGAAAGAATTTACTCCTGTTCTGCTACAACCGACACAAACATATAGCCACGTTACGGAATTCCGTTTTTCCTGATTTGGGCTACAGTAGTACCTCTCAAGGTGGAGATGCACGAACCATGAAGGCAAAGGAGGCAGATTGTGAAAACGGTTTTTTCTGACCTCCAGCTCGCGCATGCCCCTGCCCAGGAAATATCCGATGGCGAGCTAAAGCCTGCTGTTGAAATCCCGAGCCGCGCCGAATTTGTTCTGAAATCGGTCAAGGAGCGTAACGTCGGTGACGTGATCGTACCGGAAGACTTCCCGGTGCGCCCGATCCATCGGGTTCATGCGCCTCACTATGTTTCCTTTCTGGAAAGCTTCTGGAGCCGATGGACTGACGCGGGTCGCAGCAAGGAAGCATTTCCCTTCGTGTGGCCGATCCGCAGCTTGCGTCAGGATGTTGAGATCGACCACATTGACGGCCTCCTTGGCAGATACTCCATGGATGCCGGCACGCCGCTTGGCGAACATACTTTCAAGGCGGCGCGCGCATCGGCCGAGACCGCGCTGACGGCAGCCAAGCTTCTTTTGGACGGCGACACGTCCGCGTTCGCCCTGTGCCGGCCACCCGGGCACCACGCCGGTTTCGATTTCTTCGGCGGCTATTGTTTTTTCAACAATGCCGCGGTCGCCGCGCAGTATCTGCGCGACAACGGTTTGAACCGGATTGCCATACTCGATGTCGATTATCATCACGGCAACGGAACGCAGGCCCTGTTTTACGACCGGCCCGATGTGCTGTTCCTGTCAATCCACGCTGATCCCAAAATCGAGTTCCCTTATTTTCTCGGCTTTGCAGACGAAACCGGTGAGCACGCGGGCACAGGCTTCACGCGCAACTGGCCTCTTCCGCTTGGAACGGACTGGGACGGCTATACCGGCGCTCTGGAGGAAGCTTGCCGTTGGTTGCTGGTCTACAAGCCGGACGTCATGATTGTTTCGTTGGGCCTTGATTGTTTCGAGCAAGACCCGATTTCGGGTTTCCGGTTCAAGAGCGACGACTATTTTCTCCTTGGCCAACGACTTGCGAAGCTAAACGTCCCGACTTTGTTCGTGCTGGAAGGCGGCTATGCAATCGATGCGCTAGGCACAAATTGTGTCAATGTGCTCGAAGGCTATGCCGGCTGAACCGGCCGGATCTGAAAGCGCAGGTTCCCGGATCATCTTATCCTTCGGCCGTATTGCCGAACGCTCTGTCAATCAACCGGGCAAGTCTTCTCGAAATATGCCTTTCCCCCAACGGGTTTCAGAGAAGTTTCAACCCTTTGAGGTCCTCTTCGAGCCCGGCGGCAGACCGGAAATGGTGCGCTGACATGCCCACCGATCGGGCAGCTTCCACATTGGCCTTCGAATCGTCGATGAACAGGCAATCTTGTGGTTTCAAATCATTGCGTTTGAAAAGAACCTCATAAATCTTCGGATCCGGTTTGATGAGCCTTTCGTGCGCTGAGACAACAGTGTCGCGAAAGCTCGTCTTCAGAAAAGGAAAGCGATCCTGGGCTTCCACGAACTTCTCGGCAGAAAAATTGGTAACCGCATAGAGCGGAATGCCCTTCGATGCGAGTTCAGACAGTAGTTGCCGTGTTCCTGGAACTTCGCCGGGGACCATGTCATGCCAACGTTCCGAATAGGCGGCGATAAGATCCGCTTTATCCGGAAACTGCCCGGTCAATGCCTCAATACCCTCTTTCCAGGATCGTCCAAGGTCTTGCTGCAGGTTCCAGTCAGCGGTGCAGACGGTATCCAGGAACATCTTACGTTCACGCGGATCGGGAATGAGCTGTCTATAGAGAATTTCGGGATTCCATTCGATGAGGACATTCCCTATATCGAAGACGACCGTCGTGATAGAATTCTGCATAAATTAGTCCAATATTCGGGGCAGGTGAACTTTCGGGCGAAAAATGATTTTTTCAAATTTATCAGATAGTTATGACAGGACCGTGGCTTTCTTGTTTGAGTGCATTAAAGCGGCCTTCGTGATTCTCTTGCTGCTCCCTCTCGTTGTTTCTGCCAATGCTGCAGATCAAGAGACCATGCCTGACCGGTTGCGCCTCGGCGTTATTGTGGCAGGAGATGAAACAGCTCGCGATCGTGTGGAACCTTTCCGCCTCGCTCTTGAGGAAATCGCCGACCTGCCTGTCGACCTGTTTTTGCTTGATACGCTTGGCGAAGCTGTTGAAGGCATTGTGAACGGTCGTATCGACTATGTCAGGCTGTCGCCGTCCGCTTACGCCGCCGCACACAGGCTCTGCCAATGTGTCGAACCGTTGGTCACAGCAGGACCGGATGACTTTCCTGCCCGTTTTTACGCAATTCTTGTCAGCAAGAGGGGCGATGCGAATACGTCCCTTGAAGACCTTAAAGGAACGCGGCTTGCCGTTGGCAACAGCCAAGCCGTTGCAGCATACCGTGTCCCGATTGCAAACCTTGCTGCCGACGGCATTGACGCGCGCAACCATTTTCAGACACTGGTCGAGGTGCAGAATCCGGTCGACGGTTTGCGGGCGCTGCTGGATGGGCGCGTGCAGGCTACTCTGGCTTGGTCAAGTCTTGCCGGCGAAGCCAAGAACGGCTTCACGGCTGGCACCTTGAACGACTATTACGTTTCGGGCAGCAAGGGCTTCAAGGATCTGGAAATCGTCTGGCGCTCACCGCCGATACCTTACTCGGCCCACAGCATTTCAAAGGATCTGCCGGACGCGCTCAAGCGGAGGCTACGTGCCGGATTGATGGATCTGCGGCGGGAGTCTCCCGATGCGTACCTTGCCATCGAGCCGGATCTGCCCGGTGGATTTGAACCGGTCGTTCATGCGGATTATCGTCCGGTGCTCCGGACGTTCGAAGACGACTTTGCAAAGCTTCTTGAGCCGAACGCGCAATAGACGTTCGCAACCGAAAACCTGAGATCACATCAGGTTTTCGGTATGACGGCGGATCATTTCCTCTTCGTTTGTCGGTATGACCAGGACATTCATGCGGGAAGTCTCCGTCGAAATATCTACCGCGTTCGCGATATTCTTGTTTTCGTCAATCTCCATTCCGAGCCAGTGCTGACTTGCGCAAATCCTGGACCTGATGCCTGCCGCGTTTTCACCGATGCCACCTGTGAACACGAATGTGTCCACACCGCTCAGGACAGCGGCCATGGCGCCCAGTTCCCGCCGGGCGCGGAAAACATAATAGTCGATCGCCTGCGCGGCCTTCGGGTCGTCGCTCAACGTCAGCGTCCGCATGTCCTGCGTCATGCCTGACAGGCCCTTGAGACCGGATTCCTTGTAGAGAAGATCCGAGACTTCATCTGCCGTCATGCCTTTGGTGGTGAGCAGATACAAAACGGCGCCCGGATCGAGCTGGCCGCATCGTGTCCCCATGGGCAGACCGTCGAGCGCGGTGAAGCCCATCGTTGAGCCGATGCTCTGGCCGTCGCGAATAGCACACATGGACGCGCCGTTGCCCAGATGCGCGACAATGACCTTGCCCGCGTAAACATCAGGTGCTGAAACCTTGAGGTAATCGCAGATATATTCGTAAGACAGGCCGTGAAAGCCGTAACGCCGAACGCCTTCATCATAAAGGTTGCGGGGCAAGGCGAATGTATCATTCACCCAGGGATGATTACGGTGAAAGGATGTGTCGAAACAGGCCGTTTGCGAGGCACCTGGAAACGCCGTACGCGCCGCTCTGATCCCGGCGAGATTGTGCGGCTGGTGCAGCGGTGCGAGCGGCTCAAGCCTTGCCAATTCATTGAGAACCTCGTCGGTTATACGCACCGGGCCGGTGTATTTTGTCCCGCCGTGGACAACGCGATGCCCAACGGCATCGACGTGGCAGCCGTCAAGTTCCTCTTCCAGGACGCGCAAAAGGGCGGCGATCGCAGCGCGATGATCCTGCCCCTCTTTTGGAGTGAGTGGGCGCTCCATATGCGTAGAAGAAATGTGCGATTTGAGATCGATCGTCGGAACAGCCCCGAGACCGGAAATCTGTCCCGTCAGTTGAATTTTAGTGCCGTCGTAAAGCGAAAATTTGATGGAAGAAGAACCGGTGTTGAGGACAAGAATGACCGAAGCCATGTTCATTTAGCCTCCCGGTCCAGGATGCCTGCCGGAGAACCGTTCGCTTGCCAGTGCATGTAGAGCAGTGCGAGCGCGCAGGACGCCAGGCGGGCGCGGCCGTCGTCAGCGCGGCTCGTCAGCATGACCGGGACCTTTGCTCCGATCACCAGACCGGCTGCTTCGGCGTGAGCGATGAAGGTGAGTTCCTTTGCCAGCATGTTTCCCGATTCCAGATTGGGAACAATCAGCACTTCCGCGTGGCCGGCCACAAGCGACGTTATGCCCTTCGTACGTGCCGCCTGGACATCAATGGCGTTATCCATCGCCAGGGGACCATCGACAATCGCGCCGGTAATCTGTCCCCTTTCGGCCATTTTGGACAGCACAGCTGCATCAAGACTGGACGGGATCGCCGGATTGACGGTCTCGATTGCCGACAGAATGCCAACTCGCGGTGTTTCGAGGCCGAGTGACAAGGCCGCTTCGATGGCATTTTGCGTGATGTCGACCTTGGTATTGAGGTCAGGCGTGATGTTGATAGCTGCGTCTGAAATCAGAACCGGTGTTTTGCGCCCGGGGATATCCATGACGAATACGTGGCTGATACGTCGCTTTGTGCGTAATCCGCCGTCTCTTTTGACGACGTGATGCAGAAGGTGGTCCGTGTGCAAATGCCCTTTCATGACCGCCTTGACCTTGCCTTCATGCACCATCGCGACAGCGCGGCCGGCTGCTTCCATCTCGTCTTCGATATCGATCAGTTCGAAGGCGCTGATATCTTCGTCCAGTTCTTTGGCAGCACCTTCAATACGGTCTTTCGCACCGATCAGAACCGGATGGATCAATCCCTCGCGTGCGGCCAACAAAGCGCCTTCGAGAGAATTGGGATCGTCAGGCGCTGCAACGGCAGTCGGTAGTGCGGGTAAAGTCTTTGCCAGCTCGATCATTCTGTTGAAATGTCTGTGCCGTTGAACAAGCAAAGCTGGGATATTGCTGGAATCGAACTCGATGCTCTCGGTCGGTGCTTTCACTTCGGCAACGCCTTCGACAAGCCGCACGCCGTCTCCCCGCGTGACCGTGAGGTCGAAGACAATCACATTGTCCGGCTGTTTTTCTGTCGCAGTCACCCTGACATGCAACTGGTCGCCGACGGCAGCTGCGCCGAGAAACCGGAAAGACTGCGACTTGTAGACGGTCCCGGGCCCCGGGAGGATATTGCCGAGTACCGCTGATGCCAGTCCGCCGACCCACATGGCTGGAGCCACCGGTTTGTCGACCTGGCCGTCGCCGGTCCAATCAGTATCGGGTAGATGAATTGGATTGTGGTTTCCCGATGCGTGCGCGAACACCAGCAGGTCATTGCTGGAGCATTCGCGCACGATTTCCGCCGAATCGCCTACTTCTATCTGGTCGTAAGTCTTGTTAGTCGCCATCGGTTACGGGTCCCACCTGAACAATCAATATTGCAATGCAGCATTTCAGGAGGGTACCCGGATTGTGCGACGATACAAATACGGGAGAGTAATTATTCTGTTCCTACGCGGAACTCAGCAGTTGCCGCAGGTGACGGTTCCCGTGATCCGTGGCGACAGATAGTAGGTATCGCTCAGTTCGAGAGCGGAGGGGCTCCAGTCGAACATATTCGTGAACACACCAGTGAAACTTGGTGTGTAGGTCAGGTTCGTCTGACCGACGACAACCGATGTATTCGGAACGGCGACAGATGCTGGCAATGCAATTGGAGGAGCATCACCCGCGGTCCAGGGAGCTGATTCCGCTGAGTCCCGGCTCCAGTCAACGGATGCGTTGCCGTCTTCATCGAATGTTATGCTTGCAACGATGACCTGCAGATTATCGGCAGGATAGGGCGCGAGAATTTCCGCCCCGATATCGAGCAAATCGTTGAGGTCGTTGCGTTCAACCGCTTCTTCCTGGGCCACCAAGTCGGCAATCGCGTTGGCAATTCGGCTGACTTTCCGGTCCTGGTTCAGGGCCTCGGCCAGTTCCGTCATGCCAATGAGAAGCAGGAACATGAACGGCAGGATCATCGCAAATTCTACAGCGGATACGCCATCTTCATCCCTGCGGAGTCTTTTCAAGGCACGAATAGGAGTGTTGTTCGTGGTCATTGACGGTCTCCAGGTATCATTCCCAGGGTTCATTGCGGAACACCATTGTTGACGTGAGATAGCGTTCGGTGCCGTTGTCATTGAGCGCAAGATTGAGAGCGGATGTCATCATCGGCCATCGGTAAAGGACCTTGACGACCATTATGTCCCCGGCGCCACCCGTGGAAAGATTGTCGTCGTCATTGTCCTTCAGATTGCCGTCTTCGTCATACGGGCTGGCTTGCGCTGCCGCGTCGGCAAAATCGTCCACCCGCTGTACATCGACCGTGAGTCTGTCGGTGTCACACATAAAGGACGGCATGTAACCGCAAATGACATCTTTAAACTCGGCAACTGTCGAGATGCCGCCGTGCTGACCGGTCCTGATAAGCCGGGAGGCGCTGATCACGGAATTGTCGACCATGCGATTGACGAACATCGCGATCCCGATTTCCATGATCCCAAAAACGATGATGAAGAATGGCAGAGCGATCATCGAAAACTCGACCGCAGTAACGCCTTCACGATCCTTCACAAAGGATCTGAGTATCCTGCGGCCTATTAATCGGCGGTAATAGCTTCTGCCACTCATCGTTCTCTCATTTCATAGTACGGTTAGTTGGCTCCTGCTGCGGCAGCGGCCAGGGAGTTTCTGGAGTTCGCCTGTTCTGCGACTTCGTTGAAGGCTTCGACGCCGTCGCCGAGACGTACTGTCGGTTCGCAGTTCGGGCTGCAGGACATGGATGAGCGAACGGCATTGCGGTAAACGGCCACGACGTCGTCTTCCGCTGCACGGACCGTGATAACTTCGTCGACGATCGGTTTGCTGTCCTTGTCCAGGATGACGAGATTTGTCGAGCCGTAACTCTTACCGGTGATCACGACCGTATTGTCGTCAAACATGGAAACATCCGCGATGAACGGATTTCCGACGATAACGGCAGAAGCGCCATCATCAATACGGAAGATCTTGGCACGGTCTACTGTAACCATCACCGGTCCATCTTGAGCCATCACTATGCTTGTTTGAACTGCAAACACAAGCACGCCAGTCCATCTGATTAGGTTCATAAACATGCTTATGAATACTCCATTAGTGTCATTTCTTTCGAGATCATGCCGCAAACGTGGTGAACGATCTGCTAACGCGATGAAAATTAGAATTGACACCGGCGCGCATCGGAATGCTTTTGCGCTTCGAATTGTTTTGAGTTGAATTTCGAAATGGTTCCGAAAGAGTTGCATCTTGAGCGGTGCAGTGCCCGAGATTTGGGCGCATTTGAAAGTATATATTATAATGAGAACGATAATATTCTGCAAAAAGCGCTTTTTGGAAGCTGAGGAGATATCGAGAAGTCGATGAAGAAATAAAAATTAAGAAAGGTTTATGTTTTTACTTGGTGCTTTTGGATCGGTTAACTGTTTTTTATCTATACCATTTTTTAACTATAGTTAAACTAATCACGACTAGCCCGGAATCATTTGATCACTTTAACTGGTTGGAAAGCTCTCTGTCCTAGGGTGAGTTCATGTTCGAACGGACTAAAAAAAGATCCGGCGAACTTGAAGCTGTCAACTCAGTGGTACTTGGAGCAAAAACATGAAATCTCTTATGAACCGTTTCGCTAAAGACGAATCTGGCGCAACTGCAATCGAATACGGCCTGATCGCTGGCCTGCTGTCCATCGTCATCATCGCTGCCGTTTCTCTGGCAGGTACGTCGCTGACGAGCGTTTTCAGCACCATCGCGACCAAGCTCGACGATTCCGTCAAGTAAGTCGGCTGGCATTGCAGCGTCGGCAACGGCGCTGCAAAGAAAACGGGCAGATCACTGCCCGTTTTTTTTTACCTGTCTGTCTTTCGTTAACCCGTCTTTCCTATAGTCGGCTCGTTAGAAAAAGTGGTTGGGTTCCCAATGTTAGAAGCAGCACTTCTTGTCGTGTTTCCAATGCTCGTCGCATTCGGCGGGGCGTCTGATCTTCTGACTATGACGATCCAGAACCGGGTATCGATCCTTTTGATAGCCGGGTTTGCAATTCTCTCGCTATCGACAGGTTTGCCGCTCGAAGCCTGGGGCATGCATGCGCTTGGGCCGCTCGTGGTATTCCCGTTCTGCTTCGTGTGCTGGTATTTCCGTTGGATGGGCGGCGGCGACGCAAAATTCCTGACCGCAATATCCTTGTGGATCGGATTTACACCGGAATTGATGGCTTTCAGCCTGCTTGCCTCTCTCTATGGCATGTTTTTGACCATTGGCCTCCTTTATATGAGGAACATGGTGGTTCTCCCCGATACGCTTGCGCGTCAGGAATGGCTGGCGAAACTGCATGACCAGCGCAGCGGGATTCCATATGGCATTACAATTGCGATTGCCGGGTTGCAGGTCTATCCGATGACCTCCTGGTTCAAAATGGTCGCACAGGCCTATTAGGTCCATTGGACAAAGGCGTCACGATCGCTTCAATGCATCAAAAGCGGTTTGTTGATGCTGCAAGCTCATTCTCAGGAAAACACATACCCGATTGGAAGCACGACAGTCCGCCTACTGCCGTGACCCTTTAGTCTCGATGTGTTCGAATCGTGAGATGCCGGACTTGCTATGTCGCAAGCCAGGCAACACCCGATCGGGTATAACAGTCTTGGCAAGTGCCGCTAAGCCGGCTGGTAACGAACATGCCAAACGGAGAAAGTTGGGTTGCGCGCCTTGTGAAAACTGTATGGACGCTGATTTGTTCCGAGAACAAGGCATTTGCACAACCGAATAAGGCGCGCACAGCTGCTCTGTCGAACGAACTCGACACTTATGTTTGTAGTGACAATGAGACAGTGATGCACAGTGCCGCTGCGTTTTGGCAGGGAAGCCGGCGGAAATGGCACTGGCCGCATCGTGGCGATGGCGGAAAAGACTTTCACCTTAAGAAAGAAGGGTCTCTACCCGGCCCTTATAAGAATCTGTGGGAAACGCGTTTCGCCGATCAATATTCGGACGGCGATGAAGTCGATCACATATTTGAAGTGCTGATTGATCTCGTGGCGCTGGATACCGATTTCAGGCATGACAATTGTCTTGCCGCTGCCAGTGTCGGAAAATCCCTTTCCTTAGCGACGCGTGAAAAGCAATGCCTTTTGGCGAGCTTGTTCGCCCGCCGGTAGGAAAAGCCGCCATCTGACGATTCGCTCTTCAAGCTGCGATTGACCCGGTGGAATCTTAAAAGCGAGCACTGATGGCCCACTCGAGTTGCCGATTGCCACTTTGACTTCTTTAAAAGTGATCCGCGTTCTGCGCCTAGAAACACGTATGTGCTTCAATGTATCAAGCGAATGAAGTCTCGATTTTCGCAAATTGAAAGGCAATTCGGAAGGCTTTCAGTAAAGTTAACGAAAATTAACCAAAAACTTCTACTCCTGGTTAACCATGTTTTGACCAATTACCCGTCATTCTATGCTGAAGAAACGCATCGGCGCACAGGATCATTGGGTTTTTGTCATGAAATTCGCTCGAATCTTAGTACTGGCGGTCGCGGTGGTGGCAGGGTTGCTGGCATTTCGCATGGTCATGTTGTCGGGAGGCGGAGAGCCAGCCCCGCAAATCGTCCAGGCGGCACCGGAAACAAAGAAAGTTCAGGTTCTTGTTGCAGAAGTGGATATTCCACTGGGCGGCAAGCTGACCCGGGAAAACTTTGATTGGGCTGATTGGCCGGAAGACGCTCTTCCGCGCGGATCGGTGACAAAGTCGTCTGATCCTGCCGCGGGTGAAGAGTTCGCGGGGCGAATCGCCAAGGCCCCCATCTTCGCCGGTGAGCCAATCAGGCCGGAACGTTTGATTACCACCGACAAGGGCTTCATGGCTGCCATTCTTCCGAAGGGCAAGCGGGCCATCGCGGTGAGCGTGGAAGAGGAGACAACCGCCGGCGGCTTCATTCTGCCGGGAGACAAGGTTGACCTGATCCTGACACGCACATTCGACGACACTGCCTACAGTGAAACAATCCTTGAAAACAAACGCGTGTTGGCAATCGACGCGACGACGGCTGGAGAACAGGACCAGAAAAACCTGTCTCCGAAGAAAACCGCCACCTTGGAACTGACCTTGGCGGAATCGGAACTCGTCGCTCAGGCACAACAGACCGGAACGATTTCACTCGCTTTGCGCAGTGCACAGGATTCGGCAGATGACGCTGCCCAAGACGACAGCCGCCGAAACGATGTGAGTTACGTGAAATACGGCATCACCAGCAAGTCAGTTGCGCCATGAAACCGGATCTGACGAGAACGTCCAGCATGAGGGGCGCGATGAAAAACTATCTCTTAAAACTCGCAGCAGCAGCTGCAATCGTGGCAACGTCCTTTGGGATGTCAGCTCCGTCCTCACTGGCGCAGAGCAACTTCCCCAGCCAGGTTCACGTCGCCGCCGGTGAGCGTGCAAGCGGCAGGATCCTGAATGTCGGCATCGGCAGGTCGGTGGTCATCAATCTGGCGGAAGATGCAGCGGACGTTTTGATCTCCAATCCCGAGATCGCGGATGCGGTGCTCAGAACGCCGCGCAGGATCTTCGTTCTCGGGAACACGGCCGGCCAGGGGAGACTGGTTCTCTTCAGCCGAAGCGGTCGTGAACTGGCGAGCTTCGACATTCGTGTCGAGAGCGACACGTCGGATCTGGCCAGGATCATTCGCAAGCTGATACCGGGCTCCAACATCAAGGCAGAATCGGTCAACGGAAACGTTATCCTGAGCGGAACGGCGAGAAGCACGCTGGAATCACAGCAGGCCGCTGACATCGCTGCAAAATTCCAGGGTGCCGGCAGCGCGACCGAAGTGGTCAATCTGATCTCGGTTCAAGGCAAGGATCAGGTGCACCTCAAGGTGACCGTCGCGGAGGTCGAACGCTCGATCATCAAACAGCTGGGTGTTCAATTCAGCGGTTCCGTCGGAACGGGCAACTTCACACCCTCTTTCCAGAATACGCCTGGCTTCAATGTGAATCCTTCCATTGTCAATCAGGCGATTGGAGAGATCTCGTTTGCAAGCGGCGCCGCGTCAATCACAGCTCAGGTTCAGGCGTTGCAGCGCGAAGGTGTCATCCGGACGCTTGCAGAACCGACGCTGACGGCAATTTCGGGCGAAAACGCCAGCTTCCTGGCTGGTGGCGAATTCCCGATCCCGATTGCTCAGGATGACAACACGGTCAGCGTGGAGTTCAAGAAGTTCGGTGTCGGTCTCGACTTTACACCAGTGGTGCTGTCTGAAGGACGGATCAGCCTCAGGGTGCTTACCGAGGTCAGCGAGCTCAGCAACGAAGGCGCGGTCAGCGCAGGCGGGATCACGATCTCGGCGCTGAAAGTCCGCCGGGCCGAATCAACAGTGGAACTGCCCTCGGGCGGCACGCTGGTGATGGCCGGATTGCTGCAGGAATCCTATCAGCAATCCATGGAGGGTATTCCCGGCCTGATGCAGATCCCGATCCTCGGAGCTTTGTTCAAGAGCCGCGACTTCCTGCGGGATCAGACGGAACTGGCAGTGTTCGTGACGCCTTACGTCGTCCGTCCCCAGGCAATGAAGAAGCTTGTTCGTCCGGACAAGAACCTCATTCCCCCTTCGGATGCGGAGAGCATTTTCCTGAACCGGCTGAACAAGATCTACAACCCTGCGGGCGACATGGTTGAGGGTGAATACCATGGCCAAGTCGGTTTTATCTACAAGTGAGGACGGACGGATGAAGACGAAGAAAACAGTCCGGATATCTGCCGTATCCAAATCCGCACTCGTGATTGCCGGATGTCTGGTTATGGTCGGGTGCCAGAACAAGACCCAGAGCAACGCGGAACTGCTCGCCTCGCATGACTATCGCTACAGACACCCGATTGTCATCACCGAGGAACCGGAGACGCTGGATCTGCCGATCGGCCAGAACACACGCAATCTCCACGGTCCGATCGAAGGCACGATCACGGCCTTTGCGGTGGACTCCCGCCGGAACGGCAATGGAGCGGTCGAAATTCTGGTGCCCTCAGGCGGTGCAAATGAAGCAGCCGTTCATGCGGTTACCGGTGATATCAAGCACGCCCTGCAACGCGGTGGCCTTAGCAGATCGAAGATTTCGACCCGCACATATGCCGTACAGGATCCCAAGGCCGAAGCGCCGATCAGGCTCTCCTATTCGGCTATGCAGGCAACGGCTGGCCCTTGCGGCGCATGGCCGAGGAACATTGGCGGCGGTATCGGCGAAAACACCGAATACGAGAACTTCGGCTGTGCAACGCAGTCAAATCTGGCCGCAATGGTTGCCAATCCGTCCGACCTGATCACACCCCGGGCCTCGGGACCCTCCGATCAGGCACGTCGCGCGGTCGTCATCGAGAACTATCGCAAAGGCCAAACCACAGCTGGCACGTTCACTGAAGGTGTTGGGGCAGAAGTCTCAGAATAGGTGGAAGAATGAGCACGAACGCAGAATTGAAGGATACGCCGGGCTATCTCGATCCTATGTCGGAACCTGCTGAACACGAGTACGCAGGAACCGGGGAAACGGCGAACGTTGGTTCCGTTCCACGCATCACGGTTCACGGTTTCTGCCTGACGGATGCGACGATGCGGGTCGCCGAAACGGCCATGGAAGACCGCCGGATGTCCAAGGCGCATCTGAAACTCGACATGGGTGGTATTCCCGCCGCGATCGATGTCTTCGCGCAGGCGCCGACACCGAACCTGGTTATGGTGGAATCAAACGGACAACGCGAAGAGCTTCTCAACAGTCTCGATCAGCTTGCCGAATACTGTGACGCGGGCACCAAAGTGATCGTGATCGGAAACATGAACGATGTATCGCTTTACCGCGATCTCATCGCTCGAGGCGTAAGCGAATATCTGATCGCACCCGTCAACGTCTACCAGCTGATCGGTGCGATTGCCGAACTCTACAGCGACCCCGAAGCAGAGCCGCTCGGACGCACGATTGCCTTCTTCGGCATCAAGGGCGGTTGCGGTTCGTCGACGATCGCGCACAACAGCGCCTGGGCGCTCGGCAGGAACTTTCAAAGCGAGGTCGTCATCACCGATCTCGACCTGCCTTTCGGAACTGCGGGCCTGGACTACAATCAGGACCCCCTGCAGGGTGTCTTCGAAGCGATTTCATCGCCGGACCGTCTCGACGAAACGTATCTCGACCGGATCCTGTCCAAGTGCAACGAGCACTTGAGCCTTCTGGCAGCGCCGGCAACGCTTGAGCGGACATACGATCACAGCGAGAAGTCCTTCGAGTTGCTGTTCGAAACCATGCGGGCGACGGTTCCGAACGTGGTGCTGGACGTGCCGCACACCTGGAACGCCTGGGTGAAGAACACG
The DNA here is from genome assembly GCF_040530035.1 of Roseibium sp. HPY-6. Lineage (NCBI taxonomy): Bacteria > Pseudomonadati > Pseudomonadota > Alphaproteobacteria > Hyphomicrobiales > Stappiaceae > Roseibium > Roseibium sp. HPY-6. The sequence goes on from NZ_JBEWCD010000002.1 coordinate 870,864, forward strand.
CTGTTGAACGTGGACGAAATCGTGCTTGTCGCCGAGCCCGATCTTGCGAACCTGCGCAACGCGAAAAACGCGGTCGACATGCTGAAACAGTTGCGTCCGAACGATCGGCCGCCGCACCTGGTCATGAACAAGGTCAACGTGCCGAAACGTCCGGAAATCAAGCCGGAGGAATTTGCAGGTGCTCTTGGCCTGACCGTGCAGGCATCGATCCCCTTCGAGCCGCAGCTCTTCGGCACCGCGGCGAACAACGGACAAATGATCAGTGAGATGGACGGCAAGCATGCGGTAGCACGGGTGTTTGACGACCTTGCGAATGCAATCTCGGGCAAAGTGCAGCCGGCAAAGGTTGTGCGCTCTCCCCTTGGCGGCTTGTTCTCAAAACTGACACGCAAGTCCGGCTGACTGGTTCATAAGCGGAGCTGAAAGATCGCTATGTTTGGAAGACGCGGCAACTCATCGCCTGGATCTCAGAATATCCAACCGGGAGGCATTCCGGGAGGGGCGCAGGAAACACCTGCACCGGCTGAAGCTCCGGCACCGACCGTGGAAAAGGAAGCACCTCCAGCTCCCGCGGAAAGTGAAAAGGCTGCGGCACCCGCGCCGGACCCTGCGCCCGCACCAGCGCCGGAACCGAAGGCCAAGGCGCCCGCACCTCGAAAGAAGAATAACGAGTACTACGAGACCAAGGCTCAAATCTTCAACGCGCTCGTTGAAGCGATTGACCTGTCTCAGCTCGCACGTCTTGATGCCGAGGACGCGCGTGACGAAATCCGCGATGTCGTCAACGACATCATTGCGCTCAAGAATGTCATCATGTCCATCGCCGAGCAGGAAGACCTGCTTGAGGACATTTGTAACGATGTTCTGGGCTATGGACCGCTGGAGCCGCTTCTGGCCCGCGACGACATCGCCGACATCATGGTCAACGGCGCGCACACGGTCTACATCGAGACGGCGGGTAAGGTCGAACAAACGGGGGTAAACTTCCGCGACAATGCCCAGCTGATGAACATCTGTCAGCGTATCGTGAGCCAGGTCGGCCGCCGGGTCGATGATGCCAGCCCGATATGTGACGCGCGTTTGCCAGACGGTTCTCGTGTGAACGTGATTGCGCCGCCGCTTTCGATCGATGGCCCGGCACTCACAATTCGTAAGTTTAAGAAAGACAAGCTTACGCTTGACCAACTGACCAAATTCGGCTCGATCACGCCGGAAGGCGCAACGATCCTTCAGATCATCGGCCGTTCGCGCTGTAACGTGCTGATCTCCGGCGGTACGGGTTCGGGTAAGACAACGCTGCTCAACTGTCTGACGGCCTATATCGAAAGCACCGAGCGTATCATCACCTGCGAAGACTCAGCGGAACTGCAGCTGCAGCAGCCGCATGTTGTCCGGCTGGAAACCCGCCCTCCCAACCTGGAAGGCGAGGGTGAGATCACGATGCGTGACCTCGTCAAGAACTGTCTGCGTATGCGCCCTGAACGCATTATCGTGGGCGAGGTGCGTGGCCCGGAAGCATTCGACTTGCTTCAGGCCATGAACACAGGCCACGACGGTTCCATGGGAACGCTTCACGCCAACTCACCGCGCGAGGCCCTTTCCAGGCTTGAATCCATGATCACCATGGGCGGTTTCTCGCTGCCCTCAAGAACGCTGCGCGAAATGATCGTGTCGTCTATCGATGTTGTCGTTCAGGCCGCCCGTCTTCGCGACGGTTCACGCCGCATAACGCACGTGACCGAGGTGATGGGCATGGAAGGCGACATTATCACCACTCAGGATGTCTTCCTCTACGACATCGTCGGTGAAGATCCGAATGGCCGGATTATCGGCCGTCACAGGTCGACTGGGATCGGCCGGCCGAGGTTCTGGGAGCGTGCACGTTACTTCGGTGAAGAATCGCGTCTGGCTCAAGCGCTCGATGCCGCCGAATTGCCCGATTATGTAGGGGAATGAGAAGCCGATGTCCGGACTTGAAGACTTTCTAACGCCACAAATGACCGGGATTGCTGTTGCGGTCCTGGTGATGTTCGCCGTTGGTGGCATTATTTTCAGCCTGTTCCAGCCGACGCTTTCGGGCACCAAGCGGCGCGATCAGCGGATGATGGCGGTTGCCGCCCGTCCGCAGAACGAAAAACAGCGCAAGCAGATCCGTGACAATGACCGGCGCAAGAAGTCGATCCAGGACCAGCTCAAGGATTTCGAAGACAGGCAGAAAGCCAAGCACCATCGGCAGCAGAAAGTTTCTCTGAAAATCAAGATGGAGCAGGCGGGACTTGGCTGGGAAATGAAGCATTTCGTCATTTTCAGTATTATCTCGTGCCTGATCTTTCTGATTGTCGGATTTTTCGCAAGCGGCAACATCTGGATTACGCTGGCGGCCGGGTTCGCCGGTGCGCTCGGATTTCCGCGCTGGTATGTCGGCAACAAGCGCAAGCGCCGGTTCAACATGTTCCTGGATGAGCTGCCCAATGGCGTCGATATCATCGTGCGCGGTGTGAAGGCGGGCCTTCCGCTGGCTGATTGTATCAAGGTCGTTGCCCGCGAATCCCGCGAGCCGGTCGCGACAGAGTTCCGCAAGATTACCGAAACTCAGGTGATGGGTGTTTCGCTGTCGGAAGCCGTCGCAAAATTGCCGGAACGGGTGCCCGTCCCGGAAGCCAACTTCTTCGCGATCGTGGTGGCCATTCAGCAAAAGGCCGGTGGTGGCCTCGCTGAAGCGCTTGGAAACCTCTCCAAGGTTCTTCGTGGCCGCAAGTCGCTGAAAGGCAAGATCAAGGCGCTGAGTTCGGAAGCAAAATCCTCGGCGATGATTATTGGCGCGATGCCGTTCGGCGTCGGCGGCATCATCTACCTTATCGCGCCTGATTACATCAGCCTGCTGTTCACGACGACCGGCGGCAACATCATCATCGGCGGCTGCCTGTTCTGGATGTTCATCGGCATCATGGTCATGCGCCATATGATCAACTTCGACTTCTAAGGGGGCGGCATGGATCTCGAAACGATTGCATCCAGTCAGTTTCTTGCCGGGCTGCTTGCCATGGTCGCAGTGACCGGCACGATTTTTTCTCTCGTCGCACCGATCCTGTCGCGCGACACGCTCAAGACCCGCATGAAGTCGGTTGCGCTTGAACGCGACAAGCTACGAGCGAAAGAGCGCGCACGTATGCAGGCGAACCAGCAGCAGGATGCGCGCGCTTCACTGCGCAACCAGCCCAAGGCGCAGATGAAGAGCCTGGTCGACCAGCTCAATCTGAAAGAGATGCTGTCTGACGAGAGCACGACCGAAAAGCTGCGTATGGCCGGCTATCGCGGCACCGCGCCCCTTTACTATTACCTGACCGCGCGCATCGCCTTGCCGCTGGTGCTGCTGGTCCTGTCGCTGTTCTATTCCTTTGTTGTGATCCCGGATCTGCTGCCGACGCTCACCAAGGTCTGTATCTGCCTTGTCGTTGCCGGTATTGGCGCTTTCGTGCCGAACCTCTTCCTTAAGAACAAGATCGACAAGCGCAAGCTCAATATTCAGCGTGCCTGGCCGGACGCACTCGACCTGATGCTGATCTGTGTTGAATCCGGCATGTCCATCGAGGGAGCGTTTCAGAAGGTCGCCGAGGAAGTCGGCGTGCAGTCTGTCGACCTGGCGGAGGAACTTTCGCTGACAACCGCCGAGCTGTCCTATCTGAGCGAACGGCGCTCCGCCTATGAAAATCTCGCCAAACGTACGGGTGTGGACGGCGTGAAAAACGTCATGATGGCGCTTGTTCAGGCCGAGCGATACGGTACGCCTGTCGGCACTGCGATCCGCACAATGGCCGACGATACCCGTGAGCAGCGTATGCTGTTCGCGGAGCAAAAGGCAGCATCGCTTCCGCCAAAACTGACGGTTCCGATGATCATTTTCTTCCTGCCGGTGCTGTTCTTCATCATCATGAGCCCGGCCGTCATGCAGGTTATGGAGCTCGACAGCTTCTAGAACGCTGCGCACAATCTGGAAAAAGAACGCCCCGCCGCGAGATGTCGTCTCGGCGGGGTGTTTTGTTTTAAAGCAGGCAACCGGCGCCGGCCTTCTTGAAGCTACGCAATCGTTGGCTCGCACAGGATATACGACCTGTTTCGCTGCCAATCGGGATCAGATGTTGCAGAACTGATACGCCCGGGCGGTCATCGCTGGAGCGCCAATCTAGACCTCAAGGAGGTACCGAACCTCAAGACATGTCTGCAAAGCAAACAATCATTTTGATGCACACATTCCTACTTCATGCGTGGCGGGAAACCTTGCTGAAGACCTGGACAGTCAAGCTTTTGGTGAGCAGATGTCGCAAACGCTATGGAATTTCATAGCTGTCGTGCGTTTTTCCTTGGTTCTAAAATCAGCCGATACAGCGAGCGAATGCGAATTCCAGCTCTCCGCCGTCGAATTGTCGAACGGCTTTTCAACTTTAAAAAGTCAATAATTTTCAGTGAGCTTTCGATGCCAACACACATAAAACGAGGTCATTCCGGACAACATGTTGTCGAACTGCAGGAACGCCTGAATGCAATCACCGCAGCGCATTACGAGGGCGTAGCCACAGTCCTTGGCTTTACGCTTCAGGCCACGCTTGTTGTCGACGGAAAATTCGGGAAGAACACGCGCGCACGTGTCATGGAGTTTCAAAAAAACAACGGATTGACGGTAGATGGGATCGTGGGCCCTCAAACCTGGTCGGCATTGTTTGGAGAACCGATGCCGGCCGCAATCGAGAGCCAGGCGTCGCAGGCGGAAGCGTCCAAGACCGTAGCACCGAGGCAGCGGGGACATCTGTATATCCACAGTTACGATGCGCCGTCCAAGAACATGAATGGCAGCCAGCATGCTGCCAGTCAATGCCACCATGTCGAAGTGCCAAAAGGCAGGGGCAGGGAGACGGCCTCCCTTGTGCGTTCGGAGCTTGAGGAAGAAAATCTGCTGATTGAGGACCTGGTTCTCAATTCACATGGAAGTGGCATAGGTATTGTTTCATTTGGTGACCTGAAGTTCCGCCTCGGTGACAATCTTTCCTTTTTCCGGGACATAAAGCCAAGACTGGCCGGGAGTGGGATCGTCTGGATCTTCGCCTGCGCGTTTGCCACCCCGGTAAAACCGAAAAGCGACTCCGATGCCTGGATCGTTGAACCCAGTGAAATTGCCCGCGGCAAGGGCACGCAGCAAATGGTCAACATAGCCCGGCACCTGAACAGACCGGTACGCGCCGGATTTGGCATGCAGTTCGGAGACATGTCGGGATTCACCACACCATGGGCCGAAGTCTCTCCCAAAGGAGACATAGTGCTGCATTCCAAAGGTCGGAAATTGACAACTTTTGAAGCCTTTGGAAAGGGCGCCAACGAACTTATCGCATTCTCGCATTTGCTCGTCACAGGAGACTTCCTGTAACGCGTTCAGTTACTTGGCCGGGGCTGGATCGAATTGTAAAAAGGGTGCGCGCAGTCTGGTTTGTGAAGCCGGAAACCGGTCTTTGATCTCTGTGAGTGAGGCAAGATCGCCTGTCGATCGGAAAACTTCCCGACCGGAGACGGAAAAGTCTCTGCGCGCGACCATCGGCTGACAGGTGCCGTTCTCAGGTCTTGATCCGTTCCATTTGGGGATCGTAAAGCGGAGAAAGTGTGACGTCGGCCCTGACGCGTTCCGTTCCGACTTCAAGTTCATAATCGGCAGAAAGCACATACTCTCTTGTAACGCTTTCCGGATGCCGGACGTACCCCATCCCAATGCTCTTGCCGAGCGTGTGGCCGTAGCCGCCTGAACTCAACCAGCCGCATCTTTCTCCGTTACGGTAGATCGTTTCCCGGCCATAGAGGATAACGTTGCGGTCGGTCGTGAAGGTTGCGAGCATCTTTTTCAAGCCATTCCGGCGCTGCTGCTCGATGGCGCTGCGTCCCTTGAAGTCGGTATCGGATTTCATCTTGACGGCCCAACCAAGTCCGGCCTCGTCCGGCGTATGGTCGGGCCCGATATCCGCCCCCCAGGCGCGGTATCCCTTTTCAAGGCGCAAGGTCTCTATGGCGCGGTAACCGGCGTTGCGCAGGCCGAACTGTTTCCCGTCCTCGTGCAAGGCGTCATAAACTGTCTGGGCATATTCCGTTGGCAGATGTAGCTCCCAACCGAGCTCGCCGACATACGTGATGCGGAGCGCGCGAACAGGACAACCGGCAATACCGATCCGCTGTGCCTGCGCAAACGGAAATGCATCGTTGCCAAGGTCGGCCCGCGTACATGCAGAAAGAATGTCGCGCGCCTTCGGTCCGAACAGTGACAGGACAGAATTTGAGGACGTGATATCGACAAGCTGAGCATCCAGACCATCGGGGATGTTCCGCCTGATCCAGTCGAAGTCATGCGTTGCAAAGCCCGTTCCGGTGACGATGTAGTACTCATCGAGTGATGTGCGCACACAGGTCAAGTCGCACTCGATGCCGCCGCGGTCATTCAGCATTTGCGTATAGATAACCGAGCCGACCGGCTTATCGACGCGATTGGACGCGACCCAGCTCAAGGCAGCTTCGGCATCCGGTCCTTTCAGAATGAACTTTGCGAACGAAGTCTGGTCAAAGAGAGCTGCGGCTTCACGGGCCGCCTTGTGTTCCCGCCCGACCGGGCCGTGCCAGTTCGGGCGTTCGAACGTGTAGATGTCGCGCGCTTCTTCCCCGGCTTCGGCGAACCAGTTCGGCCGTTCCCAGCCCAGTTTTTCTCCAAATACGGCTCCGGCATTTTTCAGACGGTCATAGAGTGGCGATCGGCGGCAGGGCCTGCCGCTGTCGTGTTCCTCTGACGGCCAGGCCATTGTGTAGTGCTTGCCATAGGCTTCGAGCGTGCGGGTTCTGACCCAGTCCGTGTCGGTGTGCGGCCGTCCGAACCGGCGGATATCGACCGGCCAGAGGTCATAGGGAGGTTCACCTTTGGCAACCCATTCGGCCAGCGCCATTCCCGCGCCGCCGCCAGATGCAATGCCGAACGCGTTGAATCCTGCGCCAACGAAGACATTCGCCATTTCCGGCGCTTCGCCCAAAATGAAGTTACCGTCAGGCGTGAAGCTTTCCGGTCCGTTGACAAGTTGCTTGATGCCGACTTTTTCCAATGCGGGAACGCGCGGCAAAGACAGTTCCATCAATTGCTCGAAATGATCGAAATTGCTGGCCAGAAGCTGATAGTCGAACGGGTCCGGGACACCGTTGATTGCCCAGGGAATGCCGTTCGGCTCATATCCGCCCATGATAAGGCCGCCGACTTCCTCCTTGTAGTAGGTCAGCCGGTCAGGATCGCGCAGCGTCGGCAGACTGGACGGGACGTCAAAGGCTTCCGTGATCATGTACTGGTGCTCGACAGACACGAGCGGCACGGTGACACCGATGGTTGCGGCAAGCTCTCTGGTCCATTGCCCGCAGCACAGAACCAGTTTCTCACAGGAAATGTCGCCTTGCGCAGTTCGCACGCCGGTCATCTTTCCACGGTCAGTGAGGATCTCAAGGACCGGCGTGTTTTCGAGCAACTTCGCGCCACCCGCCCGCGCTCCCTTGGCAAGCGCCTGGGTGATATCGGACGGGCTCGCCTGACCGTCCGTCGGCAGATAGGCAGCACCGACGACGTCGCCGATGTCCATCAGCGGCCACAGATCCTGGGCCTCCTTTGATGACAGCAACTGCATGTCGAGACCGAAACTATGTGCCGTCGTCGCCTGACGCCTGACTTCTGTCCAGCGCTCTTCATTGCAGGCAAGACGCAGGCCACCATTCATCTTCCAACCGGTCGCCTGACCGGTTTCGGCTTCCAGCCGGTCGTAAAGCGAGATCGAATATCCCAGAAGCTGGGTGATATTGGCACTGGAACGCAGCTGACCGACCAGACCAGCAGCGTGCCAGGTCGACCCGGATGTCAGGGCCGCCTTTTCCAGGAGCAGAACTTCGTGACCCATCTGCGCCAGATGGTAGGCCGTTGAACACCCGACGATACCGCCGCCGACAATGATGATTTTCGAAGAGGAAGGCAGCGTCATGAGGGCTCTCACAAGTCGCGGAAGTCGGAAAGGGCCGCGTTCAGCCGATCCATGTTTTCGCGGGTGTAGGCAGTGTAGTCGAAGTCGAGTCTGGCATGGATCTCCGAAGTCATCGACCAAAGGGTTTCGCGCATCAGGGAGGCGCACTTCATGGCCTTGTAGGCGCGCCACCTTGTTTCGGAGGGAGCTTGAAAATACTGCTCGAGCATCGCGCGCTCCTGTGTCTCGCTCAGGCCGTTATTGGAAGCAAGACCGGCGAGATCAAAGAGCGGCGAATTGAAACCGCCATATTCCCAGTCGATCAGCCAAAGTCTTTCACCATCATCAAGCAGATTGGCGGCAAGAAGATCATTGTGGCCGACAACAATATCAACCTGTCCGACAGCCTTTTCCAGGTCGGCCAATGTCGCCATCAGACCAGGAAGCAATTTGGAATGCGCTGATCCGTCGGTTTTAAGGCGCATTGCGTAGGTCCGGTTCACCTGGAACGGCCAGAAGGCGAGGACCGGTCCGGTGAGATGCCTGCCGATATCCCGATGCGCCCTGGCGACCAGCTCGACGATTTTCATCAGGTTGGCCGGATCCCGGACATCTGCTTCTTCGAGGGTTTTCGCTTCGATGAAATCCAGCACAAGCACACCGGGTTCCTGATAAACAACCGTGGGCGAAATATCGGCTGCCTCGGCAGCGCGGCTGAGTGCAAGCTCATTCCACCGCATGACGCCGTGTTCGGGTATGTCGTCACCGAGGCGAACGACAAAACGGTGGTTTCCGTCCCGGACAAGAAGATTGACGTTGGTGATACCGCCATCGAGCGGCGTAATGTCTTTCGGATCGGAAAAGCAGGCGAGCGCCGCTGCACGGGCAATTGCGGTTTCAGACATGCGTTAATTCTCCGACCTTTCACGCTGGCCTGAAAGAGTTCGACCGGTGCTCCTTGAATTGTCAATGGTCAATGGCATCTGCCGGACAAGTCGAACCTCGCCGGTTGACGCGCCAACCGTCCCAGGGCCCGGAAAAATGCTGATTTGGTCAACTTAAAGGAAGTGTGTTGCTGCGCATTTCCGCCGGTCAGGGCAAAGGGCCTCGCGGCGAAACGTGCAACCGGGGATCGCGTGACCCTGATTCGCATGGCTGCGAACATCCGTTGGGCAGACCGGCGCAGAAGGTCGCAAACGCCGGTAAAGCTGTCGCAATCAAAAGTGGGTTGCTTCGAACCGTCAGCTGCTCTGGCGCTTCTGCATCATGGTGCGCAGGTAAGCGATGTTGGCTTGTGCCTGACGAGGATCCAGCTCGGATGTCGCGACTTCAACCGCTTCGTCGAATTTGCCCTGGATGCCGAGGACGAGCGCGAGGTTCTGGCGCACGCGGCTGTCTGCTCCAGGCAAACTGGCCGCACGGCGCAATGTGTATTCAGCATCGGGCAGTTTGTTGGAAAGCAGATAGGACAGTCCGAGATTGTTCAGAAGACTCGGATCGTCCGGCGCGATTTTCAGCGCCTGTTTGTAAAGCCTGCGCGCCTTTTCATGATTGCCCGTCTGATCGTAGATCGCCGCCTCGGCCGACATGATCTTCCAGTCCGGCATATCGGGCCGTTGCGCACGTTTGAGAACGTTGAGCGCTTCGTCGAAACGTCCGTTCATCGCAAGGATCTTGCCGTAGGCGGACGCGATCTCGCGGTCTTGCTGGTGGGCGATCACACCGGATCTCAAGACGGCCATCGATTGCTCGATCTGTCCGTTCTGGCTCAAGGCGTTGGAATACCCAAGGATTGCACGCCGATTGCTGCGATCCTTCTCATAGGTTTTGGCCCACTTCGAAACCTCGGCGCGTGCCAGGTTCGACCCCGGCGAAGCCGAATGCGTGCCGGATGCCGGAGAGTAGGTGCCGGTATTGGATTTGTTCGAGGCACAGCCGGTCACAAGGGCAAGCGCGGTCATGGCCACGAGTGCCGGTACCAGTTTGGAGCGGCGAATTACGGATCCGGTTCTGGGCGCTTGCATTTTCAACATCCTTGTTGTCCGCAGCTGTGTCGTTCCCTTAGAGCAATAGATAATTAACCCTAATGGATGGTTAAGCAGTGTTGCGAAATGCAAGTTGATGTGACGGTTTGCAGCTGTTGTTGCGTCTCGCGGCAAGGCGGCTTACCTGTTGGACCGACCCAACCAGCTGAACGGAGTGCAAAACGTGCGTGAATCCCTTGTCCGCAAATCAGAAATGTCTGCCCCGACACCGATCATCGCGGTCACCGAATCGTCTCTGGAAGGCGAACTTGCCGGATTGGGAGCGCACGCCGTCCACTGGTCCTCACTCAACGATTTCAAGGGAAAACCGTCTTCGCATCTCCTGGTGCCGGACGGTGGCGGATCTGGTGCGGTTGTGTTGCTTGGTGTTGACGAAACCGGCCTGCCGCACCCGTTTGTTCTCGGAAGTCTCGTCAAAAGCCTCCCGGCCGGCGACTATTGTCTTGGCGACGGATTTCCCGATCCCGAACAGGCCGCACTCGGCTTTGCACTGTCGGCATACCGCTTTGAGCGCTATGTGACCCCGTCGAAGAAAGTCCAAAGACTGGGTGTGAGCGATGATGTCGATCTCGACAGGATCCACATCATTCTTGAGGGTGTGCAGATTGCCCGCGATCTCATCAACACGCCAGCCAATGACCTTGGCCCCGAAGAACTGGCCGCCGCAGTCGGGGATCTGTTCAACCGGCATGGTGGGACAGGAAGCATCATCGTCGGCGAAGAACTCCTGAAAGAAAACTTCCCGATGGTGCACGCCGTCGGACGCGCGAGTTCACGAGCGCCGCGCCTCGCGGACTTTACATGGGGCAATGCGGACGATCCGAAAGTGACACTTGTCGGCAAGGGCGTGATCTTCGATACCGGCGGGCTCAATCTGAAGCCGGGCAACTCCATGTCCCTGATGAAAAAGGACATGGGCGGAGCCGGCAACGTTCTCGGGCTTGCCGCGATGATCATGGCGTCGGAACTGCCAGTGCGCCTTCGTGTCATCGTGCCCTGTGTTGAAAACGCCGTTTCCGCGAACGCATTCAGGCCGGGCGATATCCTCTCGAGCCGCAAAGGGCTGAGTGTCGAGATTGGCAACACGGATGCCGAGGGACGTCTGATCCTGGGCGATGCGCTCACTTTGGCCGATGAAGAAAGTCCGGACCTGCTGGTTGATATGGCAACGCTGACCGGTGCGGCCAGGGTCGCGCTCGGGCCCGACCTGCCGCCGTTTTACACCCATGACGACGAACTCGCAGAAGACATGGCTGTAATGGCCGAGGCGTGCTCCGACCCCTTGTGGCGGCTCCCTCTCTGGCAGCCCTACATGAAATATCTCGACAGCAAGGTTGCCGACATCAATCACATCAATACATCCGGGACAGGCTTCGCAGGTTCGATTACGGCAGCGTTGTTTCTCTCGCGCTTCGTCGAAAACAGTGAAAGCTGGATTCATTTCGACATTTACGGCTGGACGCCCTCAGACCGGCCCGGCAAGCCTGCAGGCGGCGAGGCACAAGGGATCCGTGGTCTGTTCGATTTGATCGCGGAGCGATATGCGGCCAAAAAATAACGGCTCCGAAACGTTTTTGTGGTTCGATAGCAGCCAGGAAGGAAAACCGGCTCGGACATGGCTGTCGACATACGCGCCTCACAGGCCCTGAAATTGTTGCATGAAGTCAATCTGGCGCTGGTGCGCGACAGTGAGCAGGACCTGTCCGCGCGCCAGCTGACAATCCTGCTGACTGTCTACCTGGAACCGCCGCCGCATACAGTGCGTGGCCTTGCTGCCAAGTTGAATGTCACGAAGCCAGCCATTACCAGGGCGCTCGACACGCTCGGCGGTATGAGGCTTCTGTCCCGCAAGCGCGATGAGGCCGACAAGCGCAATGTCATCATCACGCGCACTGTTTCAGGCGCTCTCTATCTGGAGCAACTTGGTGATCTCGTGGTAGAAAAGGCCAAGGAATTGCCGCGCTGACTGTCGCCTCTTTGCAGGAAATGAGCCTTGAACATGACCCACGCTTTCGACCGCCGTCTGCATCCTGTACGGCCTGACCTTGCCGCGCGAGACTATGAGGGGCAAACGGAAGCAGAGCGCTTTGTTGATGGCGAGGTCTTTCAAGTCACGGCTGACAGTCTCGCCATCCGGCCACATCCAAGGCCGGACTGCCCGATTGATACTGAAGCGCTCCACGGCGAATGGATCACCGTTTATGAGCAAACGGCAGAAGGATGGGCGTGGGGGCAACTCGACACGGATGGCTATGTCGGCTGGTTTTCCTCGGACAGCCTTGGCCAGGTCACGGCAGCGACACATCGCGTGCGCGCCATGCGCACTTACCGCTATCCCGTCCCGGACCTGAAATTTCCGCCGCTTGGCATGTTGTCGATCGGAAGCAACGTGACCGTGGTCGGTGAAACGGAAACGCGGGGACTGACTTATGCCATCCTCAGCGACGGTTCGGCTGTTGTCGCCAAACATCTGGTTCCGCTGAACGCTGTCGAAGACGATTGGGTTTCGGTCGCCGAAGAAATGCTCGGCACGCCGTATCTTTGGGGCGGACGCACCAGTGTCGGCCTTGATTGCTCGGCGCTGGTCCAGCTTGCGGCGCAGGCCGGCGGACTGGACATACCGCGCGACAGCGACATGCAGGAAACGGACGCAGGTCATGAGATCCCGTATGACGATTTATCCGGTTTTCGGCGCGGTGACCTGATTTTCTGGAAGGGCCATGTCGCCATCGTGTCCGGGCAGAACACGCTGCTCCATGCCAACGGCTTCACGATGACGGTTGCCTATGAACCGCTTGATCGCGCGATCGAGCGCATTGCCGCGACCGAGTGGGGCAAAGTCACCCGCGCCCGCCGTCTGACCTAGCCGCCCGCTAAAGGGACTGCGCCATATCCTGCCAGAGCGCCTCGATGTCACGTTGGACAGGTTTGCCGGCCATGCGGAACCAGTAACCCGCATTGCCATGATCGCCCTCAATCAAATGGCAGAGCGCATGCACCCAGTCATGGGCGGGCTCGCCTTCGGCACCCTGACAGATCTCGTGTGCCTTTTCCCATTCCGGGCCAAGAGTGAGCACGCCTTTCTTGAGCCACCAGAGGGCTTTGAAGGGTTCGGAAAAGTCGCTGGGCGGTTCGGCCGTTGAAACATCGAAACGGGATGACGAGGACATGATCGGGACCTGATGCTTGCCTTGGGAAGAGCGTGCAGCGTGTAGCTTTGCAGGATGCCGACGCCAAAGGCAAACCTTCGATCTGAAAGCGGGCTTCTATGATTTTGGTGTGAGTGCGAGACGGGGTTCTTCGGGCAAAGCCTCTTCGCGGGCAGCTTCCATTTCGCCGAGTTCGAGATCTTCGATCTTGCGGCTGCGTTTGGTGATCTTGTCGGTGGAGATCAGGATCTGGTCGATATCCTTGTTGGCCTGAGCGAAGTGCGACTGAAGTTTGCCGACGCGGTCGTTGAGGCGGCCGACATCGGTGATCAGGTGACCGACCTCCGCCTGAATGAGGTGCGCCTGTTCGCGCATCTTCGCATCGCGCAGCACGGACTGAATAACCTGTATGGACAGCATAAGAAGAGACGGGGACACGATCACCACCCGTGCCCTGTGGGCTTTCTGGATCAGATCTTCAAAACCCTCGTTGAGTTCCGCAAAGATGCTCTCGGAGGGCACGAACAAAAATGCGGTGTCCTGCGTCTCGCCCGGCAGGAGATATTTCTCGCTGATGTCCTGAATGTGCTTGGTAAAGTCGCGGCGGAACTGTGCCTGCGCATATTTCAGCTGCTCCTCGGTTTCCGCGTTGCGCAGAAGGTTGAAGGCTTCAAGCGGGAATTTCGCATCTATAGCCAGCGATGGCGCGCCGTTCGGCATATGGATGAGACAATCCGGACGGCTGTTGTTGGAAAGCGTTGCCTGGAACGAATATGTGCTCGGCGCCATCTGGTCCTGGATAATGGCTTCCATCCGTCCCTGACCGAACGCGCCGCGGGTCTGCTTGTTGGACAGGATTGCCTGAAGCTGGCCCACCTGGCCTGAGAGGTCGGTGATGGTGCGCTGTGCCCGGTCGATCACGGCGAGCCGTTCGTGCAATTGCCTGAGCCCGTCCTGCGTCTTTTTGGTCGTGTCGGACATCGACAGACCCAGCTTGTGGCCCATCCCGTCGAGCCGTTCATTGACGGCCCGCATCATGTCCGACTGGCGCGATCCGAAGACTTCCGCCATCGTCTGCATGCGCCCCGTCATTTCCCCCTGCGATTTCAGGAGCTGCGACAGATGGCTCTCAAGTTCGTGTATCCGCTCGGTTGCGGCGCTGTCGGCGTCCGCACGCTCCCGAATCTGGCGCAGGGTTTTCAGGACCAGCCAGACAATCACCGTCAGAAGGAACAGCCCGCCCCCAAGCGCAGCTTCCAGAACTGTTACAGGACGCCCGCTAATCTCAAACAGAATCTCGTTCATGAAACAAACATAGAACGATTCGGCAGCAACGCCCATGCAGAACGCTTGCCACGGACGGTGAAAACGCAGGCGAACCGGTTGATTTCCGCGTTGACCGGCGCGGCGCGATTGCATATGTCAGGCGCATGACAAAACGCCCGATTATTACGATTCCCGACCCGGTTCTCCGCGAAGTCTGTGCACCGGTCGAAACCGTTGACGATGACATCCGCGCCCTGTCCGACGATATGCTGGAGACAATGTACGACGCGCCCGGCATCGGGCTTGCCGCCAGCCAGATCGGCATCCTGAAACGCATGTTCGTGCTTGATGTGGCCAAGGAAGATGCGCCCAAGGAGCCGATGGTGTTCATCAATCCGAAAATCGTCTGGTCGAGCGAAGACATGTCGGTCTATCAGGAAGGGTGCCTGTCGATCCCGGAATATTTCGAGGATGTCGAGCGGCCGGCGGAAGTGACGGTGCAGTTTCTGGACCGCGAAGGCGGCGAGAAGGAAATCAGGGCCGACGGCTTGCTGGCAACCTGCATTCAACACGAGCTTGACCACCTCAACGGGAAATTGTTCATTGACTACCTGTCGAAGCTGAAGCGCGACCGGGTCATGAAGAAATTTGCCAAGCAGGCGAAGCTCGCAGGCAAGGCCTAAAGGGGTAGGGGAAGGGCACCTATGGATCAGGAACTCTTCCTGAAAACATTTGCCGCGCTGTTCGCGATCATGAGCCCGATCGCAAATCTCCCTGTCTTTCTGGCCCTCACATCGGATCGCGGTCCCGCATTTGAGCGCAAAGTCGCCTTCACACTGCTGATTAGTCTGACGGCAGGGGCCGTGGTTATCGGCCTGACAGGTGATATCATCCTGAAGATATTCGGCATCTCACTGGATGCCTTTCGCCTCGCCGGTGGCTTCCTGATCCTTCTGATCGCGCTTGACCTGATACGGGGACAAAGCACGCCGGTCCATCACGGCACGGACAGGGAAAAGGAAAACATGAAGGCGCAGGATAATCCTGCGATCTACCCGCTGACCGTCCCTATTCTTCTTGGTCCGGGATCCATTTCCACCATGATCATTTTTCGCGGACAGGTGACTGACTTCAGTCAGGAGATAGCCTTTGTCGCCGCTGTGGCCGCCTCCATCGCCGTCTTGATCGCAACTTTTTTTGCAGCTCCCTTTCTGCAGCGGTTTCTCGGCGAGACAGCCAACAGTGTCATGAGCCGATTGATGGGCATGATCCTCGCCGCCATTGCCATGGAAATGATGACGGACAGTCTCAAGGTGCTCTGGCCCGGCCTGGCTTAGGTTGGCTCGCTCGGGGCGTAATCTTGAACCCCTACCTGAGGAAGTGCGTTGCATAGACTCGAAGAATGGGAGCACGTTCGCGCCGCGCCGCACGGCCCACCCTTCGCGACGGGTTATCAGGTCCTGTTCTGGATAGGAGTTCCTTGTTGAAGGCCGGGTCTTGGCGGTGAGGTGCGCAATGACAAATCTTAACGTGCTTGTCATCCCGGTTTGCCGCACAAAGCGGCAAGACCGGGATCCAGTATTCCGCGTCGATAGCGAGTGACAAAGACGGTCAGACAAGCGGTTACTGGATCTCTGCCTACGCAGGGATGACAAGGGCAAAAAGAAGAGTATACATCCTCATATTTCTCGAGATTTTCCGCTGCTACGTCGTCCCGAATGTCCCCTGCGTGGCGTCGTGAATGACAATCGTGTTGCTCCAAATCCCCACTCGTCACCCCGGGCGAACAACGTGAGACCCGGGGCCGGGGAGCCCGGCACGCCGCGACGGATACGGAACAATGGCGGCTGCTTTGGCTCACCGCTCCGCGCTTGCACTGCGCTCAGCCGCAACAAGCCTTACCTGAGAGCGAAGCCTCATCTTGAGCAAGCGCCGCGCACTGTCTCGAAGGATGAGCGGCGATCTCAGAACTGCACCTTTCCGGATTGGAGCACAGCAAACGCGCTAGTTCTGGAACATCAGGTGCATTGGCGAGCTTCGGATCTGGGTCTCGTTTCCACTTGTGGTCATTGCGCCCTTGCCGGATGCGGCGTTAGGCGCAATAAGAGGCCAAATCGTCAGGAAAAACTCCGAAGTTCAGAAGGAGCCTCATGTCTCTTCGCGTCGTCTTTATGGGCACCCCGGAATTTTCGGTGCCGACCCTCATGGAAATTGTCGGCCAGGGGCACGATGTTGTCGCCTGCTATTCGCAGCCACCGCGGCCTGCGGGTCGAGGGATGGATTTGAAAAAGTCTCCGGTACACGAAGCGGCTGAATCCTTCGGTATTCCGGTTCATACGCCCAAGAGCCTGAAAAACGCAGACGAGCAGTCCGTTTTTGCCGCGTTGAACGCGGA
This sequence comes from Roseibium sp. HPY-6, assembly GCF_040530035.1. NCBI lineage: Bacteria > Pseudomonadati > Pseudomonadota > Alphaproteobacteria > Hyphomicrobiales > Stappiaceae > Roseibium > Roseibium sp. HPY-6. The sequence goes on from NZ_JBEWCD010000002.1 coordinate 887,734, forward strand.
TGTTGCCGTTGTCGTCGCCTATGGATTATTGCTGCCCGGCGCCATTCTGGAGGCTCCGGAACACGGGTGCCTGAACCTGCATGCATCCATGCTCCCCAGGTGGCGCGGCGCCGCGCCGATCAACAGGGCGATCATGGCGGGCGACACGCAAACGGCAATTCAGGTGATGCGGATGGAGGAGGGGCTCGATACCGGTCCGGTCTGCATGTCCGAAACCGTTGCAATCGACGAGAACATGACGGCCGGAGAGCTGCACGATCGATTGTCCGGATTAGGCGGCGACCTGATGGTTCGAGCCCTTGCTGCCCTGTCTCGTGGAGCGCTTGGCGAACAGCCGCAGGCAGGTGAAGGCGTCACCTACGCAGCCAAACTCTCCAAACAGGAAACGCGCATCGATTGGGAAAAGCCGGCCGAAGATGTGCACAATCACATCCGCGGCCTGTCGCCCTTTCCCGGAGCCTGGTGTGAAATGCCCCTTGGGAGCAAACCGGAGCGCGTGAAAATTCTGCGCAGTTCGCGCGTCGACGGCGGCGGTGTACCGGGAACGGTGCTGGAGACCAACCTGGCGCCAGTGGTTGCCTGCAAAACAGGCGCGATCCGTCTCGATCAGGTGCAAAGGGCGGGTAAGAAGCCCATAAGCGGGTCAGATTTCCTGCGCGGCGTGTCTCTTTCTGACGGCACTGTTCTGGATTAGGGTGGCCCAGCAGGAGACGATCATGACAGATACCACCGCAAGCACAGATCTGACTGTTCGCGATGTTGAAACACAGGACGAAACATCCGTGCGCGACCTGCTGCGTGCCGCCTTTCCATCGGATATGGAAGCGCGTCTTGTTGAAAGACTGCGCCATTGCGGTGCGCTGGTACTGGAACAGGTTGCCGTCGATGGTGCTGGAGCCATCATCGGCCATGTCGCCTACAGCCGGGTTACACCTGCAGCAATCGGCGCGGGACAGGCTCTTCAGGTTGCCTGCCTGGCGCCTGTCTCGGTCTGGCCCGAGCGCCAGCGCAAAGGCATCGGGTCTGCGCTGATCAGGTCGTCTCTTCAAAAACTGGGCGACATTGGCGAAGATCTCGTTCTTGTGCTTGGACCACCGGCCTATTATCCGCGCTTCGGGTTTGACCCGGTGCTTGCGCGAAAGGTGCAGGCGCCATACGCGGGTGATGCCTTCATGGCACTGGCCCTGACCGAGGCCGGTTCCCGCGACCTGCCGATTGAGGTGGCGTTTGCAACGCCTTTCCAAGAATTCGAGTAACCAGAGCCCTTCTGAATGCCGCGCTACAAATTGACGGTGGAATATGACGGCCGCCCATTCTGCGGTTGGCAGAGACAGGCGAACGGCTCGTCCGTTCAAGCCGTGATCGAACGGGCCATAAGGGCTTTTTCCGGTGAAGACGTGACAATCGGCGGGGCGGGACGCACGGATACGGGCGTTCACGCCACGGGTCAGGTCTGTCATGCCGATCTTTCGAAAACCTGGCCCGCCAGGACGGTCATGGGGGCACTGAATTTTCACTGCCAGCCCGACCCGGTCGTGATCCTTGACTGCACTGAGATGCATGAAGGCTTCGATGCCCGTTTTTCGGCTATCCGGCGATCGTATCGCTATCGCATTCACAACCGCCTTCCGCCGCTGACCCACCAGCTGGGTCTTGCCTGGCATGTGAAGACCGACCTGGACGCGGAGGCAATGCACTCCGCTGCCCAGGAATTTGTGGGCCATCACGACTTCACAACGTTCCGACACTCACGCTGCCAGGCGAAAAGTCCGGAAAAGACGTTGGAAGAATTCCGCGTGTTTCGCGAAGGCGAATTCGTGATCGCAGAATGTTCTTCACGTTCCTTCCTGCACAACCAGGTCCGCTCCATGGTGGGCACGCTCAGGCTGGTTGGTGAAGGTAAATGGGGTCCGGGCGATGTGACAAAGGCGCTAAAGGCGCGTGACCGCAAGGCCTGTGGCCCGGTCGCGCCCGCGGACGGTCTTTATCTCACGCGCGTCGATTACCGGCCGGCGGAAACGGATGTGGAACTCCTGCGGGACTGGCAGGCCCGCAAGGTGGCGATGGATGGTGAAGACGACGGCGAGACTTAAGCGCGCGATATACGGTTGGCCTGTCCTTGTTTGCAGGAACGCGGACGGAACGCTGCCAAATCGGAGCAAAGGCACGCCGCTGCGGTCTCGAACCGAGGTCACCAATCAGACAGTGCGAATACGGCCTTGGATCTGGACCGGACGGCTACGAGACGGTTTCGCTCTGGTGGCTCAGCGCTTCGACTTTGCTAGCCGCTAAAAAAACCGCCAAAGATGTCGCCTACGTGGGCTATTATGTAGCCGATGATGATGACACCGGCGATCAGCATCGCGGTCCAGACAAACATCTGAAATCCGATCGTCAGACCGCCAAAACAAACAGCAGCACCTGCAAGGCGTCTGTTTTCCTTCAAAACGAAACCAACAACGCCCAGAACGACCGCAAGGCCCGCAAGCACATAGGCTGATGCTTCAAGAATGCGATCGAGGCTCCAGGGCTGCGCCTCGGGGGGCGGCAGCTCTTCGCCTTTAAGGCCCTTCAAGGCGGATGAGCGGATGTCTGCCGCGATTTCACCAATTGATTGCCCGATGGTCGGCTGGGGATCCAGCGGCCCTGCGCTATGAAGGAAGAGTGCCAGAACCAGTGCGACCGCGCCGAATACCATTCCGGCAAATCCCGACCAGGGTGTTTTGACTGCTGCAGTTTCGCTCATGTGCCGCCTCTTCTTCCGAATGAAGTTGCGTGAAAATCCAATCGTGTCACCTTGAAGCTAAATTTGTCTTTATCGAATGCTCAAGGCGTTTTCACTATATCCAAATCTTCGTGGTCATCGTTACGTATCATCGAAACAAAAGTGGCATTTCGCGAGTCGAAACAGAAAACACAATACGCAAAACCGATTTAGGCACCTGCAAAAACGCAGGTATGTCTCAACACAATGACCGGGGCTGAGCTACTCTGTTCTTCCTTTAGTCCAAGGAAGAACTGTGTGTTCTGTCCGATACTTCTTGTCCCAGAGGTGGTGCATCCGGGGACGTCTATCAAGTGCGAACGATAGTTAGGAGTTAACGCGGCCCCGTGGGCCGCACTAACCGAGACAGGGCATCGAAGGCTGGCCTTATCCTTGGGGAATGGTGACGCATTTCTTGTAAAGGTGCCACGTTGTGTGCCCAAGCACGGGAAGAACGACGATCAGGCCGAGGAACGCCGGTACCATCGAAACGATCAGAAGGGCAGTCACGACGAGGGCCCAGCCGATCATCGGGACAGGAGAGACAACGACGGCGCGGACGCTCGTGATCATGGCGGTGATGAAATCCCGGTCTTCTTCCAGAAGCAGTGGGAAGGAAACGACCGTGAGGGAAAACAGGATCAGCGACAGGATCGCGCCGACGACATGACCAACGGCCAGGAACATGAGGCCTTCGGGCGTGGTAATGACCTCTGTCAGAAACTCGTCAAATGATGCAAACGACTTGAAGCCGAGAAACAGGGCCAGCAGCAACCGGACCTGATACATCCACATGATCTGGATGAAGAGCACCACAAACGCCATCCAGGAAAGTTCTCGTCCTTTTTGCGCCCACATGGTTCCCAGGATGGCAGACCAGGAAAGTTCCTCGCCGCTTCCAAGCCGGCGGCTGACCTCGTAGAGCCCTACGGCGGCGAAAGGACCGATGAGAACAAAACCGGCGGCCGCAGGGTAGGAAAGGTAGCTCATGTTGAGCGCGGCAGCGCTCAGGATGACGAACAGGCCGCCAATGGCAAAAAGGGCTCCAATCGCCAGTCCATAGACAGGCGCTTTTCGGAAATCCGCCAGTCCGGCAGCGAGGGCATCTATCACATCGTTTGCCGTGATCTTGTTGACCAGGGGCATCGGCTTCAAGGTGTCCTGAGCCGATTGGGTCGCAGCCTGGTTCGGAACGCCGGTTTCGTTCGGGTCCGTTGTCTTTTCTGTCATGTGGCAGCTTCCTCCCAAAAGCCGGTTGAACCTGTCCGCCCTCCTACAGACAGGTGATTTTACCCATGGATATAGCTCTCGCTCAATCGGGAGAAAGGCTTACGCTGACGGCAGTATTGAAATCGAGAAACACGTCTTGCTGTCCCGGCCTTGAGCCGGGATCACTCTTCCATTGGCCCCGGCTCAAGACCGGGGCGGCGTCACGAATTGTCAGGCGCGCAGTTGTTGATCCGTATTATTCCGCCGCAGGCTTCTTTTCGTCCGCGGCTGAAGCAGCGGCTGCAGCTGAAGCGAGCGTTTCTTTCTGTTTGTCGTCCAGATTGGCTGCTTCGGGAAGCTGAACGCGAACTTCCTTGCGGGCGAACTGGATGCCGTTTTCTTCAAACGTCTTTTGAACGCGCTTGTAGATTTCCTTGCGAACGCCGAACTGTTTTCCCGGCTTCGTGGTGAACTTGCCGCGCACGACGATGCCGACATCGTCGACATCCGCAACACCCTGTCCCTTGAAGGGCGCCAGAAGATCGTCCTTGAACTCTTCCATCTCCATGATTTCCTGACCGATCTTCTTGAAGAGCTTGCGGACCTTCTCGACATCCGTGTCGAACGGAACGGTGAACTTCAGCTTCATGATCACCCAGTCACGGGAGAGGTTGGTCAGCTTCGGGATCTGGCCATAGGGCACGATATGCACTGCGCCCTTTGTGCCGCGCAGTTGCAGCGAACGGAGCGAGATTTTCTCAATCGTACCCTGCGCGCCCCCGGTATCGATGAACTCGCCCAGGCGGAACGCATCATCCATCAGGAAGAAGACGCCGGAAACGACGTCCTGAACGAGGGTCTGTGCCCCAAACCCGACGGCAAGGCCGATGACACCGGCGCCAGCCAGAAGCGGCGTGATGTTGATCCCGAGCTGGCTGAGGGCAAGAAGACCGGTCAACGTGATGATCGTGACCTGCAGGACGATCCGCATCAAGGGCAGGATTGTTGCGATACGCGACTTGCCCGCGCCTCCCATTTCCGCGTCGTCATCCTGTGTCTCGGCAGGCGGCGAATCCTTTGCAAGCTGATGCGAGACCCAGAGGTTTGTTATTTCCCAGGCGAGATAACCGGCGGCAAGGATCAGGAGGAAGATGACGCTGTTGCGCGCGACAGCTGATCCGTCATCGCCGCCGAAAGCGAGCAGATTAAGCCCGTAGATGCGTCCAACCACCAGAATCAGGAAGGCAAGCAAAGCGACACGGGCGATACGGACGTAACTGTGCCGGGTTTGAAGATGGGCCGCTTCTGCCACTGGACCTTCACCCTGCATCGGTGGCACGATATGCGAAACGATGCCCCGCACCATCGTGTCGAGGAACGGCGCAAAGACAACGAGCGCGATGACTGCAAGCGAACGCCCTGCAGTGAGTGCATCGACGCCCATGCTGGCGGTGACCTGAACAAGCAGCCAGTTGAACGCAATGAACGCCATGGAGAAATACGGCCAGAACCGGGCCATGCGTTCCAGACCTGAGGTCGGGTCTTCCTCATCGCCCAGAATAATGCTTGTCAGGCCGTGCCGTGCCTTCCAGATCACGGCGATGATCCAGGCATTGATGCCGAAGCCGACAAAGAACCGGAACGTTCCGCCCGCGTCCGTACCTGCCCCCTCCATGACATTGCGAATGAAGAAGGCGATGCCGACGATTGCGAAAAGGATTGTAAAATTGTGGTAGAGCGACTTTGCGGTCGCGTCATCCGCCGTGACGAGGCGCAGCTCGCGCCGGTTAGGCGCCAGCGCGAAGCGCAGAAGCGCTGCGATCAACCGGGGCAGAAACACGATCCAGAACACGGCTTGAAGCGCATAGGAGCGCGTCCCCGGATCGAAAACCGCAATGCGGGCGACCAAGAGCGCGATCACGGCAAAAACGATCAATCCGCCGAGGTCGAGGCCTGCACGTGTGGAGACCAGCTTGACTGTCTCGAAAAGGTTTTCAGGCGATTTGTTCTGAATGGTGTCGCGTCTTGCAGCCGTGAGCCGGTTGATCAGGAACTCGGCGGCAAACCCGGCGGCGAGAATGATGGCGATGGCCCCGATCAGAATATGGACCGGTCCGGCAATCGTACCTGCAAACAGGGCGCCAATGCTGGAAATGATGCTTGAAAAGAGGTCCGGCAATGCCTGGAAGTGACCGGCAACCATCCCGGTGAAATTGCCGAGGGCTGTTTGCAGTTGTTCCACAACTCCGGGCCCATCGGCCGCGGCAGGAGCCGCCTGTTCGCCTGCTGCGGCGCTTTGTTGCAGCAGTTTCATCAGGTCGGTGAGTGCTTCGACCTGCTCCGGATCGAGGTCGGACACGAGTTTTTCCATCGCCTCCGGCTGCAGCGGCGGCGGGAGCTCGGATCCGGCGTCCTGTGCCAGCCCTGGCGCTGGCAAGACAATTGTAGCGGCTAAAAAAAGGCTGATTGCACAAGTGAGTATGATTTTTTGACAAGCACCGGTCATAATTCGGGCCCCCCGACGGTGTTGGTTCTCTTAATCTCAAATTAGACATGCTTGCGGTTCAAAATCCAACGATATTCCCCAGCGTCATTACCGATGTGTGGACATTTCATCAGCCGCGGCGGTCGCCTTGTGCAGATTGTACAGGTTTGAAAGGACAACGGTGCTTGATCCGCGCAGCTTATACGTCTACCTCCGTGTCGAAGCAGAAATTACGTGAGCGGCATTGAATGAACACCTCACCACCTAGCGCGAATATCTCACCCGGGCCGGTATGGGCCTTGATGAGCCCGATCGGCCGTATCGGCAAGGAACCCTACTGGCTCTGTTTTGCATTCGTTTGGGTGGTTATCGGGATGGCGATCAGGATCTGGTGGCTCTCGATTCCCGGCATCCCGAACCCCGAAGAAGTAACGCCGAGCGCGTTTGCAGGTTCGAATCCTCTGTTCCCGCTTCTCTTTTTTGTTCTGCAATGGTTCGAACTGGCAATTGTGATCAAACGTCTGCAGGACATCGGCCAGAACGGCTTCTGGGCATTGCTAATCTTTCTTCCAGGGATCAATATCCTGATGGTTCTCGTTTTGGGTTTCATGCCCAGCCAGCCGCAATCGAACCGAAATGGTCCGCTTCCCAACAGCTATTGGCGCAAATCCTGAAATCTCTTCTGATACGAACATCATTCGTCGTGAGAATCTGACTGTCATGCCTACCAACGCCGTCTCCATTGCCCAGGACCTTATTCGATGCCCGTCTGTAACGCCGATGGAGGGAGGCGCTCTTGCGGCGCTCGAAACCCTGCTTGCGGGCGCAGGTTTTTCGGTGTCCCGGATAACGTTTGAAGACGATGACACCCCGGACGTTGAAAACCTTTTTGCAACGATTGGCTCCGGTGCGCCGCACTTCGTGTTTGCCGGGCATACCGATGTGGTACCGGCCGGCGCCGAGAGCGACTGGAGCCATGGTCCCTTCGACGGCGACATCTCAAACGGCGTGCTCTTCGGGCGCGGTGCCGTTGACATGAAAGGCGGCGTCGCAGCTTTTGCGGCAGCGGCGCTCGAGTTTGTCGAAGACTTCGGGCCGGACTTTGGTGGGACGATCTCCTTCCTGATAACGGGCGATGAGGAAGGACCGGCCGTAAACGGGACGGTGAAACTGCTGGAGTGGGCCGAAGCACAAGGCCATAAGTTCGACGGATGTATCGTCGGCGAACCAACCAATCCTGAAAAGCTCGGCGATGCGATCAAGGTTGGGCGAAGGGGGTCGCTGTCCGGCACAATTACGGTTGCAGGTGTACAGGGGCATGCCGCCTATCCCCATCTTGCCGACAATCCGATCCCCGGCCTGGTTCGCTTGCTGTCTGCTCTTGATGCATTGACGCTTGATAACGGCAACGACCGTTTCCAACCTTCCAATCTTGAAATCGTGAGCATGGACGTCGGCAATCCGGCGTTCAACGTCATCCCGGCGCGGGCAGAAGCGCGCTTCAACATTCGCTTCAACGATGAATGGTCTTTGGAAAGGCTCGAGGCGAAAATCCTCGAAACTCTCAAAGGAGTGGACCTTCGCAGCTTACAGCTGGACGTGGCCTTCAAGCGCGATGCCAGCGAGTCTTTTCTTACCAGGGACGAAAAACTGATCGAAGTTCTGAGCCAGGCCGTCGAGAGCGAAACCGGGCGACGTCCGGAGCTCTCGACCGGTGGCGGGACGTCCGATGCAAGGTTCATCAAGAATTATTGCCCGGTAGTGGAGTTCGGTCTCGTCGGGCAGACCATGCACAAGGTCGACGAATGTGTAAGCGTTGAAGATCTTGACCGGCTGACGGCGATTTATAAACGTTTTCTCCGCGAGTATCTTACGAAGGCTTCGGGAGCGGCTTGAACTTGATAAGCATGAACGAAATCCGGGCGGCCTTGGATGGTTCATGGTTGCTTTTGCGCAACCGACCGGAAGGCATGGCATTCTTCGACCAGTCCATTCACGGATTCTGGCGGTCGTTTCAGGTCGTCTTTTTACTCATACCGGCATTTCTTTTGAGTGGACTGTCGGAAAGGCAGCTCTATTTCGCCGAGAATATGTTCCACCCGGAAGGATTTCCCAACCAGGCATTCTGGACGGCGCAGGCGTTTGGTCTCGGCATTGACTGGATCGCGCTCCCGCTGATTCTGGCGGCGCTGGCTGCTCCAATCGGCATTTCACATCGGTATGTGCCCTTTGTCGTCGTTCGGAACTGGACGAGCTTGCTTGCGTCGATCCCTTTCATGATCACCTACATGCTGTTTTTGCTCGGTGTCGTGTCGCCCGGGATCGCGGTGCTCCTCTCTCTGACCTGTGTTCTGGTTGTGCTGTGGTATCGCTATCTTGTGGCTCGGATCGCGTTGCATGCATCCATAAGTCTTGCGATTGGCATTGTCGTGCTCGACATTCTGCTGTCGCTGGTCATTGCCGAAATCGTCGGCATTCTCTGGAGAGCATGACAAAACCCCCGCCTCCTGAGAGACGGGGGTTCGAAACACATGCAGGACTGCTGGTCAGTCGCGAAGCAATTCGTTGATCGCGGTTTTCGAACGGGTCTTCTCGTCTACCGTTTTGACAATCACCGCGCAGTAAAGGTTCGGCGCTGCTTCCCCGTTACCCATGAGGCTGGAGGTCGGCATCGAGCCGGCCACGACGACGGAGTAGGGGGGGACTTCACCGTAGCTGATCTCGCCGGTCATGCGGTTCACGATACGTGTCGACTTGCCGATGTAAACGCCCATGCCGAGCACTGAGCCTTCGCGCACGATGCAGCCTTCAACAACTTCGGACCGGGCGCCGATAAAGCAGTTGTCCTCGATGATGACAGGACCGGCCTGAAGCGGCTCCAGAACGCCGCCTATGCCAACGCCGCCGGAAAGATGCACATTCTTGCCGATTTGCGCACAGGACCCGACGGTTGCCCACGTATCGACCATCGTGCCCTCGTCGACATAGGCGCCGAGATTGACAAAGGACGGCATCAGGACAACGCCCTTGCCTATGAATGCGGAGCGACGGACTGTGCAATTCGGAACTGCGCGGAAGCCAGCCTGTTCGAACTCAAGGCCACTCCAGCTGTCGAACTTTGACGGCACCTTGTCCCACCATACAGCTTCGCCGGGTCCACCCTTGATGACTTCCATGGCATTGAGCCGGAAAGACAGCAGAACGGCTTTCTTCGCCCATTGATTGACAACCCAGTCGCCGTCCTTCTTCTCAGCAACGCGCAGTTCGCCCCGGTCAAGCAGATTAAGAGTTGTCTCCACCGCATCCCGGATGTCGCCGGTCGTTGATGTGTCAATGGTGGCGCGGTCTTCAAATGCCGCATCGATAGTCTGGGAAAGGGCGGCAAGGTCGTGTGTCATCTGACAAGGACTCCAAGCGTTGACAATTTGTGCGCGGACCTAAGCCGCCGGACCAAGACCTGTCAAGCGCCGCAGGCAAGGCAAGTGTTCTTTGAACGACATCGTTGCGTCTACAAGTACGGCCAAATTGCGTTGAAGGCGTTTGGCCTGAGACGAACCTGCCCGGTTCCGTACAGTCTCATCGCCAGGGCACTCGGAATTTGAAAGAGATCCAATGTGGACGGTCAACGGGCAACCAGTGCGAGTGCCGGGAGAAGTTAATTATTGAGAAAAAGTAACTTTTCTTCTCCCGTTTTCTTTAGTTTCTTGGGATGGTTGATCGACTAAGATGATTTGAAATCAACTGAGAGGAAGTCGATCTTCGTGGAGCTCTGGATCCCGATTACAATCGCCGCCGCGTTCTGCCAAAACGTGCGAACGGCAATGCAAAAGCACCTGAAAGGCAGGCTGGGCAACACAGGTGCGACGTTTGTCCGTTTCGGCTACGGGATGCCCTTTGCGCTCCTCTATGCCGCCGTCCTGCATTTTGTTTTCAAGAACCCCATCCCGGATCCGACGGTGACGCTGATTGTAGCCGGGGCGCTTGGCGGTTTGGCACAGATTATCGCGACGTTCTTGCTGATCTATCTCTTTTCCTTCCGCAATTTCGCGGTTGGAACGGCTTATTCCAAAACCGAACCCATTCAGGCGGCGCTCTTTGGTCTTGTGGTCCTCGGAGAGCGTGTCAGTTTGCCAGCAGCTCTTTGCATCATGGTCGGGATCGCAGGTGTGATAACCATCTCGCTGGCGCGGGTTCCGCTGACATTACCGGCAATTCGCTCATCTCTTTTTGGCAGACCGGCGCTCATCGGCCTGGCTTCGGCTGCCTTTTTCGGAGCTTCAGCTGTTGCCTACCGAACCGCTTCCCTGTCGCTGGAAGGAACGACCGTGGCCATGCAGGCGGCCACTGCGCTCGTCTACGCGACGATGTTTCAAACCCTTGTCATGTCGCTCTGGATGACACTGAGAGAGCCCGCGGAACTGCGCGCGAGCATTCGCGCCTGGCGCGCGGCCCTATGGGTGGGGGCTTCGGGTGTTGCCGGATCGATAGGCTGGTTCACAGCAATGACCTTGCAAAACGTGGCGTATGTCCGGGCGCTTGCTCAGATCGAGCTGGTTTTTACCTTTCTGGCATCCTGGCTGGTCTTCAAGGAGGTGATCACGCGCTCCGAAATTTCGGGCTGCCTTCTTATTGTCGGCGCGGTCGTCGGCATTATTCTGACAGGTTGACCGACGCGCAGACTTAGGCGACTTCCAAAACAATCTTGCCGATATGACCCTTTTCCCCGAACGCTGCCTGTGCGGCTGCAATGTCGCGCAGCGGGAACGTTTCGGCGACAAGCGGTCTGATTTCCTTGGCTTCAATCCGTTTCACGAGGTTGCCGAAAACCTGTCGCTCAAGCACGGTGCAGCCAAAAAAACTGAGATCTTTCAAATACAGTGTTCGCACATCCAGTTCCACCATGGGGCCGCCAATCGCACCCGACACGGCATATCGGCCGCCCGGTCTCAGCACTTCCAGCAGTGAAGGCCACTTGGCCCCTGCGACCAGGTCGATGACCACATCGACCGAATTGGCTCCTAGAGTGGCGACATAATCCGCGTCGCGATCCAGCGTCTTGAACGCGCCGAGCTCCACTAAGGACCCAGCTTTAGAGGGGCTCGTCACGGCAATCACATCGGCACCGCGCGCGCGCGCCAGCTGGATCGCAGCAGATCCGACGCCGCCCGACGCGCCAGTGACCAGCACCGTGTCACCTGCCTTGACCCGTGTGCGCTCGAGCATGTTTTCAGCGGTCGAATAGGAACAGGGAAAGGAAGCCAGTTCCGCATCCGTGAGGGTGCAATCGATCGCGTGGGCGTGCCGTGAAGCGACGCGGGTGTACTCTGCAAAGCCGCCATTGCACTCGGATCCGAAATACCAGGGCGTATGCAGCATCCGGCCTTCTGCCTCAATGAGACAAGGCTCCACGAGTACACGTTCTCCAATCCTGGACGGATCCACTCCTGCGCCGACGGCAACAATGGACCCGCAGACATCGGCGCCCTGAATGAGCGGAAACTTGAGGGCTTCCCCGGTCCAGGCGGCATCTTCTGCGTCGTTGTCGCCTTTCGAATACCAGCCGATGCGCGTGTTGACGTCGGTGTTGTTGACGCCGGCAGCGCCGACGCGAATGAGCACCTCACCGGTTTCGAGCGAGGGGACATCCAGGTCTTCCCGCCATTCGAGCGTCTCAGGGCCACCATGTCCGGTCAGAACGACACCGTTCATTTTTTGAGGAAGGCGCACGTGTTGTCTCCGGTAGAATGATTGTTCTACTTGCTCGAGTAGAGGATTTATTCTACCCCGTCAACCATGACTGACACGAAAGCCAGAATTGCCGCCGGACTTGAGCGGGCATTTGCGGAAAACGGGTTCTCTGAGCCCAACATCGACAGCCTGCGTGAAGCGGCTGGCGTCAGTCTGAGGACGCTCTACAAGTACATGCCGTCGCGCGAGGAAATGGTCTTGAGTGCCCTGGAACACCGGCACAGACGATACATGCAATTTGTGTTCGACGACCTGCCGGGCGATGGGCCAACCGTTTTGCACCTGGTGCTGGATCGCATTGCGCAATGGATGTCGAAGGAGGCGTCGCACGGCTGCCTCTTTCATGCAGCGGTTGCGAGCGCCCCCCGGGATGAGCGGCTGCGGGCACTTTTGGCAAAACACAAGAACGAAGTTGCCGAAAAAACGTCAGAGGTGTCTGGACTACAGGAGCACCAGGGTGAGGTCGCGCTGATTGTCGAAGGGCTAATGCAGGCTTGGCCTCTATACGGGGAAAACGCAACAAGAAGCGCAAAGAACCTCTGCGATACGCTTTTGAACGAAACCTCCGCAACGGGTCTCAAGAATTCGGGTTCGCTCCCGTCTGCAGAAGATCGCTCACACGAAGCCGATCCGATGAGTGCATCGGTCAGCAAGGCATTTCCTCGTTCAAATTGAAGGTGCCCATACGAAAAACCCGCGTGTCTTCAGAAGACTGCGGGTTTGTTAAAATGCGTAGCAGCTTAGGTTCGTTCAGGCAGCTTTCTTACGGCGGCTCGTCAGCACCAATCCGCCAATACCACCAAGCAGCAGCCATGCTGCAGCCGGCAACGGAACGGCGGCGACAGTCAGATTGTCGAATGAGCCGGATCCAGCCAGAACGATGGAGAGCGTGTTGCCATACCGCTGTTGAGGATCGGCACCTACTGGAGCGAACCTGTTGTTGGCACTCACGCCGACTTCACCAAAGAGGTCGACACCGTCCAGCAGAATGCGCGCGCCGGGTTCTTCGATGTCGATGAAGTCAGCGCCCAGGAACCGGATCATCCTGTCGAAAACAAACGTGATCGTACCACCGCGTGCATTGTCGTCCGGATCGGCAATGTCATTGTTTTCCTGGATAACCGGGATTATCCCAAATGCCTTCGTCAACCCGGAAAGATCCTTGATCGGCGCACTAAGGTCGTCGTCTTCACCGGTGAAGTTGTCCGTATCGAAAGCTACAGCCTTGTCAATTCCACCGTCTGCGGAAACCGTTGCGCTCAAATTTCCGCGGCTAACCGAGGTGATGACGTCGCCGCTGTCGAATTCTTCAAAATCGAATGTGTAAACCATGGCTTCGCCGGTTGATGGCAGAACGGCCGCCGAAACACAAAACAAAAAACCCACTATTGCAGCACGCATGGCTACTCCTTCAATGCAACGCAATAAGATTGCATAAGTTCCTGTCGCGATACCGCAGCCGTAGTGTAAAAATTTACAAGAATCAAATTAATTTTAAATTCTAGTTAATTTTGAGGCGATTTCGATTGTCTGCGATGCCGTCAACGCGCGCAAACAGAGTTTCGGCGAAGGCTGAATTGCCGTGTTGCGAAACGCGTTGTCAGCAATGCCGGTTTGACGCTTTGTATGTCTCGGGCGTGGCTCACTGTTGTGAGGCACCATCTTCCGCTGTTGACTGCAGCCAGGTGCGGAATGCCCTGACGGGTCGGGTCAATGTGCGTGTCGGAGATCTGACGAACCAGTAGCCGGTTTCCAATTCCAACACCGGCCAGTCAGGTGAAATGAGATGTCCAGCGTCCAGTTCCTGGGAGATAAAGCGGCGATCGATCACGATGGCACCCATCCCGGCAATAGCCGCCTGAATGGCAAGATCACGGCTTTGAAGCACCGTACCTGAGGAAATGTCGGGATGGTTGAGACGAGCCGCTTCAAGCCATGCGGTCCAGTCGCCTCGGCGCGAAGAACTGTGCAACACAGGTAAATCGGACAGAAGTGCTGCTGCGGAATGGTCCTTGCCGTTCAAAAGGGACGGCGCCATGGCGACAGCGAGATGTTCCTGCCAAAGGAGGTGACATTCAACGCCCGGCCAGTTTCCGATACCGAGCCGGATCGCGCAGTCATAATTCTCCCGGTCGAGATCAACCATCCGCGTAGACGTTGACAAAAGCAGCTCCACATCAGGCTGCTCCGCTTGAAACTCAGGCAACCGGGGAATGAGCCAACGCGTCGCAAACGTCGAAACGGTGCTGATCCTGAGCTCGGTGCGCCCACGCCGCTTGAAACTGTCGACAGCTTCCTCGATCCTGTCGAATGCGTCACCCAGACTGAGTGCCAGACGTTGGCCTTCCTCCGTAAGTGTCAGTCCGCGCCCATCGCGATTGACCAGCGTTGCGCCGAGTTCGCTTTCCAACTTGCGCATGAGATGGGAAAGTGCCGACGGCGAGACGCCGAGTTTTTCAGCTGCGAGCGATGCCCGGCCGTGCCGGGCAAGAAGAGAGAACGCGTGGAGTGCGCGAAGGGACGCCATTCAAATTGGATTCCACTTGTTGAGTTTTGCTCAATCTAGAGCAGAATCTCCGGACTTGATAGCGCCGCTGGCATGCGACGCTGGACCGGGCTGCCTAGCGAAACGCCCCCATTACCGCCTTCAAAAATCCGGTAAGTTCCTCGGTGACGAAGTCGACATGGGGGTAGGGATCACCCTCCAGGTCCCAGCTTTCCTGAAAAACCTGCCGCGAACCCTTGGGTATGATCAGCGTTGAGCGCATGCCCAGTTGGTGCGGTACTTTCAGGTTTTTTGGCAGATCCTCGAACATCGCTGCCCGCGCGGGGGAGATGCCCGTGATGTCGATGAACTTGTCGTAAGTCTCCCGGTTTGGTTTGGGAATCAGGTCTGCGGAGACGATATCGAAAATGTCTTCGAAATGATCGGAAATGCCCAGGGCTGCCGCGGTGCGTTCCGCATGCGGGCGGTCGCCATTGGTAAAGATGAATTTCTTGCCCGGAAGCGCTTCAATCGCCTTTCCAAGCTCCGGGTTGGGTTCGAGCCCGGAATAGTCGATGTCATGCACAAAGGCGAGATAGTCATCCGGATCGATGTTCTGCGTTGTCATCAATCCGCGCAGTGTTGTGCCATATTCGTGATAAAGCGCCTTTTGGTGCGCCATCGCGTCCGATCGGTTCAGGTCCAGTGTCTTTTGCACATAAAGCGCAATCTGTTCATCGATCTGGGAAAACAGGTCGGCTTCGTGCGGATAGAGCGTATTGTCCAGGTCAAAGACCCAGGCTTCCACTCCCATGAAAGTTCTCAGATCCTGGCGATGTGCATGCTGGCCCTCGACGGGCAATTGGCGCTTACCTGTCACGGTCTGATCAACGTCCCGGCGCCGCCATCGGTGAAAAGCTCCAGCAGCACCGCATGTGCGACCTTGCCATTCAGAATAACGACACCTTCCACACCTCGATCCAGGGCTTCGATGCAGGTTTCCACCTTCGGGATCATGCCCCCGGATATTGTCCCGTCCACCATGAGCTCGCGTGCCTTGGCAACAGTCAGTTGCTTGATCAGATTGCCTTCCTTGTCGAGTACACCCGGTACGTCTGTCAGGAACAACAGGCGCTTGGCGTTCAGCGATCCGGCAATCGCACCGGCTGCCGTATCCGCGTTGATGTTGTAGGTCTCGCCGTCCTCGCCATGGGCGACGGGCGCGACAACCGGGATGATAGCTTCCTTCAAAACCAGTTTGAGCACTGTCGGGTCAACGCTCGCGGGCTCGCCGACAAAGCCGAGGTCCACCACGCTTTCGATATTGCTGTCCGGGTCGACGACAGTGCGCTTGAGTTTGCGTGCCGTAACGAGGTTGCCGTCTTTGCCGCAAAGGCCGACCGCTCGGCCGCCCTCGGCATTGATCATCTGGACGATTTCCTTGTTGATCGCCCCGGCGAGAACCATTTCCACGACTTCAACGGTCGCTTTGTCGGTGACGCGCAGGCCCCCCTTGAATTCGCTTACAATGTTGAGCCGTTGCAGCATTTTTCCGATTTGCGGCCCGCCCCCGTGAACGACAACCGGTTTGACGCCGGACTGGCGCAGCAGCGTGATGTCACGTGCGAAGGCCTGGCCAAGCTCCGGGTCGCCCATGGCGTTGCCGCCATACTTCACCACGACTGTCTTGTCGTCGTAGCGCTGCATGTAAGGCAGGGCATGCGCGATGATGTGGGCGCGGCTGGACATGTCAGGACTGGTCATTGGGATCGGACTTCAACTGCAATTCGGACTATTTCTATAAGGGGCTCCTGCTATAGCCGTTTTGGGTCAGCTTCACAATTGCCCGGCTCATTGCACCAGATCAAAGGTTACTGATTGGCGAGAAGGCAGAGTTCAGCCCTCAGGGTGTCGATGCCGGAATTCTTTTCCGATGAGGTCGCTATGATCAGCGGATGTGCGGCGACGCGCTTGGCGAGCATCGCCTGCGTGTCGTTGACAAGGCGCGCAAGCTGAGTCGGCTTGATCTTGTCGGACTTTGTCAGGACGACCTGGTAAACGACCGCAGCCTTGTCGAGCAGGTCCATGGTCTCCAGATCGTTCTTCTTGATCCCGTGGCGGCTGTCGATGAGCAAGATGACACGCCGCAAGTTCGGGCGCCCCCGCAAATAGGAAAACACCAGCTTTGTCCACGCTTCGACCAGTTCCTTTGGCGCTTGCGCGTAGCCGTAACCGGGCATGTCGACGATTGTCAGCGGCGTTTCCGGGGCAACGAAAAAATTCAGCATCTGCGTTCGTCCCGGCGTTGACGAGGTGCGCGCAAGTCCCTTTCGTCCCGTCAGTGCGTTGATCAGGCTTGATTTGCCGACATTGGATCGCCCGGCAAACGCAATCTCGGTGCCGGCGGCTTCCGGGAGATTGGACATGTCGGTAACGCTGGTCAGAAAGTCCCAGGAGCGGGCAAACATCAGCCGGCCCGCTTCCAGGTCTTCTTGGGTGTGGTTCAGGTCTTCGCTCATGACGCGCTTTTAGCTTGCCTTGGCGGGTGCGTCGAGAGGGACGTCGTTTTCAACGGCGGCCCTCTCCAGTGCATCGATATCGGCGCCCCAGATCGCCCTGAGGTGCCGGGAGATCTTGTCGATCGGCCAGTCCCACCAGGCAACCTGCAGCAACCGTTCAATGGTCGCCTCGTCGAAGCGCAGACGCACAACGCGCCCCGGATTGCCGACCACCACGGCATAGGGAGGCACGTCTGAAGCAACGACGGTATGCGCCCCGATAATTGCGCCAGAGCAAATGGTGACACCGGGCATGATGGTGCTGTTGGTGCCGCACCAAACGTCATGTCCGACGACCGTGTCACCGCGCAGATGATCGAAAATCGATGACGGTTCGAACTGCTCCTGCCACGCTGGATCGAAGATGTGGAAGGGATAGGTCGAAAACCCGGTCATGGCGTGATTAGCGCCATTCATGATGAATGTCGTGCCATGTGCCAGGGCGCAGTATCTGCCGATCTTCAAACGGTCGCCAATGGCCTCGAAGTGGTAGCGCACGTTTCGATTTTCGAAGTCCGGCGCGTTTTCGAAGTCGTGGTAATAGGTGTAGTCGCCGACCTCGATATTCGGGCGTGTAATGAAATTCTTCAGGAATACCGTGTGCGGTTCCCCGTGAAATGGATGCGGCGTAGACGGTGATGGTCCGTGCATGAGACCTCCAAAAGAGCAAGAAACAAGGGAAGAAAAAGGTGCGCTTATTGCGCGATCGACCTGCAGGTCGGCGACTTCGCCTTGCGAAACAGGTCTTGCTTCATCGGATCATTGGTCTGTGCACTCCTTGGCTCAAAAAAAGGCCCCGCGAACTGCGAGGCCTCGGTGTGTAGCAGGTCTTTCGGGACTTGTCAGCCCTTGTCGTCGGACGCCGGTTTTTTTCGTTTGAACATCGACCCGAGATTGTCCCAAAGCTCCACCTTGGCCCCCTGGCGGCGCATGATCACATACTGCTGTGCGATCGACAGGAAGTTGTTCCAGGCCCAGTAGATAACAAGACCGGCCGGGAAGGACGCGAGCATGAAAGTGAAGACAACCGGCATCCAGGTGAAGATCATCTGCTGTGTCGGGTCCGGCGGTGCCGGGTTCATCTTCATCTGAACGAACATGGTGATACCCATGAGCAGCGGCCAGACGCCCAGCATGAGCAACTGCGGCGGATCCCAGGGGATCAGTCCGAACAGATTGAAGAGCGACGTCGGATCGGGCGCGGACAGATCCTGGATCCAGCCAAAAAACGGCGCGTGCCGCATCTCGATCGTGACGAAGAGCACCTTGTAGAGTGCGAAAAAGACCGGGATCTGGATCAGGATCGGCAGACAGCCCGCTAGAGGGTTGATCTTTTCCTTCTTGTAAAGCTCCATCAGAGCCTGTTGCTGCTTCTGCCTGTCGTCCTTGTAGGTTTCCCTGATCTCGGTCATCTGCGGCTGCACGAGCTTCATCTTGCTCATGGAAACGTAGGACTTGTTCGCGAGCGGGAAGAAGATCAGCTTGATGATCACCGTCACCACAAGAATGGCCACGCCGAAATTGCCAAGCAGATGGAAGAAATAATCTATGGCGAAGAACATTGGCTTGGTCAGGAAGTAGAACCAGCCCCAGTCGATCAGGAGTTCAAAGCGCGCAATTCCGAGTGCTTCCTCATAGGCATCGATCAGCTTCGTTTCCTTGGCGCCAGCGAAGAGGTAGGAGCTGGTTTCGGCAGTGCTGCCGGCCTGAACGGAGACGCCGTTCCCGAGAAAATCCGCCTGGAAGTTCCCAGTCGCATTGGAGAAACTGAAGCTGGGCTGGAACTCCTGTCCGGGTACCGGAATGAGTGTCGCCGCCCAGTATTTGTCGGTGATGCCGAGCCAGCCGTTATCGACCCTTGCGGGCCGGTTGGTTCCTTCTTCTTCCAGATCGGAATAGTCGATTTCCTGCAGGCCCTCTTCACCAAAGACGCCGAGCAGGCCTTCATGAAGGATCCAGATGCCTGTCGTCTCCGGAATGCCTTTCCGTGCAATCAGGCCGTAGGGATAAAGCGTCACAGCGGTCGCGGAACTGTTGTCGACGGATTGCGACACCGTGAACATATAGTTTTCGTCAACGGAATACGTGCGCTTAAAAACAATTCCGCCTCCATTGTCCCAGGTCAGCGTCAGCGGCGTGGTCGGCGTCAGCTGCCCATCGCCTTCCGCGGTCCAAACCGTGTCCGGACCGGGCAGGGCCACGTCAGCGCCCGGATCGGCGACCCAGCCATAGTCGGTGTAGTAGGGTTGTGGACTGCCTTTTGGCGAAAACAGTGCGATCGTCGGGCTGCTTCTGTCGACTGTCTCGTGATAGTCCTTCAGCCGCAAGTCATCGAGACGGCCGCCGGTGAGGTTGATCGATCCTTCCAGCTTCGGTGTTTCGATCACGACGCGCTGGCTCGCTGCAACCGCTTGTGCACGGCTTCCGAAAACGGCGTTTTGCCCGACTGATTGCGCCGGCAGCGCCGCGTTGCCGCTCGAGGTCGCGGAAGGTTGCGGTGCGTCGGGATTGGCGCTGCCCGGCGTTACGGTTTGACGGGCTGCGTCCGCTTCCTGCTGCGCCTGGAGCGCGGCCTGCTGACGCTCCAGCTCCGGGCTCGCGACGAAATACTGCCAGGCTAGCAGAACAATCAGGGACAATACGATCGCCAGAATCGTGTTTCGGTTTTCAGAAATCAACTGGAGTTACCCCTGTTTCCTGCGCGGTGTAGGCTGAGACGCATGATGACTGCGGCGCGGTTTTCCCCGTCCACGCGGTGTTTTTGCGTCCAGCACTTGGCTTAGGCCAGACTTAAGGTCTGCGACGAGATTTTGAAAGGGAAGAGTGAGCGCTGAATCGCGTGCAACAAGCACAAAATCCGCCTTTTGCGGAATATCATCGGCACCGAGCGCGGCAACGGCTGCCCTGAGCCGCCGCTTGATACGGCTGCGCATGACCGAGTTACCGGTTTTTTTGGTGACTGTATAACCGACGCGCGGTGCGCTGTCGCTATCACGCTGCAGGCCCTGAATAAGGAAAGCGCGCCGACCCAACCGGCCGCCTTTGGCAACCGCGAGGAATTCGGAGCGCTTCTTCAAAGTGTCCATGGCCACTGAAAGGTGTAGGCAGACGCCGCTAGCCGGCGTGCTGACAGGTTGCCTATCAGGCGCTGAGGCTCTTGCGGCCTTTTGCACGACGGCGAGCAAGCACCTGACGGCCGTTTTTCGTGGCCATACGTGCGCGGAATCCGTGGCGGCGCTTGCGGACAAGACGGCTCGGTTGATACGTACGCTTCATTGTTCTTCCCCGCGCGGCTTCAAGCGCGGCCCTTGTTCATTTATAAATTCTTTGGAGGAAGCACTCGAAGCGCTGAAAGCGCACGGCTCTACACAGCCTTGGGTCCGAATGCATGTCCCAGTCGTGCGCGCTTATAAGCTCAGCATAGCTTCAAGTCAACGTTGCACGACAAGAATCTCCGATCGGTCTCTGATCACGCACAGGTGAATGAGCGACACCATGCCGTCACTTATCAGTGAAGCATGGTTCTTTTTAAGAGCTTTAAGGTACATCTGGCACTTAGAAGATTTTGGCGGCACCAAGAACCGCCGGGCTCAAAGAGCAGATTGGAATAAATAAGCTGGGGGTTAAGGCCGACACTATGACAGGGTCGAAGGAAACAGATCAGATCGTCGAAACGGAGGTTGAGGCTTCCTCGTCCGGCAAATGGAAGAAGTGGCTTCCGCTGGGTATTCTTGTTGCCTTGATGGTCGCAGCCTTTTCGCTCGGCCTGCACAAGCAGCTGACATTGTCGAATCTGATCATGCAGCGGCAGGACCTGATCGGCTTCGTCGACCAGAATCTCATCGTCGCGATTCTGGTTTTCGGGTTGGCATATGTCGTTTGCGTTGCACTTTCCTTTCCCGGGGCGTCTTTGCTGACCATCGCCGGAGGCTTCCTCTTTGGCTGGATCACAGGCGGTTTCGTGACCGTTGTCGGCGCAACCCTCGGCGCTTGTGCCGTGTTCCTCGTCGCCCGTTCCTCCTTTGGCGAAGTTCTCACCAAGCGCGCCGGGCCGTTCATATCCCGCCTTGCGGAAGGTTTCCGAAATGAGGCATTCAGCTATCTGCTGTTTCTGCGTCTGACACCGGTCTTTCCGTTCTGGCTTGTTAATATTGCACCGGCCATTTTTCAGATGCGCTTGCCGCCTTATGCGCTGGCAACCTTCTTCGGGATCATTCCCGGAACGTTTGCATTCGCCTTCATCGGGTCGGGCCTCGACAGTGTGATCGAAGCCCAGGAAGCCGCTGATCCCGGCTGCGCATCTGCCGGGACATGCCAGATTGAGATCTCCGCCCTTGTGACGCCTCAATTGCTGGCCGCGTTCTTTGCGCTCGGAATTGCCAGCCTCATTCCCGTCGTCCTGAAAAAAGTCCGCGCGCGCTGACGGCCTCGTCTAGACTTTTCGAATCGCGATCAACTCCCTGAATTGGAGCCCTCCATGGCAAATCTGCTCACCCCGGACATTTGTGTGATCGGAGCCGGGTCCGGTGGGCTTTCGGTCGCGGCTGCGGCTGCCGCGTTCGGTGTCGACGTTGTTCTGATCGAAAAGGGACTGATGGGCGGAGATTGCCTGAACTACGGCTGCGTGCCGTCCAAGGCCCTGCTTGCGGCCGCCAAGACTGCCGCAATTACGCGGCGCGGCGAGGCGTTCGGCATTCATTCAAAAGGCCAGGATATCGATTTTGCGGCCGCGAACGATCACGTTCGCAGCGTTATCGCGGCGATTGAGCCGCATGACTCCCAGGAACGTTTCGAAGGCCTTGGCGTGACGGTCTTGCGGGAGACCGCCAAATTCACCGGGCCAGACACCGTTCGCGCCGGAGACACGGACATCAAGGCACGCCGGTTTGTGGTCGCAACGGGGTCGACCGCTTTCGTTCCGCCGATCCCGGGCCTCGATCAGGTGCCCTACCTGACCAACGAAACTCTGTTTCAGCTGCGCGAGCGTCCCGACCATCTGGCGATTATCGGTGCCGGCCCGATCGGCCTGGAGATGGCGCAGGCGCATCGCCGTTTGGGCGCAAGAGTCACTGTCTTCGAAGCGGCGAGGGCGCTCGCGAAAGACGACGCTGAGCTTGGCGCAGTGGTTCTGGACGCCTTGAAGAACGAAGGCATCGATATCCTTGAGGAGACCGCCGTCGAAAAGATCGAAAAGTCGGAGACGGGAATGACGCTGTCTGCGCGGGGCGGCGACGGGAAGCCGGTCAAGGTCGATGCCAGTCATGTCCTTGTTGCGACCGGCAGAGCTCCTAACGTGGAGGACCTCGGACTTGACGCCGCCGGGATCAAGTATGACCGCCAGGGCATTAAGGTGGACAAGGGACTGCGAACCAGCAACCGCAAGATTTACGCAATTGGCGATGTCGCCGGCGGGCTGCAATTCACCCATGTCGCGGGCTATCAGGCCGGCCTTGTCATCCGATCGATCCTGTTCCGCATGCCGATCAAGATGGACAATACCTATGTGCCCTGGGTCACCTTCACCTCACCGGAACTCGCCCATATCGGCTTGACGGAGGCCGAGGCCAGAAGCCGTCATGGCAACAAGGTCAAGGTGTTGAGCGCGACCTATCGCGGCAACGACCGGGCACAGGCCGAAGGACTGACGGAGGGGCGCCTGAAACTGATCGCCGGTCCGCGGGGACGGTTGCTCGGAGCCGATATCGTCGGTGCCCAGGCCGGCGAGATCCTCAATCTTCTTTCGCTGGCAATGTCGAAAAAAATGACCATGAAAGACCTTGCCGGTTTCATAGCACCATACCCGACCCTGGGTGAACTGGTGCGGCGTGCGGCAATTTCGTACTATGCGGACGCACCAAATAATGTTTGGCTTCGCCGCATTCTCGGCATTTTGCGCAGGTTTGGATAAGATATTGCTGCAATTGCCGTGAACACCGGCGATTTTTTGGACGAACGGATATGAAGCATGAGGGTGCGCCGGAAGGCGCAGCAGTCCCGACACAGGACAAGGATGGCCGTCCGGGACCGGGCGACCAGCCGCTTGACCGCAGTGACCGGCGCCGTCTTGGCGGCCTGTCCGGCAAGCTACTGCTGCTGACCGTTGTCTTTGTGATGCTGTCGGAAGTGTTCATTTATGTTCCGTCGATCGCCAACTACCGCAACACCTGGCTGATGGACCGCCTGACCACCGCCGGTGTGGCCGCATCGGTCCTTGCGGAAACCAGTACCATTGCCCCGAGGCTCCAGGAACAGCTCCTCAACACCACCGGAGCCCTGGCCATTTCGCTTGATCAGGGCACACGGCGAAGCCTGATTGCCATGAATGATGTGCCCGGCGAAGTTGATTTCGTTGTCGACATGGCCAAGGTCAATCCGTTGACGTCAATTATAGGCAGCTTCCAGATACTGACCTATCGCGGCGATGGCGCGATGCGCGTGGTCGGCCTCGGTCAGATGGGCCATACCGAGCGCGTTGATGTTGTCCTGCCGGTGAGCCTGTTGCAACAGGATATGCTTGCTTTTTCGGGGCGTATCCTGGCGCTGTCCCTCGTGATTTCGATCATCACCGCAAGCCTTGTCTATATCACGCTGCGCGCTCTTTTCATTCGCCCGCTTCGGCGACTGACCCGGTCTATGGAACGCTTTGCCGAAAATCCAGAAGACACGTCCAGGATCATCGCGGTGTCCGGCCGCAAGGACGAACTCGGGGATGCAGAGATCCGCCTGGCGGCCATGGAAGAAGCCCTTTCAAGAGCGCTCCACCAAAAGCAAAGACTGGCCGATCTGGGGCTGGCGGTCTCCAAGATCAACCATGACCTGCGCAACCTGCTTGCGTCGGCACAACTGTTTCTCGAGCGCCTGGAACATGTTCCGGACCCGACCGTAAGCCGACTGGCGCCGAAGATCCTGGCAACGCTTGACCGGGCCGTCGGCTACACCCAGGCGGTCATGTCCTATGGCAAGGCGCAGGAGCGGCCGCCGCAACGCCGGCTTCTCGCCCTTCAGCGCGTCGGTGACGATGTGGCCGATGTGCTCGGGCTCGTCGACCATGAGACGGTTGCCTTCGAAAACAAGGTTATGGAGCATATCGAGATTGATGCCGATCCCGAACAGATCTTCAGGGTTCTGCTCAACCTTGTAAGGAACGCCCTGCAAGCGCTGGAGGCCGAAAAGGACGAAACGCTCGTGCGTCGGATCACCATGGACGCAGTGAGGGAGGGCGACTGCGTTCACGTCATGATCTCCGACACCGGTCCGGGGATCCCGAACAACATCAAGAAGGCGCTCTTCAAGGCATTCCACAGTGGCTCGAAGAAGGGCGGTGTCGGGCTCGGTCTTGCCATTGTCGCAGAGCTTTTGAAGGCGCATGGCGGGACCATTCATCTCGATGAAACCAAACCGGGTGCCTGCTTTAAGCTGAAGGTTCCGGATCGCCCTGCATGACGCCACGGTGATACATCAGTGAACCGGGCATTCGCGTTAAACTCAGGCTTTTCCGGCAGTTATGGAATTGTGTGACAGTTCCTTGAAAAAAAGTTCAAAAAGGCGCTTGCATTCGCTGCCGGACCGCAGTACGTAAGCGCCCTGTCCGGGGCACACATCGCCTCGCAGAGCCTAGACGGTTGTCCACTATGCCACTCATCAGGATAACCCGGTCTTCGCGCCCATAAGCACCGGTAGCTCAGCTGGATAGAGCACCAGACTACGAATCTGGGGGTCGGGGGTTCGAATCCTCCCCGGTGCGCCATTTCTCAACACCTTAAGCTTTCGCAGTCCGCTGTTTCAGGGTCTCAAAGGTTCTTTCGCACAGCGATATTTCATGCATCGGCAATTTCCCGCCCTGCTTTAAATTCCTTCAACCAGTTCCGAAAGAAGGCTTCGGCCTGCAAAAGGTTCTTAAGGGCTTGCTCCGAAAGTCCCTCATGCACTTCACCATAGGCATGACCGGAAATTCCGAGCAAATAAGCCCGTGGTGATGTGCCGTAGAGCGTTTTACAAAGCGCCAGCACAGTTTCCGGGACAAAGCTGTGGCTTCCGAGATACTCAGGCGACGCAGAGGTAATCTCCTTGAAGGAAAACGCCTCTTCACCACCTATCTCCGCATCCACAAACACGACGAGATCATGACCGGACATGGCGAGTGCATGCTCGGCCACAAGTTGATAATCGGTATCAACTTCCAGGCCGGGCAGTGCGCATGCGGCCATGCGTTCTGAGAATGCCGGACCCAATCCGTCATCTCCGCGCCCCGGATTTCCGTAACCGATCAAAAGCATCTCGTCAGAACCTCAAAGACCATTCGCTGCACACCGTGTTGTGCGTCCCGAAATTCATATCGACTGTGTCCTGTGGTCGATCAAACCACCCGATGCATCAAACAACTCTACCTTCAGAGGCATCTGGCCAAGGGCATGGGTAGCGCAGGACAGGCACGGATCGTAGGCCCGGATCGCCACTTCGACATGGTTGAGCATGCCTTCGGTAATCTGCGCGTGACCGGAAAGATGCTTGACCGCGACGTCTTTCACGGCCCGGTTCATGCCTTCATTGTTATGGGTCGTGGAAACGATCAGATTGCAATAGGTCACCTGGTCATGCTCATCGACCCTATAGTGGTGAATGAGATTTCCGCGCGGTGCTTCGATCACGCCAATCCCCTCTTCGCGGCGCTCCCCCGTCACAATCAGGTCAGTACCTTGAAGATCCGGATCGCTGAGCAGCTCTTTTACCTTTTCGACGCAGTGAAGCACCTCGATCATGCGGGCCCAATGATTTGCAAGCGTTGAATTGTTGGGCGCTCCCCCTGTCACCTTTTTCAAGTCCTGGTGCGCGTCATTCGCAAGCGGGGTGTCGATGAAACTTGCCGTGTTCATCCGGGCCAACGGCCCGACCCGGTACCAGCCGGCATCCGGTCCGAGTTCGGTAAGGAAGGGAAACTTCATGTAGGACCAAGAGCGGACATCCTCGACGATCAGCTCATGATATTTTTCATAGGGCATCTGGTCGAAGATCAGATCCCCTGTGGAACTCAGCGCCCTCAGATTGCCATGATAGAGATCGAGCGCACCATCGCTTTCACGCACCAGCGACAGATAGTTGGAGGGGAAGGAGCCGAATTCGGCGACCAGTTCCTCATGTTCCAACGTGTAGTCGCGGGCAAGCTTCACGGCATCCTGCGCCCATTCGATCATCTCATCGACCGAGCTTAAAAAGTGGTCCCGCCGCTCGAGCGGCAGGTTCCTGTTGATACCGCCTGGGATGGCTCCCGTGCCGTGGATCTTCTTGCCGGCCGTCGCCTCGATAATCTCCTGGCCATACTTGCGCATCAGGACCGCCCGTTTGCCAAGTTCGGGCTTTTCCTTGATCACCTCGAAAATGTTTCGTTTTTCGGCCGGCGCGCCGAAGCCGAAGAGCAGATCGGGCGCGGCAAGGTGAAAGAAATGCAGGACATGGCTCTGCATCACCTGGCCGTAATGCATAAGCCGCCGCATCTTTTCCGCGGTTGGCGTTAGCTGGTCCACGCCTGCAATCATGTCCATGGCCTTCGCTGCCGCCAGATGGTGGCTGACAGGACAGATGCCGCACAGGCGCTGAACGATCACCGGAACTTCCCACATCAAACGACCATGGATGAATCGCTCGAAACCGCGGAATTCGACGATGTGCAATCTTGCTTCCTCGACCCGGTTCTCCGCGTCAAGGTGAATGGTGACCTTGCCGTGCCCTTCAACCCGGGTCACTGGCGAGATTTCAATCATTCTGGGATCAGCCATCTTGATCTTTTCCCTAGTCGAACCTGATCATCTCACGCTCAAAACCGCGAAACTTGCCGGTCAGCAATTTGGAAAGCGTGTCGAATATGATGTCGCCGCCCGGCGCGCAGCCCGGAATCTGGTAATCGATCTCGACCACTTGCGAGCACGGATAGACCTCGTCAAGCAAAAGCGGCAGTGCCGGATCATTCGGAACATTGTGGGTTGTGTTGCGAATGTAACGACCGGTGACAAAGGCCTCGTCCAGGCATTCACGCAGCGGCGCATCTGAATGCATGATCGCATTGCGCATGGCCGGCAACCCACCCATGATCGCGCATTGTCCGAGGGCGATCAGAACATCGCAATTGCGCCGAAAGTCATGCAGCACGTGCACGTTTTCCTCGTTGCAGCACCCGCCCTCGATGATGCCGATGTCACACCGTTGGGTGAAGCGCTTCTTGTCCGTCAGCGGCGAACGGTCGACATCGACAAGCTTCATCAGTTCGAGCAGGCGTTCATCGATATCCAGGATCGCCATGTGACAGCCGAAACATCCTGCCAGGGACGCCGTGGCAATGCGGGCCTTCGGCAACTCGCTCATTTGCGCTTCTCCTCGATTTCCTGACCGATCAACCCCTGGTCAAACTCCCGCTCCCCGATCGGCGTGACAAAGCCGACGCGTTTGCGGATGATGCAGCCGACCGGGCATACCTCCTGCGAAATGGCATGATCTGTCACTTCGGCATCCGTCTCGGCGAGGTTCTCACCATTGACGGCAACTCGTCGGTGAATGCCGCGGCCGACATATCCGAAGACCCCCTTGCCATCGACATCCTGGGAAGCCCGGATGCAGCGGCCGCAACTGATGCAGCGGTTGGTGTCGAGCGCGATATCGGGATGAGAAGCATCAAGCGGGCGGCAGGGCTCAAGATAGGGAAAACGTGTTGTCTCCGTCATGTCGAGCCGGTAGGCCATTGCCTGCAATTCGCAATTGCCACTGGCTTCGCAGATCGGACACAGGTGATTGCCTTCATGAAAAAGCATCTCGACAAGATCGCGCCGCATCTTGTTCAAATGCTTGGTCTCGTTCTCGACCGCCTGGCCCGGCGCCGCGGGCTGCGTGCAGGCGGCAACGCTGCGCCCGCCTGCCTTGACGGTGCATACCCGGCAGCTTCCCTGGTGGCGCAATCCCTGGTGATCGCAAAGACGCGGAATGTAGACTCCCGCCTCATCGGCGGCTTCCATGATCGTCTGACCCGCATAAGCCGTGACTTCCACCCCATCGATGGTGAAGGAGAAGCCGGTTTCCCTCCTGGTTCCGCTCATTGGGTGAAATCCCTATCGAAGATGTAGGAACGGCGCTTGGCAATCTTGCGGGCACCATCGATGGCTGACTGAATGTCGAACGTATCGCGTATACCGTCCTTGCTCGGCTTGGTTACCGCCGAATAGACCAACGGGAAATTCTGCAAGGTGGTCAGCACTGGATTGGGCGAGGTCATGCCGAGACCGCAACGGCTGGTCTCGATGATCGTACCGGACAGATCTTTCAGGTATTCAACGTCCTCGGGATTGGCCAATCCTTTGCGAAACTTCTGAATTGCCTTTTGCAGGAACACATTGCCAACACGGCAAGGCGTGCAATAGCCGCAGCTCTCGTGCACAAAGAACGACATGTAATATTCGACGATCTCGAGAATGTTGCGCTCACCGTTGAATACGATGACCGCGCCGCCCGTCGCCAAATCGTCGAATGTGAGTTTGCGATGAAAACTGTCCCGCGCGATCATTGTTCCGCTCGGTCCGCCCACCTGTACGGCGGCTGCATCCTCGCCGCCAACCCGCTCCAGAATTTCCCAGACCGTGTGTCCGTAGGGGAGTTCGTAAATGCCGGGGTTCAGGCAGTCACCACAGATCGAAAAGAGCTTGGTTCCGTGAGAGCCTTCTGTCCCCATGTCGTGAAACCACTTCGCACCCCGATCCAGGATCCGAGCCGCATGGCAAAAGGTCTCGACATTGTTGACAACTGTCGGATAACCGAGGTAGCCGCGATTGACAGGGAACGGCGGCCGCGTTTTCGGCTCGCCGGGGAGACCTTCACAGGAACTGATAAGCGCGCCTTCCTCACCACAGATATAGGCCCCGGCTCCAAGCTGCAGCCGGACGTCAAAATTGAAGCCCTTGACGCCAAGGATGTTCTCGCCAAGGAGACCCCGGCGTCTTCTCTCCTCAAGAACCTGCTGCAGAAGGTCTCGCAGATAGACATACTCACCGCGCAGATAAAGAATGCCCTCTCTTGCGCCGACTGCCCGAGCAGCGATGGACATGCCTTCGATCACAAGATGCGGACGTTCCGTCAGCAGCACCCGGTCCTTGAACGTTCCCGGTTCGCCTTCATCCGCATTGCAGATCACGAAGTGCTTCTCGGCCCTTTCGCTGGCGGCAAAGCGCCATTTCCTGCCTGTGGTAAAGCCGGCGCCGCCGCATCCCCGCAGGCCGCTCTCCTCAATTGCGGTGATGATCTGGGTAGGGGTCATGCCAACTGCATGGTTCAGCCCGGCATCATCCGGTACCGGACCAAGCAGAACTTCACCGGCGTGGCGGATATTGTTATCCACCATACGGAGCGCCCGATCATGCGGCGTCAAGACCTCGAATCGATCGCTCACCAGATGTTCCGGCGATTGACCTGCCTTGAGAGCTTCCGCAAATGAGCGGGCACTTTCGCTGGTGAGCCTGGTTAGCACCACATCATTGACCATGGCCGCCGGAGCCTGGTCGCACATGCCGATGCAGGGCGTGTATTCCAGTGAATATGCGCCATCGGAGGATGTCTCGCCAACCTCAATACCAAGAACATCTTCAAAAGCCTTGGTGACCTCTTCGAGCCCGGAGTAACGGTCCACAATATCGTCGCACAGCCGGATGCTGATGCGCCCGCGTGGTGTCAGCGACAGGAACGAATAGAAACTCGCAACGCCTTCCACCTCGATCCGCGTCAACCCGGTCGATGCCGCAATCTTTTCCATTGTCGAGGGCGCGATACAGCGATAACGGTCCTGAACTTCGCGCAGAATATCAAGCATGCGGTGCTTGTCGTTGCCGTAGGTTTTGCAGATCCCGGCAATCTCGGCATCAGGTACATAGGGCACCTCACAGACAGTAGCTGAACTTCCGCCGGACTTTCTGCGACCGTATTCCATTGCGCATCCGATCCCTCATTCACGAAGCGGTGCGAAACCGCGGCAAACCATTTTGAGCGGGATAGGCGCAAATCCGCAATCGGAAGTTGCTTACCGGCGCACAAAATTTACTGATGATTGAAACTCTCAAAGACGGCGAGGCGTGTCCTTGAGCCACATCAACATGCCTGAAATCAGGGCTGTTTTCCCGCACTGCGGAGGGCGTTGCCAGTTTTGATATTCTTTGCCGTGGCAATGACCGCTCGGCCAAAAGCCGCTCCACCATCATTGGCGGGAACAATATGTGGGTTCAAGACGTTGTACCCACCGGCTGTTAGCCGAGCCGTCACGCTGTTGCGCAGGATGCCATTTTGTAAGACCTCGCCGGAAAGCAAGTCCGTTTCGCCGGCGAAGTTCTTCCCCACGGTCCTGCTGGTCCGCCAATGCTTCCAGTTACGCTTTTCTAATGTGGCTATATTTGAGGGTGATGTTAGAGCGCATGATTATATCGGCCCCAACTCATCCCGTGGCAATGAGGCGAATGGATTTGAAACTTGGAAAGCAACCCAGGGCGATCCATGCGTAGACACTGTTGTGGTGCACGAGAAGTCATCAACGGAAACTTTTGGGATAAATTGGCAGCGAAAGATCGCTGCCACCTTTGCCTGCTCGCAGACCGAAAAAGGCCCGAACCCCAAGAAAGCAGCCTCCGGATCAAGTCCGGGCCCTGATGCTGTCCAGGTGTTCAAGGAATTGCCTGTTTTCTTCTGGTTGTCCCACAGTCACTCTGATGAACCTGTCGAAACCCGCCTGCTTCCAGGGTTTGACCAATGTGCCCAGGCGCATCAGGGCATCCGCCGCCTCAGCCGAGGGCATTTCTGTTTCGAAGAATATGAAGTTTGCTTGGGTTGGTGCGACCCGTAGCCCGCGTTCCATCAACGACGCTTTGACCTTGTCGCGTTCTGCGGCAATCGCGGCGGCGCTTGTCTTCATGTGGGCTTCGTTGCCCAATGCGAGCAAGGCAGCGTTCTGGGCGGGCGCGTTTGTGTTGAAGGGTGTCCTGGTCAGGTCCAGGGCGGCTGCCAGGGCGGGGGAACTGCATACGCCATAGCCTATTCTGAGGCCGGCAAGCCCCCAGGCCTTGGAAAATGTCCTGAGAACGATCCAGTGCCCCTTACCGGGTGCCAGAAGGTCAAGTCCACCGCAGTAGTCCCCGCTCAGGGCAAATTCGAAATAGGCCTCGTCCAGCACAAGCAGCGTATCCGGATGCCGGGCGTCCAGCACCGCCAGTAGCTCGTCGCGGGACATCCAGCACCCGGCTGGATTGACGGGATGTGAAAAGATCAGCAGCTTTGCGGGTTTGCTGGCGGCCTCAGCCAATTTGTCTACGTCGATGGTCAGGTCTTCGGTGAGCGCCACGCGTTCGATGCCTGCACCCATGAGAACAGCGTAGTCTTCATGAAGCGGGAAGGACGGGTAAAGCGTTATCACCCTGTCGCCCGGCTCGATCACGCTGCGAAAAATGATCGATAGCAGTTCCTCAGAACCATTGCCAAAGACGAGCCGGTCCGCGTCAGCATCGAGATACGATGCGAGCTCTGTTCGCAGGTCGGATGCCTCGCTTGATGGATATATGTGCAAATCATTCTGCTGATTGCGGATATACTTAAGGACCTCTGGTGCAGGTCCAAAAGGGTTCTCGTTCGACGCCAGGCGGTTTACTTCCGCAAGCCCGCAAAGCCGCCGGACCGCCGCGACGGACAAGCCCGAATTGTAGGGTTCAAGCTGTTTGAGACTTGGCCTGATTATCTTGTCCAGATCGGTCATCGCGGGCTCGTGCCAGACGGGGAACAGTTGATTTTAAAGCGTCTATGTATATACATAATAGCATAAGCTTGGAGGAAGCAAGACTATGGCACCGGCAAACTTCGATCTGACGGGAAAACGTGCGCTGGTAACAGGTGCAAGCCGGGGCCTTGGGCAGGCGATGGCAGTGGGTTTGGCGGAGGCCGGGGCTACCGTCGCGATCACATCCAGATCCCTGGAGGCTCTTGAAGAGACGCGATCGCTCGTGGAGACGGCGGGGGGAACCGCGCACAAAATGCAGCTGGACGTTCAGGATGTTCCTGCGATGAAATCAGCAGTGGCCGGATTTGTGAGGGACGCAGGACGGTTCGACATTCTCATCAACAATGCCGGTTACGAAGAGGTCTGCCCGTCCCTCGATGTCGATGAGGAGCTCTGGGACCGGATCAACGCCATCAACCTGAAAGGCGCTTTTTTCTGCGCCCAGGAGACAGCGCGACACATGGTTGAAAGCGGTGGCGGTGCTATCATCAATGTCTGTTCTCTCACCTCGTATGTCGGTGTGCCAACCGCAGTGCCCTATACGTCCTCCAAGTCGGGTCTGCTCGGGATGACCCGGGCCCTGTCGGCGGAATGGGCGCCGCACAGGGTACGTGTCAATGCAATTGCGCCGGGCTACTTTCGAACGGAGCTGACAGACGTGTTCTATCTGGATGACGCCTGGAAGGCCGCGATGCTTGCAAAGATACCACTTGGGGCGTTTGGCGACGCTCAGGACCTCAAGGGTGCAGTGGTGTTCTTGGCCAGCGATGCCTCTCGATACATCACAGGTCAATGCCTGGGGATCGACGGAGGTTATCTTGCCGCAATCTGACTTACCGAGAGAGGGCCTTGCGGGATGCATTCCAGAAAGGACCCACGCGCCTTGACAAGAATTCGCAATTTCGATTTCATGTATAGACATAGCGTATCGGCAGGCCAGATCTGCCATGTCTCGCGATGCACAAAGGCAGCATAGAGTGACTGAGAACCAAGCGGCGGCAGTCTCGGCTATTAACGTCGAGATGACGTTCGGAGCGTTTAAAGCTGTTAAAGATGCAAGCTTCGAACTTCAGAACGGCAAGTTTCTGACGATCCTTGGCCCATCCGGGTCCGGCAAGACAACACTTCTGCGCTTGATCGCCGGCTTTCTGACACCCTCCAGCGGCGAAATCCTGATCAACGGCCGTTCAGTCCGGGCCGTGGCGGCAAACAAGCGGTCGATCGGCATGGTTTTTCAGAAGCTTGCTTTGTTTCCGCACATGACGGCCGCGGAAAACGTCGCATTTCCCCTGAAGATGCGCCGCTTTGATGCGCGCACGATTCCGGACCGGGTGGCGGACTATCTGAAACTTGTGCGGCTGGACGGTTTCGAATCCCGGCGGATACACGAACTTTCGGGCGGACAGCAGCAGCGCGTGGCGATTGCAAGGGCTCTCGTGTTCGAACCGGATCTACTCCTTCTCGACGAACCGCTGGCCGCGCTTGACCGCAAGCTTCGGGAAGAAATGCAGCTTGAATTTCGCAGAATACAGAAGGAACTCGGTGTCACGACGATCAATGTGACCCACGACCAGCGGGAAGCGCTTGTGGTTTCCGACCAGATCATCGTGATGAATGATGGTGAAATCCAGCAAAATGCTGCGCCGACGCAGATGTACAGGACACCAAGCAATCCGTTCGTTGCCAACTTCATCGGCGTCACCAACGGCCTTTCCGGTACCCTGACGCGTGTCTCCAGTGCCGACGCGGCCGCCAGGTTCGGCGACGTGGAGTTGTTGGGCGTGCCCGGGGGCACCGATGTCCTGCAAGGCGGGATGCCGATCAAGGGGGCAATACGCGCGGAACAGATACGCATTGCATCAGCCGACCAGTCGATGGATGGACTGGATGCCGATTTCCGGGGCACCGTTCTGGACGCGATTTTTGAAGGCGAACGGCTCGTGTACGAAGTCGAGGTTCCGGACCTTGGCGGCGAAACGCTGAAAATTATTCATCATGATCGGAACGATCTGGGCGCTCTCGAACCGGGCGCCCCTGTGCACATTGGGTGGAAGAACCGGGATCTCCAGATTTTCCCGGCCAAACTATAAGGCGCGACGAAGTGCCGGCAATCCATGAAAAAGGGGAACGACATGAACTTTGAAAGAAAACTGAACAGAAGATCTCTTCTCAAAGCATCTGCCGCTGTCGGTGCAACTGGCCTCGCGTCTGTCTCGATGCCTTCCGTGCTGCGGGCGGCTGAGCCGGACAAACCGAGCGAACTCATCATTCGTGCATGGGGTGGTCCCTGGGTGGAGGCACTCAAGAATGGCGTTTCGGATCCCTTTACGGAAAAAACAGGTATCCGTATCGTTCACGACCTGACGGAGGACAACGAAATCCAGCCGAAAGTCTGGGCTGCGGTTGCGCAGAACAGGACGCCGCCCATTCACATCAACTGGGACACGACGACGAACGCAACCAAGTCGGCTCTCAGAGGTGTTTGCGAAGATCTGTCCGACCTGTCCAACCTCTCGGGCACCACGGATCTTGCGAAACCGGTCGGCGTGGAAGGCTATCCGATCGTCAACACTTACGGCTACGTCTATGTGCTGGCCTATCGTCCGGAAGCCTTCCCGGATGGTCCTCCGAAGTCCTATCACGATCTTCTCGATCCGAAATTCAAGGGCCGGATCGCCTTTTACAATGACGGTATCGGCTTCCATTTCCCGGCGCAGCTTGCTGGTGGCGGTACGCTTGAGGACATCCCTGGCAACATGGATGCTTGCTGGGAGTTCGTTGAAAAGATCAAGGCGCAGAACCCGCTGCTCGGCGAGGACCCGGATTTCGTCACGTGGTTCCAGCGCGGCGAGATCGATGCCGCATGCACTATTTCCACCAATGCGCTCGGCGCGAAAAGAAGCGGCGTCGACATTGCCTGGACGGTTCCGGAAGAAGGTGCAAAGTTCGATACAGATGGGCTCTGGATTCCGAAAGGCCATTCCGAATCAGATCTTTACTGGGCGAGAGAGTACATAAACTCCGCATTGACACAGGCAAACCAGCAGGTCTGGCTGGATGGACTCGGCCTGCCCGGCGTCGTTCCCGGGCTGACCCCGCCCGAAGGTCTTGCCGGAGACCCGTCTTACCCCACCAAGCCGGAGGACTTCGAACGACTGATCCGCATCTCGGGTCAGATCCAGGTGGAAAACGAGAGCGAGTGGTTCTCGAAGTTCAAGCAGATCATGCAGGGTTGACCGCAAGCAACTTGGCATATGCCGGGCGGGCGTGGCCTGTCCGGCATCCCACCTAAGGTCCTTCATGCGCAGATACAAGACTTCTTACCCGATCAGCTGGCGTTTCATGGACCTGCTGGAGGCGGGCTTTGCCTTTGTGTTGCCGAACGGCGGCGGCCGGCTGACGCCTTACCTCTTGCTGACACCGGCTGTGCTGCTTGTGGGCACGCTCGCGGTCGGTCTGCTTTACATAGGAGACTCGTCGCTTCGTGTGCTGGACCGTACCACGTTTCTCTTTTCCGACTATTGGACCCTAGAGAACTACCAGCGTGCTTTTTCGGAGAGTTTCACGGCGACAATCATCTGGCGCAGCCTGGCCGGGGCTGTCATCGTGACCGTGGTCACGCTGCTGCTCGCCTTTCCCTATGCCTATGTGATGGTAAGGACATCAAGCGCGTTGCTCAGAAAGTTTCTTCTCGTCGCGCTGTTTCTTCCGTTTTTCATCGGGCAGGTTGTGCGCGCTTATGGATGGCTGATCATCCTGGGAAACCAGGGCATCGTCAATGATGCGCTTGCTCTGGTAGGCGTCGAGCCCCTGCGTCTGCTTTTCAATTACCCCGCAGTTCTGTTTGGACTTGTGCAATACATGTTGCCCTTCGGTGTCCTGATGCTGGCACCTGCTCTCACGGCAATCCCTGAAGATATTGAAGCAGCGGCAACGTCGCTCGGCGCCGACTGGGTCAGGACGCTTGTCCACGTGGTCCTGCCAATGGCAAAGCCCGGCCTGATCGGCGCGGGCGTGGTTGTGATGACCCTCTCACTGACGGATTTTGCCATGCCGGCTATTCTGGGCGGCGGATCGCAGGACTTCGTTGCCAACGCAATCTACGATCAGTTTTTCAGGACCTCCGATCAGGGCTTCGGCGCTTCGCTGACGCTTATCCTCATCGCAGTAGGGTCAATCACGGTCGGCCTGGTCTTCGCAGTATTCGGCGCAGGGACACTGGCCTTGGGAGCGAACCGGAAATGAATCGCTCGCCGACGCAAACAGCCGTTTTCTGGACCGTCGCAATCCTTTGCATTGTGGCCCTGTCCGCCCCGACGCTGGTGGTTCTGGGAGCGTCTTTCACGGCCGGCAACATTATAGACTTTCCACCAGACGGGTTTTCGCTCAAATGGTACGTGGCCATACTGGGAGAACGTGATCTTCAGCAGGCGTTCATCAGGTCCGTAATTGTCGCTTGCATTTGTGTTGCCGTATCGGTACCCGCCGGGACGCTTGCCGGGATTGCCCTGTCCAAGTACCAGGTGAAATGGGCGGGCGCGCTGCAGATCTATCTGCTTCTGCCGTTCACAGTGCCCCTCATCGGGTCAGGCATTGGCCTGATGCTGCTGTTCGGCGAGTTGAGACTGCTCGGCGATCTCTGGCCGATAGGCATCGCGACAGCGGTCATCAACCTGCCATTCATGATCTGGGCCGTGTCCTCCAGTGCCGCGTCGCTGGATCCGGATCTGGAGCTTGCCGCACAGAGCTGCGGTGCGGGTCCACTTCAGACTTTTTTCAACGTGACGCTGCCGGCCGTCACGCCGGGCGTGATTACCGGTGCCCTGCTGATGTTTATTCTCTCGCTGAACGAATTCCTGGTGAGCCTGCTGCTGGTCGATGCCCGGATCGTGACCTTGCCAGTTCAGATCTACAACTCGATCCGGGCGATTATCACGCCCGATCTTGCCGCCGTCTCCGTCGTCTTTATCGCCGTCGCCGCGATGGCAATCATCGTTCTCGACAGGATCGTCGGTCTGGAAGTGTTCCTGAAGTCCAAGTAGCGCCGGTTGGCGCTCGAAAGGTGTGAGTCTATGACGCAAGTTTCATTCCATGAACTCAGCAATGTGAGTTCCGAAGCGTATCGAGATCTCTTGCGTCGCTCAGAAGCGGATCTCTCCGGTTTCATGGAGAAAGCCCGGCCAATCATTGAGGCGGTGAAAACGGAAGGCGACGCAGCCCTCGTGCGTTTCGGGCAGGAATTCGACGGAGCAAAACCCTTGACCACTGCGACGCTGAAGGCGAGCGAAGCGGAATTCAGTGCAGCCTTTGATGCTGTTGATGCCCAGGTTATCGAGGCGATCCGGCATGGCATTGCCAATATTCGCAGCTTTCACGAGGAGCAAAAACCAGCGCCATTGTGGTTCAAGGAGATCAAGCCGGGCGCATTTGCCGGGGACAGGTACACCCCGATCCGCTCCGTTGCACTCTATGTTCCGCGCGGCAAGGGTGCCTTTCCCTCGGTCACCATGATGACGTCGGTTCCGGCCGTGGTAGCGGAGGTTCCTGAACTGGCGATCTTCACACCGCCAATGCCGGATGGCGGTGTCGATGCGGCGACACTCGTGGCCGCCCGGATCGCTGGCGTCGAGACAGTCTATAAGTGCGGCGGAGCTCAGGCCGTGGCGGCCGCAGCGTTCGGTACTGAAACAGTCAAACCGGCACACAAGATCGTGGGACCGGGCAGCCCCTGGGTGGTGGCTGCCAAGCAATTGCTTTCGAACGTCATTGATCCGGGCCTGCCGGCGGGCCCTTCAGAAGCGATCATCTTTGCAGACGACACGGTACATGGAGGTCTCGCGGCGCTTGATCTGTTGATCGAAGCCGAGCACGGCCCCGACAGCTCAGCGTATCTTGTGACCCATTCGAGACGTGTTGCCGAAGAGGCGCTTGCGGCTTTGCCGGAACACTGGTCGAAGATGACCGGGCAGCGGGTCGAGTTTTCACAAGCAGTGCTATGGGGTGAGAACGGCGGCGTTGTGCTCACTTCCAGCGTTGAGGAGAGCTACCGTTTCATCAACGACTATGCCCCTGAACATCTCGAATTGCTTTCGACGGAACCTTTTCAGCATCTGGGACACATCACCGAAGCAGCGGAAATTCTGATGGGGCCGCACACGCCTGTTTGCATTGGAAACTTCGCACTTGGACCGAACGCGGTGCTGCCGACAAGCAGTGGCGCGCGGACCTATGGTCCGTTGTCGGTGCATGATTTCGTGAAGTGCAGTTCCGTTGGCTACGTCACCCGTCCTGCCTACGCTGAAATGGCAAAGCATTCGAGAGTACTTGCACACTATGAAGGGTTTTCGTCGCACGAAAATGCCGTGTCCGAGATGCGCGACCCTTACCTGGAAGGGTGAATTGCATGAGATCGGTGCGACTGCATGATCCGCTGGACATAAGGTTTGAGCAGGTAGACCCGGCACCTGCGCCGGGCAAAGGCGAGGTCCGGATCAAGGTGGCCTTTGCAGGCATTTGCGGGTCGGACATCCACAACTACAAGACGGGTCAATGGATTTCCCGTCGTCCTTCTGTCGCCGGTCACGAGTTTTCCGGGACGGTCGATGCTGTGGGAGAGGGGATCGACAGACTTTCGGTTGGCGACAAGGTCGTCGCCGATTCCAGACATTACTGTACGAATTGCGTCAACTGCCAGACAGGCAACAATCATCTTTGCAGCCAGTTGGGATTTGTTGGCGAAAGTATCGACGGAGGTTTTGCCGACTTTACAACGCTGCCTGAGCGGCTGGTCTTTGCCTGCGATCCGTCGATGAAGCTGGACATCGCGACGCTTGCTGAACCGCTGGCAGTTGCACTTCACGCCCTCGACCGGGTCCGGATCGAAATGCATGATCCGTTGCTTGTGGTCGGCTGTGGGCCCATTGGCGCATTAGTGGCGGTGGTATCCGATATTCTCCACCAACGGCCGCTTCTTATATGCGACCGCGACCGTTTTCGCGTTGAGACGGTTGCCGCGGCAAGCGCTGGGCAGGCGGTTGATCTGGCTGCCTTCGACCAGTTCCAAAGTCTGCCCGGGAATACCGTGCGCCACGTGATCGACACGACTGGCAACGTGGAGGTCATTCAAAAACTTGAGGCGACGCTGACTGGAGCGACGTTGGGTTTGGTCGGTATCGGACAAGGGACTTTTCCGTTCGATCCCGTTGGCGCAGTTGAACGGGAGCTTACACTCGTCGGTTGCCATGCATTCAAAGATCAATTGCTCCGCGCTGTCCAGCTGCTTGAACAGCACTCAGATCGCTTCAGACCACTCATCGAACACAGGATCTCGCTGGAGGACACACCTGCAGAATATGCACGGATAAGCGTGGGTAAAGCGAGCGGCATCAAGACGCTGATAGATCTTTCCAGCTCAGCCAAGTCCGGCGCAAACTGAGTAATTGCTGCTGAAAGGTCATTTCCCCGGAGACGCGCCTGAGCTGGACGGGTGGCGTGGCATCGGGGCCTCGGGATCCGGCACCCAGGGTCCTAACCAGCGCCGGTCGGTGTGAAGCTTGCGACAAGTCTGTGCTTGTCGCCGGGATAGAACAGGCGGGCAACTGTTACAAACCCTTCGTTTTGCCGGGTTTTGCGTTCGACGACGAGGCATGGATGGCCTTCGGGAACCTGGAGTGTTTCCGCGATGGTTCCCGACGCGGCGAGCGCATAGATCTGGTGTTCGGCGATATTCCAGGGAATGTTCTTCAGCATCCAGAGGCCGGGCGAGACGCTCTCAAAGCTGACCTCTCTCAAATCTGGAACGATGCTGACATTGATGATGCGCTCTTCCAGGCAAAACGGCTCGCTGTCCGCGAAATGCAAGCAGGTGATGTCTCGCACCGGATCGCTTCTGGAGAGGTCGAGCTGTTGTGCTTCCCGATCAGTGGAGGCTCTGGTGATGTCACTGAGGAGGGTGTAACTGTAGGTTTTCCCGGCATCCTCGACCTCCTTGCGGATGTCGGAGATTTCCAGCGCTGCCGACAGCGTCTGCGGTTCCTTTACGAAGGTTCCCCATTTTTTGTTGCGCTCCAGCAAGCCGGCCCGCGACAACTGGGTCAAGGCCTTGTTCACCGTCATGCGCGAACAGCCATAGTGCTTTGCAAGATCGGTCTCGAACGGTATTCGGTGACCCGCCGGCCATTCGCCTTTCACGATCTTGCTGTGGACGTCGTCGAGAATTTTCTTGTGCAGGGACTGGGTCAAAGGTGCTTTTGCTCGTTGTTGTTTCGCGAACCGCTGGCCTCAAGTATATACTTGAAGCGCTTTTTAGGGACAATTTTGGGTGAGAAAGAAACAGATTTTGGTTTTCTGGTTGGTAGCGCAGAAACTCGAACGGACCCTTGGCGCACGCAACAAACGCAAAAACGTCCGGAAATCCCTGACGGATTAGGTCACGAACCCGGCCCTCATACAGCGCAGCAGGTGGCTGAAACCGATCTCAGGTCTCATCGGCGGTTCGTGTGAACTACGTCTAAGAGGGGGCTATTTGTGACCAGTACCCCGTCTACAGATTCAACTGTGTTTGTCGTCATCAACATTCAGGATCTTCCTTTTTTCTAAACATGGTGGCGCGCCACTCAGGCGCGCTGGAACTTGTCTCATGAAAAACTTTGTCTGACATAATGTTTACATTGTCAGACAAAGTGATATGCTTTGACCAGACAGCGGAAAGGTCGACACCAGTCCATGGCGGAAAAAGCTTCCACAAAGAAACGCGCTCCTGAAGAACGCGATGCTGAAGGGCCTCGAGATGTGCCGCATGCACTCATCAAGCTGATCGAGGACGAGGGGCTTCAGGTCGGGGACCGGTTGCCGCCGGAACTGGAGTTGGTCCGGCGCCTCGGGTTCGGCAGGTCAACCATCCGCGAGACCCTGAAAACGTGGGAAAGCATGGGTGTTGTAAGCCGAAACAAGGGCGCGGGTACCAGGCTGATTGGCGAAATGTCCCGGAACACCCTGCGGGTCGCGCTAACGATCAAGCATGAGGCTGAAAGCCTGATCCGGATGCAGCAGGTCCGCCGGCCGCTCGAGATTGAGGCCGTTCGTCTGGCAACGCGGCTTGCGACGCCGGACCAGCGCCGCGTCATCAATGCACGTGCGGCTGAACTCATTGCCGTTTACGAGGCAGGTGAGGACTGGCGCCCCGCCGACCATCGCTTTCACAAAGCGATCCATGCGGCCACCGGAAACCCGCTCTTTGAACAGATCATCGATCAGATCTTGAAGTGCTTTCACGACATCTACGAAACGCCCTTCGGAAAACCGCATCTGGGTCAGGATTCAATCCCGCTGCACAGGCCGCTGGCAGATGCGCTTATTGCCGGGGACGAGGACAGAGCGGTCGAGTTCACGGAGCGCATCATCGACATGGTCTGCGCCGAAACGCTTCAGATCGCCGAGAATTGCAATGACTGAGCGACACCCAGACGAATTTTCGATCGAAACCCTGCTCGCTTCTGTCGCTGAAGGCGCAGGTGGCGCCGTGGTTCCGCCGATCGTTCAGTCGTCCTTGTTCGCGTTCGACAATTACAAGGCGTTCGAAGACCGGATGGCGGGGCGTTCGGACGATCCACTTTACAGCCGTGTTCAGAACCCGACAGTTGCCGCGTTTGAGACCCTGGTTGCCAAAGCTGAGGAAGGTGAGGCGGCTGTCGGTTTTGCCTCCGGCATGGCGGCCATTTCTTCCACCATTTTCGCATTTGTAAGACCGGGCGACCGAATTGCCTGCGTCGAGCATGTCTACCCGGATGCCTACAGGTTTTTCGAGCGTTTGCTGAGACCCTTCGGGATAGAGATTTCGTATTATCCGCTCGCCGAGTTCGAGGATAATCCGGATCTGCTTGCAGGGGTGAAGCTCGCCTATCTTGAGAGCCCGAACACGGTCGTGTTTCAGGCAATGGATTTGCCGAGAGTGGCTGCCCATGCCAAGCGTCACGGCACACTCACGGTGATCGACAATTCCTGGGCCACACCCGTCTTTCAGCGTCCGCTGACACTTGGGATCGATATCGTTCTTCACTCGGCCTCGAAGTATCTGTCGGGGCATTCCGATACGGTCGCTGGAGTTGTTGTTTCCACCGGGGATCTTATTCACCGGATCCGCGATCTGTCACTTTCATTGCTCGGCGGCAAGCTTGCGCCGTTCGAAGCGTTCTTGCTGACCCGTGGCCTGCGGACACTCGGTGCCCGCATGCGGCAGCATCACGCGACAGCAGACCGCTTCGTGGACAACCTTTCCAGGCACCCGCTTGTCAGGAAAGTGCTGTCTCCCGGGCCCAATTCGGTTCCCGGGTTGACCGGGCGGTCTGGGCTGCTCTCCGTCGAACTCGATGAGAGCGTCAGCATTCCCGGCTTCGCAGATGGATTGAAGCTGTTCCGGCTCGGGGTGAGCTGGGGTGGTTTCGAGAGCCTCCTTCTGCCGACGCAAATCGCACTCAACCAGTCCGGCGAAGAGAACTCCCTCCAGCGGTTCGGCGTTTCGGGCCGGATCGTCCGGTTGAGCCTCGGATTGGAAGATCCCATCGACCTTTGGGCTGACTTTGATGCGGCTCTCAATCTAAGCGCCAAACGAAAATAAGGCGTGCCAAACAACTGAACATAAAAGAGGTGGAGATATGAAAAGACTGTTCGGCGCACTCAGTGCGTTAGCTGTTCTGGCGGCAACGTCCGCTCATGCTGAAACATTGAAGCTGGTGGAAGTGATCACCAGCCCGGAACGTACGGAAGTCCTGCAGGGACTGGTTGATGAATTCGAAGCGGCGAACCCCGGTACGGAAGTGGAAATCGTCTCTTTGCCCTGGGGGCAGGCATTCGAAAAATTCGCGACCATGGTTGCCGGTGGTGACATTCCCGACGTTGTTGAAATGCCGGACCGTTGGGCAGGCATCTACAAGGACAGGTTGGTCGATCTGAACGACAAGATTGCCGGTTGGGAGCACGGCAGCACGCTGACCCAGAAGACCATCGACATGGGCCGCCAGACCGACGGCAAGACCGTGCGGATGATCCCGTACGGCTTCTATCTGCGCGCCCTCTTTTACAACAAGAAGCTGCTTGAGGAAGCCGGTGTCGAAGGACCGCCCAGGACCATGGAAGAATTCATGGCGGCGTCTAAGGCGGTCTCCGAACTCGACGGCAAATACGGCTATTGCCTGCGCGGCGGTCCGGGCGGTCTGAACGGCTGGATCATGATGGCGGCGACGATGAATGGCGATAACACCTTCTTCGACGAGAACGGCAAGAGCACGCTCAACCAACCGGGTTCGGTCGAGGGCATCCAGTTCCTGATCGACCTCTACCAGAACGGTTACGCGCCGAAGGATGCGGTGAGCTGGGGCTTTAACGAGATCGTGGCGGGCTTCTATTCCGGTACCTGTGCGTTCCTTGATCAGGATCCGGATGCGCTGATCGCAGTGGCCAAACGCATGGATGCGGAAGACTTCGCGGTCGTTCCAATGCCTGTCGGCCCGGGCGGCAAGGCGTTCCCGACCATCGGCTTTGCCGGATGGGCGATGTTCGACACCACGAAGGACGAAGACCTTTCCTGGAAACTGATCGCGCATCTTTCCGATCCGGAAGCCAACAAGACCTGGGCGAAGCGTGTCGGTGTCATTCCGATCCACGAAGGCGCGGAACAGGACCCGCACTTCAAGACGGAGCAGTTCGCCGGCTGGTTCGAAACGCTCAATGGCGAGCAGTATATTCCGACCGTCATGCCGACCTATCTGGAACAATTCGGCTATTTCGCAGATTCCATTGCACTGGAAACCAGCCAGGAAGCCCTGCTTGGTCAGCTCAGTGCACAGGAAGTCGCCGACCAGTGGGCTGAATTCCTGACCGAGGAATACGGCCGTTGGAAAGAAGC
This sequence comes from Roseibium sp. HPY-6, assembly GCF_040530035.1. NCBI lineage: Bacteria > Pseudomonadati > Pseudomonadota > Alphaproteobacteria > Hyphomicrobiales > Stappiaceae > Roseibium > Roseibium sp. HPY-6. The sequence goes on from NZ_JBEWCD010000002.1 coordinate 931,670, forward strand.
TCAATGACAGCTGAGGCTGACAACGCGCCCGGATCTCACCGGGCGCGCGGTTCCTATTACTTCCGCTATATGGTGGAGCCCTATCTCTACCTGTCGCCGGCAGTTATCGTGATCGCGCTTGTGATGCTGGTTCCGCTGGCCATCGGCATCTCCTATGCCTTTCAGGCGGTCAATCTGCTTCGGCCGTTCCAGACCGGATGGGTCGGGTTTGAGAATTTCCAAGCGCTATGGAGTGACAGGAAGTTCTGGCTAGCCCTGACCAACACATTCTGGTGGACGCTTGGCTCCATCATCTTCCAGTTTTTTCTGGGTCTTGGGTTGGCGCTATTGCTGAACACCCGTTTCTACGGCAAGCGGCTTGTCCAGGCTCTGGTGTTCCTGCCCTGGGCCGTGCCGACATTTTTGTCTGCTCTTACCTGGGCGTGGCTGTTCAATCCGACAATCGGGCCCTTGCCGCATTGGCTGGCAGCGCTCGGCATTCTTTCTGAGCCGTTCAACATTCTCGGTGATCCCAATCTGGCCATGTGGGGTCCGATTACAGCGAATGTCTGGTTCGGCATCCCGTTCTTTGCCATCACGCTTCTGGCAGCCCTGCAGTCGATACCCGGCGAACTTTATGAAGCGGCTGAAATTGACGGCGCGTCCACCTGGCAGAAGTTCACCAAGATTACCCTGCCGTTTCTCGCGCCGATGATTGCCATCACCGTGATGCTACGCACAATCTGGATCGCAAACTTCGCGGACTTGATCTTCGTGATGACGGGTGGCGGACCAGCGAATTCAACGCAGATCCTGTCCACATACATCTTCACGACCGCGTTCAGAAAGCTCGATTTCGGTTACGCATCCGCCATTGCGGTTGCATTGCTTGGGCTGTTGCTGATCTACGCAGCCGTCCTGCTCGTTCTCCGCCGCAAGCTCGTCAAGATCTGAGGTTCGCCATGAATGCTCTGCGTCAGGCATCACCATGGGTGGTAACTGGAAAATACCTTGCTCTGGCCTTTTACGTCGCCTTTGCGCTCTTTCCGCTCTATTGGCTCGCCAAGATTGCGGTCACGCCCGACAAGCTTATTTTCAGCGAAGGAACGGCGCTTGTACCCAGCAGGTTCACATTTGAGAATTTCCAGACGGTTCTGTTGCAGACGGACTTCCTTGCCTATTTCCGCAACAGCCTGATCGTTTCGCTGGTGACCGCTGCGGTTACAACGATGATAGCTGCGGCGGCAGGCTATGCTTTTTCCAGGTTCGATTTTCGCGGGAAACGTCTGATCATCGCACTTATGCTGATCACACAGATGTTTCCGCTGCTAATGATCATCGCACCTATCTACAAGATTGTCGCTGCGCTCGGGCTGCTCAATTCCCTGACGAGCCTCATCATCGTCTACACAGCCTTTAATATCCCGTTCGCGACCTTCCTGATGCAATCTTTCTTTGACGGCATTCCGAAGGACCTGGAGGATGCGGGAATGATCGATGGCTGCACACGGTTCGAAGCCTTGCGCAAGATCGTCTTGCCGCTGACGCTTCCGGGGCTCGGCGCGACACTCGGTTTCATCTTTACCGCGGCCTGGAGTGAACTCCTGTTCGCCCTGATGCTGATCAACTCTAACGACGCAATGACATTCCCCGTGGGGCTGTTGACCTTCGTGTCGAAGTTCTCCGTGGATTGGGGGCAGATGATGGCTGCGGGTGTGCTCGCTCTTGTGCCGTCGTGTCTCTTCTTCATCTTTATCCAACGTTACCTGGTTCAGGGCCTGACATCAGGAGCTGTGAAGGGCTGAGCCCCGGGGAGGACGATGTGGCACGCATTGAACTGAATAATATCGCCAAATCCTATGGTTCCGTCGAAGTTCTCAGGGACATCAACCTGACAATCGAGGATGGAGAATTCATCGTTCTGGTCGGACCGTCCGGCTGCGGGAAGTCGACACTCTTGCGGATGATTGCCGGGCTTGAACCGATCTCCGGCGGAGAGTTTCTGGTCGACGGCAGACGTATGAACGAGGTGCCGCCGCGCGACCGGGACATGGCGATGGTGTTCCAGTCCTATGCGCTTTATCCGCATATGGACGTGTCGCGGAACATGGGCTTCTCGCTTGAAATCCGGAAGGCGCAAAAAGAAGAACGCAGCCGGAAAGTCGCCGATGCCGCAAAGACACTCGGCCTGACTGCTCTGACCGAACGCCTTCCCAGAGCGCTTTCAGGCGGCCAGCGCCAGAGGGTCGCTATGGGGCGGGCGATCGTCCGGGATCCCAGCGCGTTCCTCTTCGATGAGCCGTTGTCCAACCTTGATGCCGCTCTGCGGGTCGAAATGCGCCTTGAAATCGCGCGTCTTCACCAGCGGCTGAGCACGACCATGATCTACGTGACACATGATCAGGTCGAAGCCCTGACGCTGGCAGATCGGATCGTTGTTCTGAATGCCGGGGATATTCAGCAGGTGGGAACACCTCTTGAACTATACGAGCGACCTTCCAACAAGTTCGTGGCTCAATTCATCGGTTCGCCGACAATGAATATTCTCGGTGTCGACCGGGCGGAAAACGGTGTGAAGCTTAAGGACGGAACCAATTTGCAGATCGGATCCAGTTCGGCGCATTGGCAGGCGCATGAGCTTGGCGTGCGTCCGGAACATCTGGATATCGTCGCCGAAGAGGCCGCACATATGAAAGGCGTTACTGAACTTGTCGAGCATTTGGGGTCGGACACAAATATCCACGCAAATGTGCCTGGCGTGGGCCCTGTTCTCGTGCGTCAACACGGACATTTTCCGCTCAAGACCGGAGATGCTGTCAATATCGCCGTCGACCTCGAAAAGTCGCATCTGTTCGGGTTTGAAGGCAGACGACTGGAAATTTGAGTATCGGGAAGTTGCCTCGCGGAAGCGTGCTCGCACTCAGTGTTGAACCGCGCCTTGCCAGGCAGGGCTTGCTGTCTTCTTCAGGCTTGCATTTGGGGCAGGCCGGAGTTTTCCCGCCAGGTCTGGGTCACCGAGTGGCTGTGCGTTTTGGTCGTTTCAGGACGAGTGGCATTTGACAGCCATTGCTCTGTGGAGCTTTTCGATATTGCAGTCTCTGCACCATTTTCCCGGTTACTCGACCGCGTCCCTAAGTCCCTGGAGCCATTGGGTCTTATGACGCAGCATTCCAAGGTTTCCGTTGAGCGTCTCAGAGAAGGTGCTCTCGTGTCGGGTTCAGTTTCAGGTGCGAAGCACCGCCAAACTATTGCTATCCCATCCAATCCAAACCGGTTCAGAACCGACCGATTGACCGACATCGGCGTCTACAAAGGCTCGAAGTTTGGCGCCCTGTGCGTCTTCGACCATCAGATCGACAGACATGCGGCTGCCCAGAAAAGTCTTGCCGACAACCGTTCCCCTTACTGCATTGGAGTGCTCCGGACGTTCTGTATGGAAGGCGAGTTTTTCCAGCCGGACCGACGCTGTGATGGTGTCGCCGACCTGTGGAACATGTCCATGCGACTGGCCTTTCAGTGTCTGGCCAAACCAGTCCAGCACGATCACATCGCCATCCTGGCCGCGCATCTTGCAAGTCAAGAGGTTCGTTTCACCGATGAATTCCGCAACAAACCTGGTTGCGGGATGGAAATAGAGTTCCTCGGGCGTGCCGTCCTGTTCGACGCGGCCATGGTTCATAACCACGATCCGGTCTGACATTGTAAGCGCTTCTTCCTGGTCGTGGGTCACGAAGAAGAATGTCTTGTGAGTGCGGCGCTGGATCGCCTTGAGCTCCTGCTGTACCTGGCCGCGGAGTTTCGCGTCCAGCGCTGCAAGCGGCTCGTCCAGCAACAAAAGGGCCGGATCTGGGGCGAGCGCGCGGGCCAACGCCACCCGTTGACGCTGTCCGCCCGACAGTTGACCTGGATACCGGTCTCCATAGTTTTCCAGCTCCAGAAACGACATGATTTCGTCTTGACGGTTGCGAATGTCGGCCTTGTTCATGCCCTTCAGTTCCAGGCCGAAAGAAATGTTCTGGCGCACGGTCATGTGAGGAAACAGGGCATAGTCTTGAAACACCATGTTCACATGACGCTTTTCCGGCGGCTGGCGTGTGACGTCCACGTCATCCAGGATGACGCGGCCCGACGTCGGTCGCTCAAAGCCCCCAAGAATTCTGAGCGTTGTGGACTTGCCGCAACCGGACGGTCCCAGAAAAGTCACGAATTCACCCCTGGCAATATCCAGCGTGAGATTGTCCAGAGCGACCGTTTCGCCGAATTTCTTGGTGACACCCTCGATCCGAACAAGGGGATTCGTTTCAGCCATTTCGGGACTCCTTGTTCATCCGGCGGGTGAAACGTTCAGCCCAAATGCCGATTGCAGCCGTCAGGATCAGAGCGACCGTCGCAATGGCATTGATTTCAGGCGACATGCCGGATCTGAGCTTGGCGAAAATCAGAACGGGCAAGGTCGGTTCGTAGCCTCCCAGGAAGAAGGAACGAACGAAATCGTCGAAACTGAGCAGCAGGCAGAAGATACTCGCGCCAAGGATGGCTGGAACAAGATAAGGCAGTGTGATCCGCAAAAAGGCAATGATCGGATCAGCACCAAGATCACGTGCCGCTTCAATCTGGCTCTTCGGCAATGTCGACAACCGGGCCATGACCACCAGAGCCACAAAGGGCACATTGTGAACGGCGTGCGCCCATACAATCGCACCCATGCCCGGTTCGATACCAAGCCATCTGGCATAGATCCGGAAAGCGATGGCTGAAATGATCCCCGGGACAAGCGCAGGCAAAACCGTCAGCCCGAACATTGCGGTCCGGCCCAAAAACTTCCTGCCTTCCAGAAGGACGGCAATCCATGTTCCGACGAATACGGAGATGGCTGTTGCAAGGACTGCAATCACCACTGAATAGATAAAGGCCGACGGTACGGCTGCGTCGTCGAAAACACCAGTATACCAGTCGAGCGTCCACGAGCGGATCGGAAAGCCGATAAACTTGCTGTCCTTGAAACCCATGAGAACCATCAGGACCAGCGGAACGAAGACGTAAAGAACAAAGGCCCAGTAGACGCAGGAGAGCAGGATGCGGTTACCCCGGTTCAATTCGTGTCTCCTTTGCGCAGGGAATTCATCAGCTTCTGGAAGGCACCGGTCAGAATGATCGCGGCAAGAAACATGATTGTCGCGAAGGCTGCGCCGGTCGGCCATTCGTCACCGGCGACATGGAAGAAGCCTGCAATCGTTTCGGCAAAAACGGTCGTGGAAGGACCACCCAGCAGAACGGGGGTCGCATAAAAGCCGGTCGATATCAGAAAAACCAGTGTGCACCCTGACGAGATCCCCTCCAGCGTGAGAGGAAGCGTGATCCGCCGAAAGCGGGTCCAGGCTGAAGCACCGAGGTCTGCGGCTGCCTCGTTGTAGCTTTTGGGGAGTTTTTCCAATGCGGAATAAAGCGGTAACAGCATGTAGAGCGCCGTCAGGTAGACGATCCCGACACCCATTGAAAAACTGGTATACATGAACGGGATCGGCCGATCGATCAGGCTCAGCGACTTGAGCAACTGGTTCACCGCTCCGGTGTTTCCAAGAAGGATCATGATTGCGTAGGTGCGGACGATTTCGCCGACCCAGAACGGGATCAGCAGCAAGAGAAGCATCAGCATCTGGTTCTTGCGACTGACGTGGCGCGCCAGAAAGTAGGCGACAGGATAGGTCAGGATCAAAGTGCAGAAAGTGAAGACGCTGGCAAAGATAAGCGTGCGGAAAAACGGTTGCCAGAAAATGTGGTCGCCGAAGAAACGGGCATAGTTGTCGAGGGTAAAATGCTGCTCCACACCAGGCGCGACCGGATAGGCATCGGTAAAGCTCACCCTGAGCATTTGCAGCATTGGTCCAAGGTGCTGGGTCAGCACCCAGAGCAGTGGAAAGGCAGCAAGGATCAGGAACTGGCGGCGCGGTGATGCGGTCGCAAGCCCGACGACCAACCGGTAAGGCGTCCAGCTTGATAATGCACCCCAGAAGGTCAGACGGTTTTTTTCCGTGGTGTCAGGACCACGGCCGGTGCGGGGAGCGACCCCATCGCTCATACCAGTTACCCCCAATTTGACTTGATTGCCTTGCCCGCCTGAAGAGCGGGCAAGGCCTTTTCCGTTCGTCAGGACAGCGGGTCAGGCCGCCTTGATGGCTTCAACGGCCGGATCGACAAGCCCGTACTTCATCTCGTTCGCCTCAGCGCGGAAGAACTGCAGATTTTCAAGCTCGTCATCCGAGAACGAAGTCGATTTCTTTTCCAGGTCCGTCAGGTAGTTCGATGCATCCTTGTAAGTGGAGATGAAGCCTGAGGCCTTGGTCATCGACGCGCCGATTTCCGGAGACGCAAGGATGGCATTCAGGAACGTGTAGGCGTTATCCGGATTGGGTGCATTGTTGGCGATGTTGTAGGTGTAGACAAAGCCATAAGAACCCTCCTGCGGAATGGTCATGGCCAGCGGGAACCCATCGTTGATCAGTGCCGCCGCCGGACCGTTCCAGCTGTGGCCGAGGGCAATGTCCTGGTTGATGAACATCTGCTGCACTTCGGCACCGCTGTCATAGTATTTTCTAACGAGCGGCTTCTTCTCGATAAGAAACGCCTTGGCTTCCTCGACAATCGCGGCTGCTTTTTCCGGGTCATCGAGATAGGCGACCATATTGCCGTCGTAACCCATCTTGAGCATAACGATCGACATCATGTCCTGGATAATATACGCGGTCTGTCCCTTGTACTTTTCCGAAAACAGCACGTCCCAGCTTCTGGCTTCCTCGGGCGTGACGAGCTCGGTGTTGTAAGCAAGAACCTCCATGCCGGAGAGGATCGGCGCGCCCCATTTGTGTCCGTTGATGGTTGACCAGTCGCTCTCGGAGAACGTGGGATTGATGTTCCCCCAGTTACTGAGCCGTCCGGTGTCGAGCGGAGCAAGCAGCTCGCTGTCGATGAACTGAAGGAAACGGTGACCTGCCACGGTCATGATGTCCACCGTGGGATTGGGTGCTTCGGCGGCGAGCAGGTTGAACTGCTTGCCCTGGTCGTCAACCAGGCGAATATTCACCTTGATCCCCGTATCTGCCTCGAACTGCTTTTTGAAGGCCTCGGGCACAAAGTCGTTGTAGGTCCAGATGTTCACTTCACCGCCCGATGCGCTCGCACGGCGAAGGTAGGCTGGGCTGGCCAGAGTTGCTGCACCAATGGCAGCGGTTCCCAGGAAGCGACGGCGGTTAATGGTAAGTTTGGTCATCTTAGCGTCTCCTAGTCGGTTGAGTTTGGTCCATCCTTTTTTGGTTAAGTTTGTGGCGTGGATGGTCTATGCAGCACCCCGGTACGGGACGCATGCTGCAAGTCGCAAAGGCTGAAGCTTTCCAGTTCCAACGCATGAAGAAATTCATTCTCGAGTGCGAATTCCCGGTCATACATTGCTGAAAACAAGCTGATGCCGGCTTCATGTAACGTCGCGGGTCTGTCCACCAGCTTGCCAAGAACAACGGTGACCTGAAGCCCGTAGGGAACATCCTCGGTCACATATCGGCTGTCTGCGGTCGCAGGCCCAAGGCCGCCATAACCGTGTGTGTGCATCTGCTGGTTCATCTCGGAGATAGTTCCGATTGGCACGTGGAAACTCTGATGGAAATGTTCGAAGATCGTTTTCACCTTCAGGTCTAGCGCTCTAGCGATTTCCAGTCGCTCAAGGTCAAGCTTTTCCAGCAATCGCCCCACCTTCGGCGTGACATTCAGGCCCTGGCTCCAGTCCTCTCCGTGCTCCATACGAGTAATGTTGCATAGGGCGATGCCCAGGTGGTTTTGCGGATTGAGGTTCGACAGTGTGATGGCCAAAAGGCCATCGCGCGGCATGAAGCGGTCACCGAACAAACTCTGGCACAAGGCCAGTCCGTCTTCCGTTCCGGCCTCGGGCACAGTGCACAGATCAACCCGATTGCGAATGGTGTTGACGCGCACTTTGGTCTCTTCCTGACGGCGGCCGGAGACAATGGTCGTGCCCCACGCGGTAATCGGTGCGGTTACGCCGCGTGCCGCCAAGGCCTGCATCAGGTAGACCGCGCCGAAGGAGGCGTGAGATGAGATGATGACATGCTGACCCTCGCGAATATGGGGGGCCAGCGCATCCATGACGTTCTTGTGCCCGGTTGCCGGCAGGGCGATGATCAGCGCGTCGTTTGTCTCAACCAGTTCCTGTGCCGAATGCGCAAATGCAGGTGCAAACTCTTCTTCGAGGACGCCGTGAGCCTGGAGAGGTCTGGATTCGAACGCGGCCGTGCTCTTTCCGGATGGCGACCAGAGTGTCGGAAGGTGCTTGTTCCTGCGCAAAAGCGCTGCCGTGCCGCATGCGATTGAGCCTGCCCCTGCTATGCCTATGCGCATCGGGTTACTCATATCGCCTCCCTTCGGCTCACCGGGTCACCCAGGACATGCATCAGGCGATTGGCCCATCCAAACAGAGCAGATGACAGGATCAGATCGAAAATCTCTTCGTCCGAAAGACCCACCTTGGAGAGTTTATCGATGTCTTCCGGTCCTGCGGAAGGGGGTGCTTCAGCGGCTTTCCGCGCAAAATCGAATATCGCCCGGTTTCGCGGACTGAGATCTGCATTTTCCCCGTTTGCGAACAGCTCATCGGTCACGGATTCGTCTTTCGCCAGTTTCGCGTGGCGGTCCGCATGAACGGCTGCGCAATAAATACAGCGATTGACCATGGACGCTGCGAGAGCACCGAGTTCGCGCTCCTCGCGCGACATGCCGCCGCGATCGTACATGATCGCATTGAACAGCGGTGAGCGAACAGACAGGCTTTCGACATCATGGGCAAGGGTCAGGACGTAATCCGAGACCTTGGTGTTGGAAGGGGTCACCTTGAGCGCGTCAAGCTGCTCTGCCGTGGCTTCTTCAAGTTTCACCGGCACCAGGCGCGGCCGCCATTCAGGAATCTTGCGCGTGAACTTGTGAATGACACGGGTCATGCGCTTTTCCCGTTCATCAGTCGCAATCCCGAAATCACTCGTATCTGAAATGCGAGGAAAGCGACCAGTTCACAAAGCCGGACGATGTCGGCGTCGGCAACGCCCGCCATCCGCAAACCCGAAATATCTTCCGCCGCGGCGTCCCGTGTCTGGTTCGCAACCTTGTCGACAAAGGACAATATTGCGGCCAGTTCTTGATGCTGGCTGCCAGGTTCGCCGGGCACTGAAAGCTCCGCGTAGTGCCCGGCATCAGCCAAATAGTAAGCTGCCAAAGGTTCATCTCCGGCGAGACGTGCAACTCGTGTGGCGATTGCGGCGCGAAGGCCGTGAGGAAAAGCTCCTGTTTCCTTCGGGCGCAAAACGGCTTCTTCGGCGGCCTGTGTCATGCCGATGATGTTGTCGCGCATCGATACCACGCTGGACAAAGCGCTGTCCGGTGCCACACCGGCCTGGGTCAAGATCGTCAGGGCAGAGATGTTCATACCGGTTCGCTTTCCCTCGGTCGTGCCTCGACCGGCAACTCGGTCGGTTGCCATTCGTCACCAAGAAGTTCCGGTGTGTCGTAATCCTGCATTCCTTGCCAATGGGCCTCGATGTCTTCGCCGTAAAGCGAAGCGGCAACCGCACGGGACAGCCAGGCGGCACCATCACTGATACCGGGAATGTCGCCGCTCACCTTGCCGAGGCTGGCTGAGGCGCCATAGTTGAAACAGTAAACGTTCCTCAGCCAGGGAGCCGTGCCCGGGTTCTTTTCGCGGAAGGTGAAATCGGAATTCAGATAGGGAAAGCGCCCCAGATCTGCAGACTCTTCGCCCGCCGGAGGTGTGTAGACGTCTCGCCAAAGAAGGATATCCCCCGCCGTTTCGCCAAATTCCGTCCGTGCCATGGGGTCGATGACAAACCCGGTTCCGAGAATGACGAAGTCCGCCTGGTAGGACGTGCCGTCCGCGAAATGGATGAGGGCGCCGCTGCCCGACTGATCAATCCGGGTCGTAGCCTTGTCGAAATGAAAATAGGCGTTCGGGTGCCGGCTGACGCGCAAGGTGGACCCGCGCGGGGAGGGGGTCTGCGTTTGAAAGCTGTATTGCATGAAACGCCAGCGCCATTCGTCCGACAAGGCAGCATAACCGGCGGTAAACCCGAAGCTGCCGATGCCCATCATCTTGTTTATTGTCGGCATCTCCTTGCGCCGAACCAGATGACGCACTTCCGATGCGCCGTGCTCCAGTGCCTCTGCCGAATTGTCGACTGCGGATGCACCCACACCGATAACGGCAACGCGCTTGTCCTTCAGCGCAGCAAAGTCGATCTCGTCCGCGCTATGCGCCCAAAGGTGCTTAGGCAAACCCTCCATGAACTCGGGAATGTTCGGGCCACCCGTTCCATCACGTCCCGTTGCAAAGATCAGTTTGCGGGCCCGAATGGTTCCGGTTTCCGCACCTGAGACAGTGAGCTTCAACAGGTCGCCATCAGGTTCGACATGATCGACGGAAACACCGTTTTCGATCGGAATTTCGAGGACTTTGCGATACCAGCAAAGGTAGTCCATCCACATCGTGCGGGGAATCTTGTCCAGTTTGTCCCAGTCTTTCGTTCCGAACTGGGCACGGAACCATGCCTGGAACGTCAGGGAGCCGTGTCCGAAGGCAGGGCCGGTCAGAAACTTCGGCGATCGCAGCGTTTCCATGCGGGCATAACCGAGCCACGGGCCTTCGTAGCCCTTGGTGGCCCTGTCCAGCACGCGCATGTTGTGAATTCCACCTGTCCTCAGGGCCAGCCAGGCGACCATCCCGCACATGCCGCCACCGATGATGACGACGTCAGTCACATCCTCTCTTTGGGGTATCCAGTCCTTGGAAGGATAGCAGAGAAGGTCCAGGTCATCCTTGAGCCGCGCTTCGAGCGCCGCCAGGCCTTGCGAGTCTATAGAGGACAATATTTTGGTCATCTTACACGCCATCCGGGAAACAATTGGAACCAAAGATCAGTGGCCGGTTTTTACCTCGCCGTGGGTCGGAAGTGGGTCGTTTGCTCGGCAGGCAAGAAGAAGCTCGACAGGTTGCGCTGTGGCATCCGGAATGGCGCAGGTCTTTAGAGCAGAGATACTCCTGCGGACCTTATCGTGTCCAAGCCCGAAAGCATCCGAGTAAACCGTATTCACAAATCCAAGTGTCATTGCGCCGGTCCTCTTACCGATCGCATAGTAGCTTGCTATGCTAATTTTGCATACTGATGCGTCAATGATAGCATACCGTAATGATAGGTTCTCTAGTATGTCAACAATGAATAATGGGCGGCCTGACATTCGCTCAATGGAAGCTTTCGCTGCCGTGGTCCGCTACGGATCCATGACAGCTGCCGCTCAGAGACTGTCGGTAAGCCAGCCGGCCGTCACAAGAATGGTAAGAGATTTAGAAGCGCGCGTGGGCTTTGCGCTGTTCGAGCGGAATGGGCCCAAAATCTCGCCGACAGCCAAGGGCATAAGGTTTTTCGAAGAATCCCAGCGAGTTATGGCAAACCTGTCTCAATTGACGGAACGGGCACACGCGATCAGGGATGAAAGGCTTGCCGCGATCGACATCGTCGCCACTCCGACAATGTCTTCAGGACTGGTCGGGCCGGTCTTGTCACGGGTCGCTGACGTGCTGCCTGACTTTGTTCACGTCGAAACCACAACTTCGGAACGGGTACTGCACGCGCTCCGTCAGCGCACCGCCGATCTCGGTTTCTCGGCTTACCCGGGTGAGCACGACCGGTTGAAGTGCCTGGCAAGGTTCGAGTCTCTGGTTGTTGCCGTGGTCAGGAAGGGAAGCCGCTACGATAGTGATGACCCGATTCCGCTCTCTGTGTTTGCGAATGAAAGGATGGCAACCATCTGCAACGGCTACGGCATTCGAGACGCCATCAATCGTGCCCTGCGAGAGGAAGGCATCAAGCCTTCATCCGAAATCGCCACCAACTCCTCCCTGAGCGCAGCAATGGCTGCACGCGCCGGGCTTGGTGTTGCCTTGTGTGATCCGGTGACTGCACTTGGCGTACCGGTCGAAGGCGTGTCGATCCGTCCATTGTCGGCCAAGATCAGCTACGCATGGGGATTGTTCGCCAATGATGAGAACCCTCTGAAAGATCGTCTCGACCTGGTGGTCGAGGCCTGTGTTTCCGAAAGCGAACGGATTGTTGAAAGCGTTGTCGAACTGGGATCGGTTTATTGAAAAGGATCCCGACACGGGTCGTCGTGTTTCTCTTTCAAATCCAAATTGGAAATCGCAGACCTCTAAAGTGTCAAACCTTGTAGGAGCCTCCCGTGAGATTTTCGCGCTGTCTCTATTGTGCAAGAGGGAGCGGAGCAGGCAAAAACCACCCAAAGCCGACATTCGCTTTGCCGCATAGTGGTGCACAGCTTCCGGGTAGCTAAGCACAGAATGGACCACCCGGTGCCGGACCGCTCATCGTTTTGGCAACAGAAAGCCCACCCGCTCAAGGCGTCGCTGCTGAGCCTAGCTCTTGACGGAACCGGCGGTCATTCCGGCCAGGAAGTATCGCTGGGCAAGAAGGTAGAGCAGCAGCAAGGGGAGGGATCCCAGCACGCTCATGGCCATCATTTCGTTCCACTCAAACGCATGTTGTCCCATCAGCAGGCTGATGCCGATCGGCACGGTTCTGAGGTCCATCGATTTTGTGAGCGTCAGCGCAAACAGGAACTCGTTCCAGCACAGTAGGAATGTATAGACCGACGTTGCGACGATGCCGGGAATAGAGAGGGGAACGACCACGCGCCAAAGGGCAGTCCAACTCGTCCCGCCGTCGACCTGAACAGCTTCATCAAGATCCTTTGGCAGGGTGTTCAGATAGCCGGTCATCAGCAGAATGGCATAAGGCAGAGTGAAGACCATGTAAGTCAGGATCAGAGCCGCATATGTATCGAAGATGCCGAACGTCACCACCATGCCGAAATAAGGGATGATCAGAGTGATCGGCGGGACGGTTTGAGTGCTGATCACCAGCAAGTTGAAAGGTTTTTTCAGCCGGAATTCGTACCGGCTGAAGCTGTAGGCTGCCAGGGTTGCAACGATCACTGTCAGAAGGGTAACGACACCGGAGATAAGATAGCTGTTGATGAAAAACCTGATCTTCACGGGATCGGAGAAAATCGATCTATAGGCGTCCAGCGTGAACACTTCGGGCAGAATTCTTGGCGGAAGCGCGAAAATCTCGGTGTTAGACTTCAGCGCGGTGAAGAACATCCAGACGATCGGAAAACAAGAGAAAACCAGCCCTACTCCCAAGCCGAAATATATCAGCCAAGCAGTTGCATCAAATTTCTTTTTGCTGCGGATAGCCATGGCGCCTCAGTTCGTTGCGTTCTGATGTTTTATGTAAAAATAGGTCATCGCCATCGATAGAATGAAGATGATGACCGCGCTTGCGGATGCCAGCGAAAACTGAAACCGCGAAAACGCAAGCTTGTATGTGTAAACGCTCATCATCTCCGTCGCGTGGATGGGGCCCCCTCCAGTGGTCATCCAAACCAGCGGGAACACCTGCATCGTCCAGATGAAGTCAAGTAGGGCGATGCTGACGATGATCGGTTTCAGTTGCGGCAGGGTTACGTGCCAGAGCTGTTGCGGCTCTCTCGCCCCGTCTATGGCTGCCGCCTCGTAGAGCTCTTTTGGAATACCCTGCAATCCGGCCAGCAGTGTCACCATATAGAGCGGGTAACCGGCCCAGATATTGACGAATGTGAGGGCGTGGATGGCGGTTTTGGGTGAGGAAAACCACTCAACCTTGAAATCGAGCAAACCCAGGTCGATCAGAATGGCATTGACCACCCCGTTGGGATCCAGAATGAGCCGCCAGATGATTGCAATAATGACGGCGGTAAAGAGCCAGGGAAGAATGTAAAGGACCCTTAGAATGCTCCTTACCCTTGGATTCACGCGGTGGGAGTTGAGCATCAATGCGAAGGCCAGCCCGATAATCAGGTGGAAAATCACACTCATCACGGTGAAATAGAGTGTCTGCCCGATCGATTGCAGAAACACCGGGTCGGCGAACAGTGTCTTGAAGTTTTGCAAACCGACAAATGTCGGATCGGGACTGAGAATTGCTCCTTCCAGCAGCGAATAGCGAAACACTGTCGCCATCGGAAAAATCATAAGCAGGAAAAAAAGCGCAATGGCCGGCGCAACGTAGAGATAATTCCGGATCGCTCTCTGCTTTTTGTACGAAATAAAGCGAGGCCCGGGAATTTTATCAGCTGCAGATGGAGGGCGCATGGCCAAATTCGTCATTTCGCCTTCTCTTCAGCCTCGGAGTAAACCGCGTGGTTGGTGTCTGACATTTTATCGGGTTCTGTCGGAGAAGTGATGCTTGTTTGGTTTCCGACAAGAAAAAGGCGACGTGCCCGTAAACGCGTCGCCAAGTTTTAGAGCGTATCCCGCCCCCCTTGTACCAGCTTGGCGGAGCCATCATGGCTTCCGACCGGGCCGAACATCAGCCGGCAAACAGTCCAACAGGGACGAGACACACTCCAGGCCGCCGTGGGAGGTTAGAATTCAGCTTCCCATTTGGTTTGTGCTTTGGCCGCAGCTTCGGTGGCTGTTTGGTTGCCTTCGAGCATTTGCTGGATTTCGACACCGAACTGACGCATCAGTTCTTCAGCAACTGGCAAGCCGACAAACTCGTTAGCCAGGTAACCGTCCTGAAAGATCTCAAATGCTTTTCCGAACAACTCGTCGGAGGCGACGAAGTCGGGCTCGGCCTTCACGTTGCCAGGGAAGGCATTGGCGATGGAGACGAGCTTGGCGTTCACTTCGGGGCTCATCAGATAGGCCACCAGTTTGAAGGCTTCATCCTTGTGCTCGCTGTGTTCGCTGACGCCGATGCCCCAGGAGGCATATGGCAGGCCGCGGGACCCTTCATAGTCGTCTGCGGCCGGTACGGCGGTGATGCCGAAATTCAGGTCGGGGTTCCGCTCGCGTATCAGGTTGATGTGGGCCAGAGAGTCGACCATCATTCCGACACGCCCGTTGACGAACTCCTCGACCTTGTCCTGTTCTTTCTTGGCAAACGCGCCGGGAGAAACAAGACCCTCATCATATAGAGCCTTCACAAACTCAAGGGTGCCTACCACTTTGTCGTTGGTGAGGTCGGGTTTGCCGTCTTTCAGCATGCTGTCGCCCGAGGCCCAAAGCCATGACATGACATCGTTCTGGACGCCATTTGGAGCTTGCAGCGAAAGCGGCAGCACCCAGCCATACTGATTGGCTTCGGCATCCGTTAGTTTCCGCGCTGCTTCGACAAACTCCGTCCGGTTGCGCGGCATGTTTTCAATGCCGGCCTTTTCCATCAGGTCAAGGTTCACAAACACCGGATAGACAAAAGAAGCGACAGGGAACATATAGCTGTTGCCGTCGAGTTTGATGATCGCGGCGACTTCACTGGCGTCGAACCCTGAAGAGGACATCAGTTCGTCCATTGACGCAATCGCACCTTGTTTCGCAAGGTCGCTGACCCAGGCGCCGTCAAGACCCACCACATCACTCAATGTGCCTGAAGCGGCACCAATAACGATTTGGTCGCGGGTGTTTGCATATGGACCACTGACGAGTGAGACCTTGATGCCGGGATTTTTCGCTTCGAAATCATCCATGATGCCCCGGAGCGCGCCGGCTGGCAGCTCAGGCTCCCACCACTGGATGAATTCCAACGTCGTCTCCGCCTGTGCGCTCGCAGTACCAAACGCGCTGGCGACGCCAAGTGCGCACGCCGTCACCACTGACTTCAGTCGTGTGGATGTTCTAAATCTCATGCTTTCCTCCCACATTTGTCTGCGGGGATTGGTCGGTCTACCCGTAACTGACGAGTTCAACCTTGTCCTCTACGCAGACGCGCCCGGCATTGTGTCGCCGAAGCCGGTTTCCTCCGTATTTTGGATTGTTACCTCCGCATAAGTCCTGACGGCATCTAAACGCACTAAGCAGGAAAACGCTTATTATTAGCGTGAAAACGCTGTCTTTTGCGTTTTTATCAGCGTATTCCTGCATCGTCAAGCAAGATGGCGGTGTGCGACGGCTTGCTTTGAGCTGAAAACAACAACCCTGAAGCCGCAACAAATGCCCATTTCTCGTATTTCGTGCCAATTCGACGTGCGCACGGACAGTTCGCCGGTGCGCACCACCGGGGCGATCAAAAGCTGAAGGAATTGACTGCATGAGTGCGATCAGCCAGGTCGGGGCGTCATGGAACCGACGTCAAGAACCGCGCCTGAATTGCCGCTGGATCTGCCTGTGTCTCAATCGGCGATGATGACTTCGACTTCCGAGTCGTTAAGTGCCGCCATTAGATCCGGTGGTGGTGTGGCGTTCGTAACCAGAACGTGGATGCGGGAGAGGGTGGATATATGGGCCAGCACAGTGGTGCCGAACTTGGCGGCGTCGGCAAGAACCACAACCCGTCTTGCGGATTCCATCATTGCCGTGATCATAGTGGATTCCTCAAGCAATGTTGTTGAAACGCCTGATGCGGAGATGCCGCCGACCCCTATTATTGCTGTATCTGCACAAAGCGGGCCTGAATTGGCGAAGCCTATTGCGCCTATCGTAACCTGCAACTCCTGGCGGACATGGCCGCCTAGCAAATAGATGCCGCGTGTTGTATTGGGCGGTACCGCGGCCGGGACGCCCAGATTATTGGTAACGATTGTCAGGTTACGCAGGGCTCCCAGTTCTCCGACAAAGGCGCGTGTCGTTGAGCCACCGTTGATGATCAGCGTCTCTCCATCAACTATCAGCGCGCTTGCGGCTTTCGCGATGCGTGCTTTTTCCGCCGTTCGAGCGTTGACCCGGATCGCGACCGGCGTATCGCGATCGATGAAACCGTCAACCGGAACCGCACCTCCGTGGGTGCGCATGAGAAGGCTGCGATCAGAAAGGTAGTCAAGGTCACGGCGGATCGTATCGGTTGAGACGGCAAACTCCTGCGCGATCTCGGTAACGGTGATCGACCCGCGTGTTTTTGCGACTTTAAGCAGTTCGCTTCTCCTGCGCGCAGGAAGTGAATAGTCGCTCTCCGACCGCTCGTTTTGCGGCGATATGCCGTTATTGTCACTTGTAGTCATTCCGGGTCCATTAAACAGCGAGTGTATTTGCGGCACAATATAGCATTTTATCGCTCTCGCCAGCTTGACCACGCTGTTTCTCACGTTTAGATATAAAAAAGAACGCTCATAATCGCTAATAATTGCAAAAAAAAGCAACTATTATGATTCATGGACCCGCCAATCCGAAGAAAAGTACAGTACGGCGTGATTATTCCGGTGATCGTGCTCCTTTGACCGCTACGCGCACAGATCCCGTTTTAATCACCTCATTTCCAATCAAGATTTGTCCCGATCGAATTGCAGCCGAAAGGGCGCCCTGAGCCCATGACCCAAGCAATTTCATGGCCTGAAGAATATGCGGCACTCATCGAGCGTCTGCCTCGAATAATCGATCGCTCACGACTGGTTGTCGGAGGGTTCAGCACCTGCGTTGATATCTATCTGTCACTGCATGAGGTCTTTGGCCCCTTGAAAGCCCACCTGCATGAAGCTGCCGAGTGCGCGTCATTGCTCAGGGAACTCAAACATCGCGCGGTGAACGGGGTGGGCGGAGAACTTTTCTTCGATTGGCCGGACGGAGCAACCTGGATCGATCGCCACGTTGCGGGAAAAAATGCGATCGGCGGCACCGCCGCGCAAGCTTCCTATATGCTGGCGCAACTTGGCGCACAATCACTGACAGCCCTGGAAGATCGGAGTGCAGGCCAGCTTGCTGTTTTGCATCCGGACTCTCTTGTCGCAACCAAGAGCGGGATGGTGCCGGTTTCGACGCTCGCACCTGAAACGGATGGAAGGGCACCGCATTATATTTTCGAGTTTACCGCGGGTGAGCGGCTAGACGGCGAAAACATACCGCGCTCGTCCCGTATCATTGTCTGCTTTGAGCACAGCCCCCTGCAGCATGATCCTGAATTTGTTCGAGTATCTCTTGAACATGCACCCCAGGCCGGTGCCGGCATATTATGTGGGTTCAACGAGGTTCATCCCGAACAGATGGATGAAGAACTCGATTATGCAGCTGAGACAGGTGAAGCTTGGCACCGTGCGGGCCTGCCGCTGCTTCATTTGGAACTGGCCGATTTTCCCAATGCGCAGATGCGGGATGCCACGATCGACCGGATCCTGCCGGTAGCCAACTCGCTTTCCATGAGCCTGTCGGAGTTGAAGGAGCTCACCGGCGAAGTCACGTCCCCTGTAGATGCCGCCTTGAAGCTTGCTCAAACACACGCGCTGGAGCGGATCTGTGTTCATGCCGATACCTGGGCATTCACTGTCACCCGCGACACTGCCAAACGGGAGTTGGACGCGATCATGACCGGCTGCCTACTTGCGTCCGCCAGGGCGGCAGCAGGCTATTTCGCGGTGCCCCGGCAGATACCGGAACACGCAGAGTTTCGCATACCACCCTTGCCGGTCTTTTCCGAAAGCGACGGCTGGTCTGTCGTCTGCTGCGCGGCGCCGTACCTGGAAAAACCGGCGGCGACCATTGGTTTGGGCGACACATTTCTTGCAGGCACGTTGCTGGTGCTCGGAGGTTCATCCGCCTCCGGTCATGCGCCTGCTTTTGGCAACTCTCTCAAGGGGGGCGTTGCTTCGTTATGACGCTGCCAGACACCATCACCACCCCCGAATGGGGCATTCTCGAATAGCGACCTTGTTAGGAGCCTTCATGTACCGCCTCGATACCAAACTCGCTAAAATCCGCGCCGGCCAATACGCCAAAGGTGATTTCATAATCGCCGATGCGAAGGACGGTGACATGTCCAACCCGATCCCCGCAACCGGCCCGATCTTGAATGAACAAGGCGAATTCGTCCGCTTTCGCACACGTGCTGAATTTCTCGAGGTCATTGCCGAAATCGTGCGCGCGGACGAAGTGGATATAATGCTGACATCAGCCTCAAATCTTGAATTGCTGTCGGAAGCAGGCGTTTATGAAAACAGCGCCGTAAAGCCCGTTTTCCGCGCGAACGACACCAGCGATATTTGGGGAGCGCGCCCGAACGGCTACGGAAAACTCGGTCCCTCAAGGCCTTTCCGAACTGCGGTTTTGAAAGACATTGCCGCGGCAGGGCTTTCAGACCTTGGTCTTTATTCAATCACCTTCGTCAACGACATCGACGAAGACGCGCGTGGGCTTGAGGCATTCGCCGAGTTCCGGGAGGATGCTGCAGCAAACGGCATCAAGTATTTCCTGGAAGTGTTCAATCCGAACATTGAATGCGGCATTGCCCCGGAGTTCGTCGGGCGGTTTGTGAATGACAATCTGGCCCGTTGCCTGTCAGGCGTTTTGAAGGACAAGCGTCCGCAATTCCTCAAATATCCGTTCAACGGTCCCGCCGCACTGGAAGAACTTGTCTCATACGATCCACAGCTGGTGGTCGGCGTACTCGGTGGCGGCGCCGGAACTCACCGCGATACTTTCGAACTGCTCTATCAGGCTGAAAAATATGGGGCTCGTGTTGCGCTTTTTGGCCGCAAAATCAACCTGGCGGAAAGCCAGACCGACATTGTTCATCACATGCGCCTTGTTGCGGACGGTCATTTAACGCCTCTGGAGGCTGTCAGCGCCTATCATGCGACCCTGGAGAAAAAAGGCATTGCGTCCATCCGCTCTCTTGAAGATGACAGCACCATCACAGAGACGGTTCTGAAAGAGGCGGCGTCGGATTAGATTTATTGGTCCGACTAACGATGATGGCGAACGTCATTGTGGCTTCTGGGTAATGTGTTCCCCTGATAACTCCTCGTTTTGAGGTTCGTCTGTTCCCATTTGAAGGATACAGACGATAAATCGATCCTGGTTCTCCAAAGAACAGATCAGTGGCGTTCTCGGGTTGAACGCTACCGGGCAACGTTTTGCGAAAGTGACCTGTTGCGGCCGTCTTTGTGCCGCAGCGCGGGGCATTTGCTTGAACTGCGTTTTGAGCGATACTCTCTCCAGACTCGATCAAGGATATTAAATCGTCCCGGAAAGACATGATGCACCGTTCCGAAGATGCAGACCCAGGATTTGAGTTTAGCGACAACGCCTGGACGAAAGTTCTGGAAGCGGTCGACCAGACCTACTCCGAACTTGTGGCCTATCAGGAACAACTTGAAGAGAAAAACAGTCAGCTCGAAGAATTGCGCCGGTTTTTGAGCTCGGTCATGAGTTCGGTCTCCGATGTGCTCGTCGTGATCGACCGAGGGCACATGATCGAGCAAACGGGCGGATCGTTCGACCGGTTGGTACACGGAACCTCAAAGACCTGGTCCGGCAAGTCCTTCGATGATCTGGTTCATCCGGATTCGCTTCACATCTTCCGGGAAACAATCGAGCGCGCGATCTCGACGCATGAACGCGCGATGGTCGAGATCGACATCGTGACGGCAGACGGCGCTTCGCCGCTGGAACTCAGCATCGCGCCGCGGTTGAATGAGCGCGGCAAGAGCGTCGGCGCGGTCATTGTCGGGCGTCCACTGGGGGAGTTGCGTCGCGCCTACTCGGAACTTGAGTCAAGTCACGCAACGCTTAAGGAAACGCAGGCGCAACTCGTGCGCAATGAAAAAATGGCGGGCCTTGGCCGGCTTGTTGCAGGCGTTGCCCACGAATTGAACAATCCGATCAGCTTCGTCTATGCAAATACGCACGCACTGGAAAAGTCAGCAACCAAGCTGGAAACCTATTTCAATGCGGTGACGGAGGGTGCGCCGCGCGAAGACCTGATCGCGTTGCGCCAGGAACTCAGACTGGATCGGGCCGTCGCGAACCTCAGAACCGCGATCACGGGGGCCAAGGACGGCGCTGAACGGGTGCGGGACATCGTGGAGGATCTGCGCCGTTTGTCGGCAGATGGCGGCGGCGATCTGGTGGATTTCGACCTGGTAACCACGACCCGCCTTGCAGTTGACTGGGTTGCGCGTGGCACCAAGACCCCCGTAAGCATAGTGTTCGAAGAAGGCGACGCTCCCGTGGCATATGGCAATCCCGGACACGTGCAACAGATCGTCATGAACCTCGTGCAGAATGCGATCGATGCTCTGTCCGAGACCGTTGATCCCGAGATTACGCTCACACACCGGATTGAGGGCGACTGGGCTGTCCTTGCCGTCTGCGACAACGGCCCCGGGATACCCAAAGATATCCAGCCATCGGTTTTCGATCCATTCTTTACAACAAAGCCGGTCGGCGAAGGCACAGGTCTCGGCCTGTCGATCTCGCACAAGATTGCACAAGAGCATGGCGGTGACCTTACGCTGTGCAGCTCCGGGGACCGTGGAAGCTGTTTTTGCCTCAAATTGCAGAGAAAGCCGAACTCATGAATGTCCTTTGGCTTCAGTCAGCCGGTTGCGGTGGCTGCACCATGTCCCTTTTGTGCGCCGAAGCCCCAAATGTCTTCGATTTGCTGGAAGGGGCGGGGATCGAATTCCTGTGGCACCCGGCGCTGTCTGAAGAAACAGGCGCAGCCGTCCGCCGCCTTCTGGAACAGGTCGAAAGCAGCGAGGTTCCGCTGGACGTTCTATGCGTCGAAGGGTCCATCGTGACGGGCCCCAGGGGAACGGGCCGCTTTCACATGCTGTCCGGTACCGGCCGGTCGATGCTGGATTGGGTGCGAAACCTGGCACAAAAGGCGCAACACGTTGTCGCCGTTGGAACCTGTGCCGCATATGGCGGCATCACGTCCGCCGGCGGCAATCCGGCCTCCGCGATCGGTGTGCAGTATGACGGGCATCATAACGGGGGGGCGCTGCCGGCGGATTTTCGGTCCCGCAGCGGGTTGCCTGTCATCAACGTGGCCGGATGCCCGACCCATCCCGACTGGGTCACCGAAACGCTGATGCTTTTGGCCTCCGGCTCTTTGAGTGCCGCTGATCTCGACACGCTTGCCCGGCCGAAATTCTACGCCGAACATCTGGTTCACCATGCCTGCCCGAAAAACGAGTTTTACGAATACAAGGCCAGCGCGACCAGGCTTAGTGAAATGGGCTGCATGATGGAAAATCTTGGCTGCGTCGGTACACAAGCCGTCGGCGATTGCAATATCAGAGGCTGGAACGGCGAGGGATCATGTACGCGGGCCGGATATCCTTGCATTAATTGCACGGCGCCTGAGTTTGAGGAACCAAATCACGCCTTCACCGAAACACCGAAATTCGCCGGAATTCCGGTCGGACTGCCTTCCGATATGCCAAAGGCGTGGTTCATGGCGCTGGCCTCCCTTTCAAAGGCGGCCACACCAGACAGGATTGCCCGTAATGCAGTTTCCGACCGGATAAAGGTCCCGCCGAAGCAAAAGGCAGGCAAGACATGAGCGGTCGGAATTTGCTGGTTGGCCCCTTCAATAGGGTCGAGGGCGATTTGGAGATCCGGCTGGAAGTTGTTGATAACAAGGTGGTCGCTGCTTACGCCAACTCCCCGCTCTATCGCGGGTTCGAGCCAATGATGTTGGGCAAGGTACCATCCGACGCGTTGACGATCACGCCGCGCATATGCGGCATTTGTTCCATTAGCCAGTCCGCCGCTGCCGCCGCCGCGCTTGGAGACGCAGCAGGGTCTCAGCCGGCGCCGCAGGGAGCGCTTGTGGCAGCCCTGTTGCATGGCATTGAAAACCTCTGCGATCACCTGACACACTTCAACCTGTTCTTCGCGGCCGATTTTGCCCGGCCCGCCTACGCGGAAAGATCCTGGCATCCGCAAGCGCTCAAACGGTTTACCGCCATGCAGGGTTCGGCGGTCAGACAGGCGGTTGAAGCGCGTGCGCAGCTCTTGCACATTGTCGGCCTGCTGGGAGGCAAGTGGCCGCACACCCTGGCCATTCAACCCGGTGGCGTAACCCGTGCGCCGAGCGCGCGCGACCGTATTCGTATCCTCAGCACCTTGACGGCATTCCGCCGCTATCTGGAGGCCGAGCTCTTTGGCGCACCGATCGAGGCTTTTGTCGAGTTGGCTGGTGCTGATGCGATCAGCACGTGGTCGACGGGCGATGCCGGTCTCTTTATGGAGATCGCGGCCGACCTGGAACTGGAAAAATTGGGCTTCGGTCCGGGCCGGTATCTGTCCTACGGAGCTTATCCGTTGCCGGAAGGCCGCACATTCGGCCCCGGTGTCTGGGAGAACGGCGAATTATCACCTGTCACAACGGAAGATATTCGGGAAGACCTGAGCCACGCTTGGATGCTTGGCGATGAAAACCATCCATTTAAGGGTCAGACAATACCGGACGAAGACATGAAAGATCCGGCTTACAGCTGGTGTAAAGCGCCGCGACTGGCGGGTAATGCGGTCGAAACGGGCGCTTTCGCGAGGCAGGTTGTTGATGGCCACCCGGCAGCTCTGGACCTTGCAGCCAACGGATCGAGCGTGCTTGCAAGGGTCGCCGGACGGTTGCTTGAGATCGCGCGAACGCAGCTCCTGTTGGAACAATGGGCGTCGGCAATCACACCCGAAGCGGTTTTCATGGAAAGTTCGAGCTTGCCGGAGCACGGCCAGGGCGAAGGCTTGGTTGAAGCTGCCCGGGGTGCTCTGGGACACTGGATCCAGATCGAAAACGGTCGCATTGCGGGCTATCAGATTATTGCGCCGACGACCTGGAACTTCAGTCCGCGCGACAGGAGGGGCCAGCCCGGACCGGTGGAGGCCGCTCTCGAGGGCGCGGTCGTCGGAGACGACGAGGAAACCCCGCTCTCGGTGCAGCACATCGTGCGCAGCTTTGATCCCTGCATGGTTTGCACGGTGCACTGACCGCGATGCAGGAAGGCGTGCGCATCCGGGTTCGCGGTCAGGTCCAAGGCGTCGGATTTCGACCCTTCGTCTGGCAGCTCGCGCAGCGCTTCAACATCAAGGGCACTGTGCTGAACGACCCGGAAGGCGTTCTCATTCACGCGGTTGGCGTTGCAATTCCCGATTTTCTCGCCGCGCTGGAAAGCGAGACGCCGCCACTCGCCCGTATCGATGGGATTGAGCATCAGCCATTTGACTTTTGCGAGCCGCCGGAGGAATTCCGGATCGTCAAAAGTGAAGGACACGGCACCGACACCCGGGTGACGCCGGACGCGGCAACGTGTGCGTCATGCGTCGCCGACATCTTCGGAAGCGACCCGCGACGGCGCGGCTATGCCTTCACGAACTGCACCCATTGCGGACCACGGTTCACGATCCTGAGGAGGATGCCCTACGATCGGCAAATGACATCGATGGCCTCTTTTGAGATGTGCAGCGATTGTGCCCGCGAGTATGCCGATCCCGCAGATCGCAGATTTCATGCACAACCCATCGCTTGCGCCAGTTGCGGTCCGCAGCTTTGGCTTGAACATGGCGGGGTTCACAGTGACAAGGATGCAATTGACCGCGCAGCGGAAAGACTGTTGCAAGGGGATATTCTTGCGATTAAGGGGCTTGGGGGCTTTCATCTGGCCTGCGATGCGACAAACGAAATGGCCATCGCTAAGCTCAGGGAGAGAAAGCATCGTCCGGCCAAACCGCTTGCCCTTATGGGGCGGCATCAGGAAATCGCGCGATATGCGGTGACCGACCCGGCTTCCAACGACCTGCTTTACGATCCGGCTGCGCCGATCGTGCTGCTGCCGACGGCGAACCTGTTGCCCTGGAACCTTGCGCCCGGCCAGGTCCGATTGGGGTGGATGCTGCCCTACACGCCACTCCATCATCTTCTGATGGAGGCAGTCGGGCGCCCGTTGGTAATGACATCGGGAAACGTGTCTGGCGAGCCGCAGGTGATCGGCAATGAGGAGGCGCGCGAAAAACTCCGCGCCATTGTCGATGGTTTTCTAATGCATAATCGCGACATCGAGCGCCGTCTCGACGACAGTGTCGAACAGGTGACACCTCACGGTCCCATGACGTTGCGTCGCGCTCGCGGACGGGTGCCCACAACGCTGCCTCTTCCTGAAGGGTTCGAGGACGTGCCCCAAACGACTGCCTTCGGTGGACATCTGAAGTCGGCGATCTGCCTGCTCAAGAACGGGCAGGCGCTGCTGTCGCATCATCTGGGTGATCTCGACGAGGCTCTTACATTCGATGAATTCTGCAAGGCCGATGCCGATTACGCAGCGCTGTTTGACCATGACCCTGATGTGTTTGCCTGCGACCTGCATGACGGATATCAATCCTCGCAACATGCGCTGCGCCGTGCAGGACAAAGGCCCCTCGTGGCTGTTCAGCATCATCACGCTCATCTTGCGTCGTGCATGAGCGACAACGCCTGGCCTCTTGAAAGCGGTGCGGTTGCCGGGATCATTCTGGATGGTTTGGGGCTGGGCACCGATGGAACCATTTGGGGCGGTGAACTGCTGGTTGGAGACTATTGCACGTTCCGCCGCGTTCTCTCGCTGGAGCCTGCATGTCTCGTTGGCGGCGATGCAGCACAGCGCCAGCCCTGGCGCAACGCTGTGATGCGCCTCGACATGGCGGGACTTGCAGACGCTTCAGATCGATTGTTCGCTGAACAGCCTGTCGACCTGATCCGCCAGGCTGCTGCGGCGCGAATGAATTCCTTGCCGTCGAGCAGCGCAGGCAGACTGTTTGATGCCGTCGCTGCCGTGCTCGGGCTTTGTCCGGATGCCCAGAGCTTCGAGGGCGAAGCCGCCATGCGCCTCGAGGCACTGGCAACAATGGCGCCGGAATACCTTCAAAAGCCGTATCCGTTCGGTCGACAGGGCGATCTTCTCACAACCGGGCCCTTGTTTGAGTGTATCGTTGATGACCTTGAAAAGGGCATATCTGCCGCCGCCATCGCTGCACGGTTTCATGCCGGTCTCGCCAAGGCATTCGCCGCGCCTGCCGTGTCGCTGGTCTCCGCGGGTGAAGCCCAAGCGGTCGCGTTGTCGGGTGGGTGCTTCCAGAACGCCACGTTGCAGAGTGCCTTCATGTCGGCGCTCGGGGATGTTCCGGTCATGCTTCATCGCAGCGTACCAGCAAACGACGGCGGCCTCGCAATGGGCCAGGCGCTGATCGCTGCGGCACGTTCGGTTTCAGGGCGGTAATTAAGCTGCCAATCCGCGAAACGACCGGTTACTCATCAACCAATCAACTTTCCGAAATGTCGGGTGAATTTCAGATATCTATCTGAAATTAAGAAGATAATTTTTTTCTGCTTATGGGTCGGTGAAACCTTTGAAACGACGTGGAAGGCATATCAGTCTCCTGCGATGAAAGATGCCGTCAGGAAGGGACGGCTTCCGAAGTCGCTGCTGGAGGAGATATTCGTGGCCGACGTTGAAACCTTTTACGATGTGATGCGCCGGCAAGGTATTACCCGGCGCAGCTTCATGAAATACTGTGCGCTGACGGCCTCGGCGTTGGGGCTTGGACCTGCGTTCGTGCCCAAGATTGCTCACGCCATGGAGACCAAACAGCGTACGCCTGTCATCTGGGTGCACGGCCTGGAATGCACCTGTTGTTCCGAGAGCTTCATCCGGTCCGCGCACCCGCTGGCAAAGGACGTGGTGTTGTCGATGATCAGTCTCGATTACGACGACACCCTTATGGCGGCGGCAGGGCACGCCGCTGAAGCTGCATTTGAAGACACCATCCAGAAATACAAGGGCGAGTACATCCTTGCTGTCGAGGGCAATCCGCCGCTGAACGAAGACGGAATGTTCTGTATCACGGGCGGCAAGCCATTCGTGGAAAAGCTGCGCTACGCGGCCAAGGACGCCAAGGCGATCATCAGCTGGGGGGCATGTGCGTCCTATGGGTGCGTTCAGGCCGCCAAGCCAAACCCGACGCAGGCGACGCCCGTGCACAAGGTCATCCTGGACAAGCCAATCATCAAGGTCCCCGGATGTCCGCCGATCGCGGAGGTCATGACAGGTGTTATCACCTACATGCTCACGTTCGACCGCTTGCCTGAACTCGACCGGCAAGGCCGTCCGGCGATGTTCTACGGGCAGCGCATCCACGACAAGTGTTACCGCCGGCCCCATTTCGACGCCGGTCAGTTCGTCGAGGAGTGGGATGATGAATATGCCAGGAAAGGCTACTGCCTCTACAAGATGGGTTGTAAGGGGCCGACAACCTACAACGCCTGTTCCACAATCCGCTGGAACGACGGCGTCAGCTTCCCGATCCAGTCGGGGCACGGTTGCATCGGCTGTTCTGAAGACGGTTTCTGGGATCAGGGAGCATTCTACGACCGCGTGACCGATCTGACACAGTTTGGTGTGGAGTCCAACGCTGATCAGGTCGGTTTCGCCGCCGCTGGCGTGGTTGGCGCCGGTGTCGCCGCGCACGCCGCAGTTTCCGCCCTCAAGACCGCCCAGAAGAAAACCCAGTCACAACCCAGCAAAGAGGAGGCCTGATCCATGGTTGTCCAGACACCAAACGGCTTCAATCTCGACACCTCTGGTCAGCGGATCGTGGTCGACCCGGTCACCCGGATCGAAGGCCACATGCGTTGCGAAGTGAATGTCGACGACGAGGGCTATATTCGCAATGCCGTCTCGACTGGCACCATGTGGCGCGGCCTAGAGGTCATTCTCAAGGGCCGCGATCCACGCGATGCCTGGGCGTTCACCGAAAGGATCTGCGGTGTGTGCACGGGCACGCACGCCCTGACTTCGGTGCGCGCGGTCGAGGACGCACTCGGCATTACCATCCCCGACAATGCCAATTCGATCCGCAACATGATGCAGCTCAACCTGCAGATCCATGACCATATCGTGCATTTTTATCACCTGCATGCTCTGGACTGGGTCAATCCGGTGAACGCCCTGCGTGCGGATCCCAAGGCGACCAGCGAGCTGCAGCAAGCCGTCTCGCCAAGTCATCCACTATCGTCGCCCGGATATTTCCGGGACGTGCAGAACCGGCTTAAACAGTTTGTCGAAAGCGGTCAGCTTGGGCTGTTCAAGAACGGCTATTGGGACAATCCTGCCTATTTGCTGCCGCCTGAAGCTGACCTGATGGCGACCACCCACTATCTCGAAGCGCTGGATCTTCAGAAGGAAGTCGTCAAGGTCCATACGATCTTCGGCGGCAAGAACCCGCACCCTAACTGGCTGGTTGGCGGTGTTCCCTGTCCGATCAATGTGCATTCAACAGGTGCTGTCGGAGCGATCAACATGGAGCGGCTGAACCTGGTTAGCTCCATCATCGACAAGTGCATCGAGTTCAACAAGAACGTCTATCTGCCGGACGTCGTTGCCATCGGCGGTTTCTACAAGAACTGGCTTTATGGCGGCGGCCTCAGTTCCAAGGCCGTTCTGGCCTATGGCGACATTCCCGAACATGCCAACGACTTCTCTGCGGAGCAGCTCTACCTGCCGCGCGGCGCAATTGTCGATGGCGATCTTACAACAGTTCATGATGTGGATGTCCGGGATCCGGAACAGGTCCAGGAGTTCGTCGATCACAGCTGGTACGACTATGGTGAAGCTGGCAAAGGTCTGCATCCCTGGGAAGGCGAAACCGAGGCGAAGTTCGAACTCGGTCCGAACCTCAAGGGCAGCAGGACCAATATCAAGCAGATCGACGAAAGCGCAAAATATTCCTGGATCAAGGCGCCTCGCTGGCGCGGCAATGCCATGGAGGTCGGGCCGCTTGCCCGTTACATCGTGGGCTACGCCAGTGGGCACGAAGACATTTCCAACCAGGTTAACGGACTTCTCAGAACCATGGATCTGCCGGTCGATGCCTTGTTCTCCACCCTCGGGCGGACGGCAGCGCGAGCGCTGGAAAGCGAATACTGCGGACGACTGCAGAAGCATTTCTTCGACAAGCTGATGACCAACATCAAGAACGGCGATGAAAGTACAGCAAACGTTGCCAAGTGGGATCCGTCAAAATGGCCCAAGGAAGCCAAGGGCGTCGGCATGACCGAAGCGCCGCGCGGTGCACTCGGCCATTGGGTAAAGATCAAGGATGCTCGGATCGAGAACTACCAGTGCGTCGTTCCGACCACCTGGAACGGCTCGCCCCGCGACAGCCAGGGCAACATAGGCGCATTCGAGGCAAGCCTCATGAACACCAAGATGGAACGCCCGGAGGAACCGGTCGAAATCCTGCGCACGCTGCACAGTTTCGATCCCTGCCTTGCCTGTTCCACGCACGTGATGTCGCCGGATGGCGAGGAGCTCACCACCGTGAAAGTTCGCTGAGGAGAAGCGCAATGAGATTCGCTGCATTGATTGTTTTTGCCCTTGCCAGCACGGCGGCGACGGCACATGGCGGCCACGAAGAGGCCAGAACCATGGGTGACGCGCATTGGTTTGCGTCAGCCGACCATCTTCTGATGCTGATGCTCGGCGGGCTTTTGTTCGGTGTGGGCGTATACGCGCTGCTTCGTCGACTGCTTGCTTCGCGGACCCAATCATAGGAGGGCCTCATGGCTGACATGTCGACCGATCCGCTTGCCGGAACGCACGCCGACTCTGAAGACCGTTCCCACACCAGCCGGCAAACCAGCGTCTATGTCTATGAGGCTCCGGTGCGAATGTGGCATTGGATCAACGCTGCGGCGATCATGGTTTTGTGCCTGACCGGATACCTCATCGGGTCTCCGCCGCCGACTATGGAAATTGCCGAGGCAACAAACCAGTTCGTTTTCGGCTATATCCGGTTCGTCCATTTCGCGGCGGGCTGGGTTCTGGCGATCGGCTTTCTAGGCCGCATCTACTGGGCAATTTTCGGAAACCATCACGCACGCCAGTTGTTTTATCTGCCGCTTTTGAGCAGCACCTGGTGGCGCGAAGTCTGGTTCGAGGTGCGCTGGTACCTCTTTCTGGAAAAAGAGCCCAAGAAATATGTCGGCCACAACCCGCTGGCACAACTGACGATGTTCTGTTTCATCACCATTGGTGTGAGCTTCATGATCATCACCGGGTTCGCCCTTTATGGCGAGGGTCTGGGCCACGGCAGCTGGGCGGACATTATGTTCGGCTGGGTTTTCACTCTGTTCGGCGGCAACAGCATGCTGGTGCATACCTATCACCATCTCGGCATGTGGTGGATCGTGATCTTCATGATCATCCATATCTATGTGGCCGTTCGTGAAGACATCATGAGCCGTCAATCGATCGTGTCGACCATGATTTCGGGACACCGAACCTTCAAGGACGACAGGCCGAACTGACCTGAACCAAGTGACATCTTCAGAAAAGCAGGTCATCGGGCCTGCTTTTTTGTTTGTAAGGTAAGCTTTCACCGGGAAATCGAATTGGAAGGTTTGTTTTCACTCAGGTTTGAGAGTTGGAGCGCCCTTTTGAAAAAATATGATTAAATACAGATATTTAGAGAAAATCTGGAATTTTGAGAAATGTCATTTGCTCCCGAAACCAGAAGTCTTACGCTTGGTTTGAGAAAAATTGGAAAGCAAGTTTCCAGTTTTTGAGGGAGGAATTCATGACGGCACAGGTGCTCGTTCTTGGCATCGGGAATGTCCTATGGGCCGACGAGGGGTTTGGCGTACGGTGCGTCGAAGCTCTGGCAGACAACTGGACTTTCGACCAAAACGTGAAGCTTCTGGATGGCGGTACGCAGGGGCTCTACCTGCTTCCATTTCTTGAGACTGCCGATATCCTTCTTGTCTTTGATGCGATTGATTACGGGCTTGCCCCCGGCACCTTGAAGATCGTGGAAGGCGATGAGGTACCCAGTTTCATGGGCGCCAAGAAGATGTCCCTGCACCAGACCGGATTTCAGGACGTGATCGCGACCGCCCGGTTGATGGGCTACTGCCCTGAAACGCTCATTCTGATCGGTTGCCAGCCGGAAGAGCTTGAAGACTATGGAGGCGGCTTGCGCGCTTCCGTTGCGGAGCAGATCGGTCCGGCGCTCGAGATTGCCTTGCTGCAGCTATCAGAACTCGGTGTTCAAGCCGTCCCCGGAAAAGGCGATACACGGCTGCTGGCAGACCCGTCCATTTTGCGCGGTGCCTATGAAACCGGGCGCCCGTCTGAAGACGCCGCCTGCCGCATTGGTGACGATCGCTTCTTTCCGAACGGCAGCTGAACCGATGTGTCTTGGCATTCCAATGCAGCTCTTTGCGATCCACGGCATAGCAGGCCATGTGTCACGTGGCTCACACCAGGAACTGGTCGACTTGTCGCTGACGCCTGACGCGGTAGTTGGCGATTGGGTTCTGACTTTCCTGGGAGCTGCGAGAGAAATCATAAGCGCTGACGAAGCGGCAAAGATCTCGGCAGCGCTGGAGGGATTGAGCGCTGTTATGAACGGCGGCTCAGCCGGCAACGCCTTTGCCGATCTCGAAGAGACCGAACCCAGTTTACCCAGCCATCTGCAAGCCGCGCTTGATGCCGGACGCACAACGGCTTGAGGAGGACCGTTGATGAACCACCCACTCATAACTCGCCTGATTACGGATTTCGGTTGGCCTAAGCTGACAACGATGGATGAATTCAGTGCATTTACCGAAGCACCGGGTGTCCATGTCCTGTTTGTTCCAGGTGATCCTGCACGCAACCTCGAAACGCCGGATGTCGCGGTAATCCTTCCGGAACTGCAGATGGCATTTCAAGGGCAATTCGACTGCGCGGTCGTAGATGAGCCCATTGAGTACAAGGTGCGTGAAGATGCCGGTGTTCTGAAAACGCCCAGCCTGATCTTCTATCGCCAGGGCCGGATGATCGGCGGGATACCGAAAGTCCGTGATTGGCAGGAATACGTCCAGAGGATCAGCCAGTTCATCGTCGAACCTGTTGCCGCCGAATGAGGAAATGATCATGTCCAGCAATTTCTTGACACCACCGATCGGGTTCGGTCCAGGGTCCCAGCCGCTCGAAGCAGGTGATGAAAAACTGGATTACATGGCAATGCCCCAGGACATGCGCGCCTACGCGCCGCGCATTCCTGAAGTCGAAGGCCCGCTGGACGATCTGGCGCCGGCGCTGGCATTGTTGCGCGAAGTCGCGCAAGCCTGTGCTTCCGGTGTCTCGGCCCGGTTCGACCTTTCCACGCTTGATGCCGAAAACATCAGCCTGATCTCGGAGACGCTTGGAGAAGGCGAAGTTGCCGCAAAAGTAAGAGGCGTTCCGGCCATCGCGGTACAGGAAAGCGTTTTTGCCGGGGTCTGGAGTTTGAACGGCGTTGGCCTGCGAACGGTCGAAGTTGGTCCGATACCTGGATGCGTCACGAAAGACCCTTTCCGCCCCACACGGCGCGCGCAGCTTGACGCGACACCGAAGGCCCAAGGTGTTATCAACGCACCGGCGTTGCTGGCAGAGTTGTGCCACAAGTCATCCAATTTCGACCGGGATGACGCGCTTGAAGTTATCAATCTGACCCTGCTGCCACACACGGAGGAAGATCTTGCGTGGCTGGACGCTGCCCTTGGCGAGGGAGCCGTTACCATACTCTCACGGGGATATGGCAACTGCCGGATCACAGCGACAGCACTGAAGCACGTGTGGCGTGTGCAATTCTTTAACTCCATGGACACGCTCATCCTGGACACGTTTGAAGTCACCGATGTTCCGGAAGTAGCCTTGGCCGCGCCCGAGGATTTGTCCGACAGCGGCTCGAGGATCCTGAAAGTCCTGGAGGCAATTGCATGACCGGGTTCGAGGGAAGCTTCCTGGGCGCCACCAACAAGATCAGCCATGCTGCGATCATGGAATGCAAGATCTGCTGGACGCCCTATGATCCCGCGGAGGGAGACGACTATCGCCAGATCGAGCCTGGAACCGCGTTTGTGAATTTGCCGGACGATTGGTCTTGCCCGAATTGCAGTGCGCCAAAAGAACAGTTCATGGTCCTTGAAGATCCCGGCGCCGCGTCGGTCCTTGAAGCCAGCCGGCTTGACGAGGTCGCATCGCGTCTGGTCGCGGACTTCCGTGAGGTCTGGCACGCCGGAATGCGGGACCTTCCAATGGTCAACAAGCTGCTCTCCGTCGAGGCGATCGGTTTTCAGATCTGGAACGAACGTCCAATCGGTGTGTTGATGACCCCGTGGTTCATGAACCTTGTCCTGTTGCCCGCCGAAAACGAAAGCTGGGATGAAATCAAGCCTGGAACAAAGGACGTGATCAGCTTTCCCTCCGGCGACTACGAGTTCATTCACAACGCGCGTGAAATGACGGGCAGCTATATGGCGTGCTCCCTGTTTTCGCCGATGTGGGATTTCAAAACGCAAATGCAGGCGGTGGACGTTGCACGCGCGGTCATGGTGGCGCTGTTCGATCCTGAAAACGTCGCCGAGACCGATCGGTCCGCCGATATCCGTGCGGCACGCGAAACAGACCTTGAACAGGCGGAAATTGACGAAGTAGGTGGGAAACCAGACACGGAGCTCGTGCCGACCCGGCGCGCGGTGATCACCGGTGGCCTCTCGACCGGCGCGACGATGGAGAGCTGAAGAATGCGCACGCGCGGTACATCGGGTTCGGCAATGATGAAAGCAAGGCCTTCCGCGCCGCTTCCCGTTGCTGGCCTCGTCGTCGGCAAGTCGGCCGAAGATGCCGCTGAGCTGCTGCCGCGCCTGTTCAACCTGTGCCGTGTGACCCAGGATATGGCTGCACGCATGGCATTCGGCCTTCAGCCAGGCCGGAATCCGATGGAGGAATTGCGGCGCGAAATCCTTCGGGATCATCTGATCAAGTTCTGCATAAGCTTCCCGGCGTTTTTCGGACGCAATCCGCGCCCGCTGCCCCAGGACCTGATGAGCGGATCGCGTCAGGTCCGGGCCAGCCTTTTCGGAGTGCATGGTTGTCCGCCAACAACGCCGTCCGAATTCGACGCCTTTTTGAACGCCGGTGATGCCGCCGGTGAAACGCTGGACCAGATCGGTGTCTGCTTCGCGCCTGGAGAAGCCGCTACCGCGATCCTGTCAACCGTGTCCCGGCAAAATGTCTTTGGTGCCGAGGCCCTTGAAAACTCGGTGGCCGCGCGCCAGGCACACCATCCGGTCATGCGGCATGTCGAGCGTAAATACGGTCGTGGACCGCTTTGGCGCGCGACGGCCCGACTTTACGATGCAGAGGACTGCCTGACCGGACGTCTTCAGGAAGCGGTGCTTGTTCGGCCTGGCCGCGCCATTGTACCGGCGGCCAGAGGCACATACGCAATCAGCGCCGACGTGGAAGACGGGATGGTCACGAACTTTCGACGCATTACGCCGACGGATCATCTCATGACACCAGGCGGCGTACTCGATCAGTCTCTTGCGAGCCTGCCACACAAGAACGCTGAGCTGGCGCCGCTTGTCCTCGATATTCTCGACCCGTGCATACCGGTCTCATTGGTGGAGGTGCGCGATGCATGAGATGTCGCTCTGCGAAGGCATCAGAAACGTGATTGAAGACCAGGCAAAACAGCACGCGGTGAATCGTGTCACGAGGGTCCGGCTTGAGCTCGGCAGGTTTGGCGGGGTCGAGAAGGATGCTCTGCATTTTGCCTTCGACGTGGTCATGCGGAATTCTGTCGCGGAAGGCGCAGAGCTCGTGGTCATCGACCTGCCAGGCCGCGCGCTTTGTTATGACTGTATGGAGGAGGTGACGATTGAGCATCGATTCGATCCTTGTCCATCTTGTGGCGGCGGCAAGCTGATGCCGCAAGGAGGCGATGAAATGCGGATAAAGGATCTGGAGGTGGTCTGATGTGCACGGTATGCGGATGCGGCGATGGCGAAGTCAAGGTGCACGGACACAAGCACCACTCACACGACCATTCCCACACACACTCTCACAGCCATGATGATGGCCTTCATTTCGGCGATGGTGCGGCGGGAGTATCCGTTCCTGGCTATTCGCAGGAGCGCCTGATCAAGATCGAGACTGATATCCTGGCCAAGAATGACCGTTATGCGGAATTGAATCGGGCTAAGCTGGCCGCACAGGAGGTCTTTGCGGTCAACCTGGTGTCGTCCCCCGGCTCCGGAAAGACAACGTTGTTGTGCAAGACAATCGAAGCACTTGGTGGCCAGCCGCTCGCCGTCATTGAAGGCGATCAGCAGACGCAGAACGATGCCGATCGGATCCGCGCGACCGGAGCCCCTGCCATCCAGGTCAATACGGGCAAAGGCTGTCATCTGGACGGTCACATGGTCGGTCACGCAATCGAGCACCTCACCTTGTCGCACGGCAGCCTTTTGTTCATTGAAAATGTAGGCAATCTGGTGTGTCCGGCCAGTTTCGATCTTGGCGAGGACTGCAAGGTTGCAATCCTCTCAGTGACCGAGGGTGAAGACAAGCCGCTGAAATATCCCGACATGTTCACTGCGGCGCGGTTGGCGATCCTGAACAAGATCGATCTCGCACCTCACTGTGACGTTGATCTGGACCTTTACACAGCCAACCTGAGACGCGTGAATCCGACCATCGAGATCCTGAATCTGTCGGCACGAACAGGTGAAGGAATGTCTGAGTGGATCACCTGGCTGCGCACGAACCTTGCGCAAAAACAACTCCAGGGAGCCGCGGAATGACGAGCCTCCCGACAGTTCTTCTGGTCGATGACGAGGAACACTCTCTGGCATCCATGCGCATGACGCTGGAGGATGATTTCGAGTGTCTGACGGCGACCAATGTCGAGGATGCACTCCGGCTGATGGAGGAAAATTTCGTGCAGGTGATACTGTGCGACCACCGGATGCCTGGAAAAACCGGCATTGAGTTTCTGTCCGATGTCAGAAAGAAGTGGCCGGAAACGGTCAGGATCGTCATCACCGGCTATACTGAGACGAATGACATGATCGCGGCGATCAACGAGGCCGGCGTCTACCAGTTCCTGACCAAGCCGTGGCATCCCGACCATCTTTTGATGGTCGCCAAGAACGCCTCGCAGCTATTTCAGCTGACGCGCGATCATGACCGCATGTCGCTGGAAATGCGCTTTCTTGCTAGGACAGTGGAAAGCAAGCTGGAAACGCGTCGGAAAGAACTGCGCGAGGGTCTGGGTTTCGAGAAGGTGCTGCGCGCACCCAACTCGCCGATGAACGCCGTGATCGAGCAGGCCCGCAAATTTGCAAGCTTCGATGTCCCCGTGATGATTTCGGGTGAAACTGGAACCGGCAAGGCTCAAATTGCCCGGGCGATCCACTATACGTCCCTTCGCTCGGATCAGGCATTTTACGAACTGAACTGCGTCGGCCTGTCGGACGCGATGTTGCAGGTGAAGCTGCTCGGCGCAAAGCGCGGCACGTTGCCCGGTGTGCCGACCAACAAGCTCGGTCTTTTTCAAAAAGCCGATCGCGGCACGTTGTTCCTTAACGGCATCGAGACCTTGAGCGATCAGATGCAGCTCACGCTGCTGCGCGCGGCAAAAGAAGGCACATTCGAACCGCTTGGCGGGAGCGAAACACTAACCACCAACATCCGCCTCCTGACTGGAGCGCCGGACGACATCTCTCAGAGAATTGGGCGGGGAACATTCAACCGCGAACTCTACTACGCCCTGGCGCGTGTCGAACTGAACATGCCGCCCCTGCGCTCCCGGATTGAGGATATCGGCCCACTCGGCCAGAACATCCTGTTCGAATTGGCGGTCCAGCACGGTAAGCCTGTCAATGGTTTGTCCGATCTGGCGATCGAGTTCCTGTCGAACTACGACTGGCCCGGCAATC